>DBQD01000002.1:59534-78464 GCA_002305715.1 Proteiniphilum sp. UBA1403 | reverse complement strand
TCCAAGATTCGGGGGGAATTATAAGAAGTAATAACCATAAGTAGTATATATAATGTTTTATTGGATGCAAATCAGAGAAATAATAAGGAAGCGTATTATATAGACCGTATTTATTCAATGTGGCAAAATAGTATTGACAGATACAAAGCTTATGATGAAGGAGAATATTTTGTAATTTCAAATCCTGATATGGTAATGGATTCAGAGAATTTAGAAGAGTTTCTAACTTATAATGAAGTAGTTGAAATTTGCAAACAGAATGATTGGATAATTAAGTACTGAAGACTGATATAATTTAAATAAAAGACCAGATTACCGCTTTTATTTGATTTGATCCAGATTTGAAATTAATTCCTGAAATTCGGACAGTCTATTAACTAAATTTATTACATTTGTGGGAATCAAATATTTATGATATGCAGACACTAATATTAAATACCATAATACAATACTTTACTAAATTTGGTCCTGATCATTGGATGGTTATTCTAACATTCATTGCTATCTCAATAACAGCAGTAACATTTATCAAAAATCAGAAGTTTATCCAAAAACAGCAATTTGAGACCACCTTTTTCAATATGATAAATAAATTAAATGATATAGTTGAAAACTTAACAATAACTTATGATCAAAGGATTTCATCAACACCTATACAAATAAATGGAAATTCTAGATCACAAGAACATCAAATAAGAAAAGTTACAATTAATGGTAGAAATATATTTAAATTTTTATATGAATCAAATAAAATCAGGTTTACCCCACCAGATATTATTGCAGAAATAGTATTTAGCTTAAAAGAAAATAGACAAAGTTTCCATATAGAAAATAACAACAAAATTTATTATGGAAAAACAGATAAAAAATTCTCCATTTATGGATATTCAAGTGGCAGTAAAAATATAGGGGAAGAATATGACATAGTTTTTTTTAACTTAAAATCATTGATTGGACATTTTGGTGTTTTTGGTTATGAAAATTATGAAGATAGAATTGTTATTGAGCACTATTTCAGATATTTATACAGAGTACTGCTTTTCGTTGATGAATCAACTCATTTAGATAATAAAGGAACTATTGATGAAAGATATAAATATATAAGTATCCTAAGATCTACTTTAACAACTTATGAACTGATATTTATTTTTTATAATGGATTATCATATAACGGAAAAAAACTAAAACCTTTACTTGAAAAATATTCTCTTTTAAAAAACATAAATACTACAAAAATGGTAAATTCTAAAAATACATTTTATAAAATAGATGATGATCAATTTATATTTTCTGATTATAATGATGATTTAAATGATTGTAATAGGTTCAAAACAGATATAAAAGGAGATCCTTATAAATATTACTGGAGTGCATTTGAAAAAGATTCATCTTTGTTCATAACAAAAAAAATTAATCAATATAGATGCTTACAACCTTTAGTGGAATAATAATATGATTAGCATAACATTACCTTTATTAGAAATAGGTTTTTTAGGAGTGGTAGGAATTATTATTGGTGCAATATTTTTTCTGTTTATTATATTTGGCTTTTTTATTGAGTCTAATGAAAATAGTAGAATTGCACGTGAAAAAATGATGACTAAATATTATGAAGCATTAAACTATATAAGAGAATACTCAAAGAAAATAATTGACTCTTACAGTGAATTAATTGAAGAAATAGCTGATATTAATTCAAGATACGATAAAGACAACTTCAGGAAAGAAGATGAAAGTGAGAATACAATTATCAAACTTCAGTCAACACTAAAGAATAATTGTGAACTTAACGAGAAAACAATATGGAAATCGCTTATAGATAATTCAGAGTTTAAGGATAAGAATTTAATTGAAGATATAAATCTAAAAATCAAGGAAGCTGAAAAACTTGAATTAAACTTTAAAAAGATCAAACAAGACAAAGAATCATATTTCATAACTGAAAGAAGATTCCTTACAAACAAAAAAAACACTGATAAAGATTTTCCATCATATGAAGATGTTTACTTAACAACTCAGCAAAAAATTGACGGGAAGAAAAATTCATTCAAAAAAAGATATTTAGAAGTAAAGGAAAAATGGGATCTTAGATTTGAAGAATTTGAAAAAGCCAAAAAATCAAATAATCAATTAGTTGAAATAATAAAAGACAAATATTATCAAAATGATAAAGAAGGAATCGAATTGTACTATTCTAAAGTATTAAAGTCAATTACATATCATATAAATTTTCAAAAAGAAGTAAAAATAGATTTTAATCCAAAGAATAATGTTCTGATTATTGAATATTTATTACCATCAATTGATAATTTTCCGAGAGTAAAGAAAAGACAATATCTTAAAACCAGATTTGAAACAAGAATTACATATTATAATGATAGAGAGATAAATACACTATATGAGGATATAACATATATAATAGTTCTGGATCTATTAAAGAAAATATTTGTATATGATTATATTAATCAGGTAAAGACTGTTGTATTTAATGGATGGAGTAAATCAATAAATAAAGCAACTGGATTGATAAATGAAGCTTGTATATTATCTGTTTCAACTAACAAAGATGAGTTTCTAAAAATTAATTTACCAGAAGTTGATCCTAAAGAATGCTTTAAAGGATTAAAGGGTATATCCGCACATAAAATAAGTAACCTTACGCCTATAAAACCAATTATAACAATTAATCAGAATGATAAAAGATTTGTTTCAGCACATAATGTTGAAGTTGATTCATCAACTAATTTAGCATCAATGAACTGGGAAGAGTTTGAACATCTTATAAGAGAAATATTTGAGAAAGAATTTACTTCAAATGGTGGTAATGTAAAAGTAACTCAATCCAGTAGAGACGGAGGAGTAGATGCAATTGCTTTTGATCCTGATCCAATAAGAGGAGGAAAGATTGTTATACAAGCAAAAAGATATACTAACGTAGTGGGAGTATCGGCAGTAAGGGATTTGTATGGTACTGTATTAAATGAAGGTGCTACAAAGGGAATATTAGTAACTACTTCAGATTATGGTTCTGATTCTTATAATTTTGCCAAAGATAAACCGATTACTTTGCTGAATGGAAGTAATTTATTACACCTTTTAGAGAAGCATAATTATAAAGCAAGGATCAACATTAAAGAAGCAAGGGAGGAATTAATTAACTAATAATAATCTGATAAGCTATGATTTACTTTCTTCAAATTGGGATACAATAATTGAAAATTCAATATCTATAATGCCCCAAAGTAAGCATTCGGTAAACCCCGTCCTATTTTAATTTTTGATCCTTGCTATATTTGCCCGCAAAAAATAATATGTGGACATTACAGCAGTTTGAGGAGATATTTGATCGTTACCAGGCCAGTGGGCTTCGGATAAAGGAGTTCTGCAGGAACGAATCGATCGTTGAATCCAGGTTTTATTACTGGCAGAAGAGATTGCAGGAGTGTAAGCTACCCCTTTTTAGGACAGTCTTTGATTAGACTGCTAAATTAGTTATTTATGTATACAATGTTATGATGTCGGACAGATTTTTGATTAGCCACTCCCAATACTAGATGTAACAAGAAATTAGAAATACAACAAAATCGGTAATCACAGTGCAGCGAAAATGGAAACAAGAGTACAACAAAAATGGTAACAATGATGCAGCAAAAACGGTAACAACGATACATCGTTTTTAATAAATTAATTCCACCTTTGAGTCATAATTTTTAAAGCAAAGGCATTATGACAGAGAAGGATAAAAAATCATTGGACCGTTACATTATGCATGACACCATTCACAAACTCTATCACGTGCAGCACAAATCGCTGCGATGGATCGCCGTTCATCTTGGCATAAACTTTAGAACAGTAAAAAAGTTCCTGGACATGGACTCAGGCGAGTTTCAAAAGTATTCCGAGAGCATAAGTACCCGCAACTGCACTCTTGACCCTTACAAAAGTTTTATTGTAGATCGTCTTAACCTGTTTCAGGATACACCTGCTGCACAGATGCACGACTGGTTAAAAGAGCGCTATCCTTCATTTCCTGAGGTATCTGCAAAAACAGTTTACAATTACGTGATGAAGATCCGCCAGGAATACTATAATTACCCCCGAATCTTAGACAACAAGTATCATTCGAAAATAATAGTAATTAGTTAATTGAATATTTACCGAACTAGTGAGACTTCGTTGTTTTCTTGCGTTTTCCTCAAATCTTACAAGGCACATTCTCTGGACCTACTCTGGTTCATCCTTATATTTCCCTTATATTTCGCTTATAAATTAACAGAGGAGATATAAGGGAAAGATAGGGAAGAAACGGAGAAGTTTTATTGAATCACCAGTAAAAAAATGAGGTAAAAAAAGCTGCAATTCCAGAAAAATTAACTACCTTTATAAATATACCGTTGTATTGTCTATCCTAATTCTGTTCGATGATGAAGACGCAAAATAGCCTATTTCTATTTCTATATTCTATGTTGATTATCTGCAATATAGCGACTATCCATGCGCAAAGTCAATGTGAAATAAGTGAGGGACAATTTAAAAATCCAGATAGGAATTATTACCCGGAGACATGGTATCATTTTATTGGGGGTAATGTGTCGAAAAAAGGCATCACTGCCGATCTGGAGGCGATAGCGGAGGCGGGCATATCGGGTATTCAACTCTTTCATGGTCAGTTTGGAGGCGAATGGCCGGGGGTATCGCCGCAAATTCAGTCGTTGAGCGAGGATTGGGATGATCTGGTGAAATGGACGGCGACTGAATGCAGGCGATTGAACTTAAAGTTTACCATGCAAAACTGCCCGGGCTGGTCCTATGCAGGGGGGCCTTGGATTGAACCGGAAAATGCAATGCGTCATCTTGTCTATTCGAGAACTGATGTGGAGGGCGAGTCCGCAAAAGATATTGTACTGAAACAGGCAAATGGAAGCGACCAGGATTGGCAGAACTACAACGATTTGTTTGTGATTGCGTTTCCTACGCCGGAAGGGGACACGGGTGAACGGCTGATACCAACAGATATAACGAGCAATAGACCGGACTTGAATTGGCGCGATTGTTTGATGGACAGGAAGAGAATTACGATAGCGTCTTCGGTGTTTGAACCGACCTCAGTGGATGTTACCTTTCCCGAGAAAACAATCGTGCGGACGGTTGAGTTTCCTTCAATCGACTCCTACGTGCATGCATGGGTCTATAATCCGGGTGTGACGGTGACGGTGTATGCGATTGCATCGGGGGAAAAGCAGCAAATTGCCCACATGGAGATGCCAAGTGCAAACTGGCAGGACGATAAACCAATTACAATTGCATGCAAGGAGGTCAGCACGGACAAATACCGGATTGAGATTCGGAATGTGCACGACATGAACTTGTCCTACATCAATTTCTATTCGGCCGCACGCCAACAAAATTGGGAGTCGGAGGCGGCCTGGACGTTGCGACGAATTGTGCGGGAGTCGTATCCGAAGCAGACTCCAACGGCATGGGTTAATCCGTCTAATATCATCGACTTAACGTGTAAAATGGATGCATCGGGTCGTCTTGATTGGACAGCACCAAATGGGAAATGGACAGTTCTACGGATTGGTCACGTGAATACAGGTCTGAAGAATGGTCCGGCACCGCCTGAAGCAACAGGTTGGGAGGCTACGAAACTGGAGAAAAGTGGTATCAGGGCTAACTTTGAAGGGTATATCGGAAGGCTTATTGGCGAGAACGGTGTGCTGAAGGATGGCCTGCTGCAGGGTGTGCTGCTGGATAGTTGGGAGTGCCGGACGCAAACATGGACAACATGTTTAGACAAGATATTTGATGAAAAATGGCGTTACTCGCTCCACTCCATGTTTCCCGCATTGTTTGGCTATGTGGTGGGTGATCCGGAGAGTACAGCTCGTTTTTTGCGAGATTGGCGGGTAACGTTGAACGATCTGCTCGTGGCAAACTTCTTTGGAGAGATGAAGTCACTGGCAAAGGATCATAATTTGCAGGTGACATTCGAGACTGCATCGGGCGATGTATTTCCGGGCGATATACTGGAGTATTACAAATATGCGGATATCCCTATGTGTGAGTTTTGGCAGCCGAGGGACGATTCCTATGTGGGGAGCATCGACTTTAAACCGGTGAAACCAACTGTTTCTGCGGCAAGGGGGTATGGAAAGAAAAGAGTGGCAGCAGAGGCGTTTACTTCGTTTGAACTGACATGGAATGAGCACCCACGGTTCTTGAAAGATATTGCTGACGATCATTTTGCAAAGGGTGTTACCCATTTGGTTTTTCATACCTATACGCACAATCCGTGGACCGATTTCCTACCGCCCAGCACATCGTTTGGTTCAAAAATTGGTACACCGTTCCTGCGTCTTCAAACCTGGTGGTACCATATGCCTGAATTTACCAATTATGTGGCGAGGTGTAATTATATGCTGGAATTGGGTAATCCGGTGTCGGATGTGTTGATGTATTTGGGTGATGAGCAGAACCATAAACCGTCGCAGCTGCTTCCATTCCCAGAGGGGTATGCGTATGATTATTGCAACCACGATATCCTGTTGAACAGGTTGTCGATGAAAAACGGGATGTTGGTGACACCCGAAGGGATTCAATATCGGGTGTTGTGGTTGTATGATTGCAAACGGATGTTGCCTGAGACACTGGAGAAGATTGCGGAGTTCGTGAAAGAGGGGCTTATTCTTGCGGGTGATATTCCTTCCGGATTGGCAACTTTGAGCGGAGGGAATGAAACGTTGCAGAGATTCAACAACGCAGTGCAAAAGCTTTGGGGTGATGGCACAAGTGACTGTGTGATACTGGGCAAAGGCAAAGTATATAATTCAGCAGAAGTTCACTCGGCATTACGAGCAGAGAACATACCACAGGATGTTATCTGTAGCTCTTCCGATCTGAGATGGTTGCACAGGCAGACGGATGAGGCGGATATCTATTTTCTTTCCACCCCTCCGGAAAAAGGATACAAGGGGGATGTCTCATTTCGGACGAATGGCGGTGTAGAGATTTGGGATCCAATGTCGGGCGAGGTTGCTTCGGCAAAAGCAACTATTCGCGATCAGTACACCGATGTGGAGTTGGATATTCCGGCTGGGAATTCTTGCTTTGTGGTTATTCATAAAAATAGAGCGGTCGCTCCCTCAACATCCTACAAACAGACCGACAAACAGAATATAACTAATAGCAACTGGAGAATTTATTTCCCATCAGGTTGGGGTATTGATGGGTCACCGTTGGTAACCAATGAATTGAAGGCATGGTGCGAACTACCGCTATCGGAAGAGGGAAAAGCTTTCTCGGGAACGGTTACTTACGAAGCAGATCTGAAAGTTGACAAGTTGGATAAAAAGAGCCGGTATGTACTGAATCTGGGAGAGGTTGAGTTCATTGCGAAAGTTATACTGAATGGAAAGGATGTGGGTACACGTTGGACTTCTCCCTATATGCTTGATGTGACCGATTATTTGAAACAAGGGGTGAACCAGCTTAGGGTGGAAGTGACCAGCACCTGGTTTAATCGGTTGGTGTATGATGCGGGTCAGGAAGAAAAGGATTGGAAAACGTGGACGATTGCGGGACCTGCATCCAACATGCCCCTGAAAATGTATGGTTTGTTGGGACCGGTATATTTGGAAACAAAACGAGTTGTTGATTGATTATTCGATTGGTATTACAAATATATTAAGTAAACTTACACAGTGTATTGTGTATTGTGTATTGTTATACAGGATATTGAGTATAATTACTTAATGTATTGAGTTAATTATTTCACCAGACACAAACGTCTATATTAGAAACAAGTTAAACAGAATAAAAGGTTGAAATACTGAGCTGAACTATGACAAAATTGGAGTATATCCTCACAAACACTTACAAAGTGGGAATGGTTTCCTATTTGAACGAACATCCCGAGGATTTTGAGGAGGTAATAGAATTGGCTATTGCGGACAGGCAACCTTATTCCTGGAGGGCTGCTTCGTTGGTGAAGAATTGCATGGAGCAGAACGACGAGCGGTTAAGGGGGTACCTGGACAGGATAATTGATCTCATCCCAACCAAACGAGAAGGGCATGCAAGGGAGTTGTTAGTCATTGTTCAACAGATGGATCTGAATGAAGATCAGGAAGGTAAGGTGTTCGACTTATGCGTGAATCTTTGGGAAAAGACAGGGAATCAGCCTTCTGTTCGGCATAATGCGTTCAGACAAATGTGTGCTATTGCAAAGAAGCATCCGGATCTGATCCATGAGATTGAACTCCTGACCGATTCGATGTACATGGAATCTTTATCGCCAGGAGTTAAGCGGGCTATACAAAAAATGATGAATGGATTGAAGAAGGAGTGGGAAAAGTGACAGGTACCTCCATTGGAATGATTGGGCTGTTAAAGTTAAAGGTCTTTTTTTTTCTTCATGTCTCAAACAATAATTACTTGACCTACGTTACATGTATCAATGCGAAAAATTCTATTAAAAAAATCAAGTAGGCAGCTATTTTAACTAATTTAGGTTGGGTTAACTTCAGAATGGCAAAATATAAAATATTCATTCTTATCCTACTCTCCTCTTTTGTGATGAGTGGATATGAATACTCCTCTGTGAGTTCATCGGAAAACGGCTTCCCTTCAGTTGATTACCTCAATATGAAGGGAACAAAATATTCACATACCATACACAATTCAAGCGATAGCTTGTCGGACAATACAATCATTGAACTGCAAGATGAAAATGGTGTTACATGTTGGTATGGTAGGTACTTTCACAAAGATATTTGTACGACTGGCGTATGTAAAATGGTCAAGCTATGGATATTCTGGGATGCAATTGGGAATTATTTGGGTATTCAACTGGACGAAAATGAATCGTTAACGAAATCAGATCATACTCCTTTCGAGATGGAGGATTATAAGCGGTTGGACAGGATATTGAGTGATACCCTTTCGGTTTTTAAGGATCTCAATTATGAGGATCTCATTGTTGAGGATGATAGTCAGCCGAAAGAAGAGACGAATAGGGAAAACAAACTTTTTGCATTTCTCAATGTGGATGCTGTTTCAACGGCCACATCTCCGGCTTTAAAAGAGTATGTGATTGAAAAGGCTGTTTTCACCTGTTACACATTGTGGCATACGGTTTATGGTGAGACAAAGGTTTTTATTGATAGCTTGATTCGAGATAAGTTAAATGCAGAGTATATTGGTAAATTGCTGAATGGTGAGGAGGAGCAAATCTTTTACGGACTCGAGATTTTGCAGAAATATAACTCCTATTTCCCGGAATTTGACACTACGGTTTTTTCAATGGTCACTTCTCCCAAAAAGGAACTTTCTAGGAAAGCACTTACTATTATACCAACTGACTATTTGCGTACACCAGATCATCAACTTAGATTTATTAAGCTAATAGACAACTCTTTGTATGAAAGCAAATTAAGAATTATCTACAGATTGCAATCGATTGATAATGTATCGGCTGATGCCATTGTGCTATTATTGGATAAATATATACAAGGAATAATCAGTAAAGGAAGTTTGAACATGATTTATATTATTATTGCAAACAACATGAACGAGAATAATAATTTACTGGATAACAAAGATATAGCATCGCGTTTAAAACTACTATCGAATCATTCGGATACCTTTATTGCCAATCTGACGAATAACTTTTTACAGAAGTACTAGGTTGGTTCTCCCTTGCTCTATAAGGTGGATTCTATATGTCGGATTCTAGGGCTTATACTTCAAAGGTAAATCAAGATGCAGCAAATTACAACAAAAGGAGGCTTTCTCAATTGGGAGAAAGCCTCTTCTGTAGTTTGTTTTAATGCTTTAGATGAGAATTTATACTTGAATTGGATATTTACATGCGACTGATTTCGCTTTCTCCGGCACCGGTACCTTTGTAGCGGTTTCGGGTTGAATTGAACTTGTAGCGCACGGTAAGTTCCACTCTTCGGCTATCCCACTCGGAGTACTGGTAGAGGTCCAGGCGGTCGTTGTAACCAAAGATGCCCATCTTTCGACCGTGAAAGATGTCGTGCCCCTTGATCATGAGAGTGAGCCGATCATCGAAAAAGGATTTGGTGATATTTGTATATACGATATACTGGTTGCGGGTGCTTTTAAAGTTCTCATCGTTTCCTTTGCCCTGGAAAGTACCATCGATCGTGAACAGATATCCTTTGGGAAGCGTGAAGGAGTTGTTCAATGTAACAACGGCAATGGGTTGATTCATTGTAACTTGTTTACCCATAATCTCCATCTCAAGCCATTGGGCATAGATACCAACGCTTGCTTGGGGACTCCATATTCCAAACTTGGGTGATGCGGTGAGGAAGGCGGAGAGTCGGGGTAACTCTTTGATATTAATGGTGGACAAAAGGGTAACAGCGGGATTCTCTTCCATCTGTTCAGCCCACTGGATGATAGCGTTTTTATTCTGGTTGTAAGAGACAGCCAGCTGCAGGAAGCGCCAGGAGCTCATCAGTGAGATATCATGCAGGGTGGCAGGTTGTAGGTATGGATTACCTGTCTGCATGGTGAAGCGGTTGGCGTAGAATATGTTGCTCCCCATCTGCCAGTAGGCGGGTCGAATGGTCTTCACCGAGTAGCTCAACTGCATTTGTACATTGCCAAACTGGTTGCTGTAATTAAAAGCAGGGAACCACTGCGAGTAGCTCTTGCTCAACTCATCGTTGCGCACCCCGTTACCATAATAGTCCCAAAAAACATCTTCGAAACGAAGTCCGGCAGTGATATTCCCGATAGGTGTCGCACGGTTGTAATCGGCAAAGAAGGAGAGATTCTGGTCGTGAATCTCGGTACCGGACGAGGGAATTATGGGGTTGCTGGTCAGGTAATTGTCTTCGCGAATGGTACGGGTAAATTCATTTCCCACGGAGAAGGTTCCTCCAAGCAGCGGATGCGTGAGGATGGTTCGGGAGGCAATAAGCCGGTTGAAGATATCGTTATCGGATTGGATATAGCGATCGTCTTTCTCTTCGCTGGTTTCGACGATGTTCGAACGGGTTGTCTGGCTGCTTTGATAGAAGTCGGCGTTGAAATCGACTGTCAGCTTACCGAAGGTGCCATTGTAATAACCGTTGATTCGATGACGGGGTTTGATATACTGATTCTGTTCATCGCGACTCACCAGCCGGTCGTAGAACAGACCATCGGCAAATACATCGCTATGGGTTTGACTTTTATCGCGGTTTAGTCCGGGAAAAGTGTTGAGGGTATATTTTAACCCCGTTTGTTGTGTGGGTGAGAACTCATAGTTTATGCCTGTTACAGCAGTCAGGGAGTTGGAAATGCCATCGACACGAAACCGGTAGTCTTGTGTCCAAAGGGTATCAACATATGTTGTCTGACGAAGGTTGCTCTCCTGCAATCTGGCGTTTCGATCGAACTTAAGGGTACCAAAGATATCCCATCCGTTCTGGCGATAGTTCATGTTCAGTTGCTCTTGTAAGTCGGTATTCTCTGATTGATAATAAGAAGAGCGCAGATCGAACCCAAAGCCATCTCCCGCCTTGCGTACAGTGTGAATGCGGATGATTGCCTTCACGGAGGCATCATAGCGTGCACCAGGGTTGTAGACAATCTCCACTTCTCGGATATCAGTCGAGCTGATTCGGTCGAGCTCCGAAGTATCGCGCATCTCCCTGTTATTGATAAAGATCTTAGCGGCTCCCTTTCCAAATATCTCGTATACACCATTGTCGCCCGATACGGCAGGCAATCGCTTCAGGAGATCATCGGCAGTACCGGCCTTGCTTAGCACAGTTTTCTCGACGGTTGTAACCAGTGCATCGTCTCGCACCCGAATACGGGGCATGTTTCCGTTGACAACCAGTTCACCCAGCTCGGTTGCTTCGGGTTTGAGCTCGATGTGTTGATTGGCGACAGCCTCCACCTCTTTAGTTTCGTATCCGATAAAGGAGATGCGAAGGAAGGAATTGCTCGACAGATCGTTGCTTAGGGAGAAGAACCCCTCCTTGTTTGTGATGGTACCAGCTATCAGTGTGGAGTCGGACTTACGATATAGTGCCACATTGGCAAATTCAATGGGGGCATTGTTCGCATCGTGTACTGTACCACAGATTTGTGCATGGAGGGGCATGAGCTGTCCGCAAAAGAGTAGAAAAAGGAGTATCTTCTGTATCATATCATTTATAGGTGTTAATTATGGAAACTTTCGACATTCAGCGAGAGTTCCTTCAACGCACGTTTGGGATACTCCTCATCTGTTGTTTCAGTTTTTCCTATTTATGACGTAAAAGAGGTGGAAATGGTAACATGAAATTGGATTTTTTTTTTGCTACTATTTTGGGAGCTTCTAGTTGAACTCAATGTGATTCGAGGTGATACATAATCACCGTCGCATATAACACGAGCTTCTCCTACATAATTGTGGTTACTACAAGGGTAACATCTTCTGGGACTTTATTCTCAGTTTTGTCCTCAACCTCATTTCCTTTATCGTCAATATCGACTTCGGGCTTTTCACTACACTGAAGTACGAACATTGAAAAGAAAAAAATCTTCATCTATCTAAAACAATTATAATTTTTTATAATTAATGTTAGTTTTAATGAATGTGGTTAAGTAATTTAGTCGAGTCGTTTGTTTATCTCCTGACAAATAGAGTCATTTAGCGATATTTTCAGTTGCATCTGTTTCACCGTTTAAGTGCGACTGTTATGTACGATTATTCTAACACAGCTGTTTTTTCAGAATAATACTTCTGGATAATCTTGGTATATTGATGTGTGTAATTTCATACACAAACAGAATTTATTATATCATTTTTAATTTCTGGATATTAAAAAATATCTTTTGAACTATGCATGAAATGTATGCGCTTTTGAAGCCTGTATACAAAGCAATTATTATAAATAAAAAAACGAATACCGATAAACTGAAAAATATGTTTTAAAAAGTATTGATATGAAAAAGTTATTGACCTTATTTTTGTTTTTTCTTTTGAAAAATGGTGTATTTGCTCAGATAGATGGCAGCTACATTAAGATTCTAAACGCTACAGACAGAGATCTTACGGATATTTGCGTTGGAACCAGAAACTTTCTGGGAGACAATATAAACTGGCACACTACAGGCTATTATACGATACCGCGTGGCACGACAAAAAATATAGTGAGTGGAGCTGTAACGCATATTGCTTTATATTTAAATGGAGCAGTATTGCACACTCATAACTCAAAATCAAATATTTATACCAGATTACCTTCTGTTAAATTGTACAGAGCGATAAATCATGCGTTTGATTTTAGAAATTCAGAGAAATTAGATATGAATTTTGAATCTCACAACTCATATCCCACTAATTTGCTGTTTGATAAAGACAAAATGCAATTTTATGAACAGTTAAATATTAATAGAAGATATTTAAACAATGATGATTGCGTGGAACTTTCAAATTTTTACATTATCAATGCAAGTGATCTAGGAAATGCTAATAAAATTGTAATTTCGTATTTATATGGCATATATATTCTAGAGATTTTGTAAAGAAATTGGCCTCAAAATGTAGATGGAGAGTGGAATCTTTATTGTTTTGTTTAGATTGGATTAAAGTGAAACGATTCTCCCCATGTCATTATGATTTTGAAGTATGGCACATCCCAGCGAGAATAATTCAATGCATATGATTCACGATGGTCAATGGAGTGTCCCAACTCATTTTCGTGAGCCGGAATAATAAACAACGGTGCATAACCAGTGGCTGTACGAAGAGGATCGGGTGTCCAGCAATTAGGAACTAACACATCCACTGTATGATGCTCTGCTACCTCATCAATCCAAGAGAAGTCATCTTCATTCGACTGATCACCGGTATGGCAAACATTATATCCATCTGGGGTAAATACAAGCACTACATTATTCAGTAGGTTAGTACCCTGATGACCCGGATATACAACCACATCCAGTTCAAGATCCTTGTTCTCCAACCAAATTTGCTGCACCTCGTGCGCTTTTCGTTCCAGATGAGTAATACGATCATAAATCTCTTTGCCTTCCCATACATCAGGGGGAGCAACAACGGGTTTACTCTTATCGAGAAACATTTGGGCAACTACTTCATCAGCATGATCCCGGTGACTGTGGCTAATAAAAAGTAAATCGCATTGATCCGTTAACTTATCCATCATTTCGTCGGGTAAGGCAAATGCTTCTGAATTCGATGAGTACCCTCTGGTTATATCAAAAGCAACAGTTACACTTTTCGTACGGATAATGACACCCATATCATATAGTTTCCAGATCATCATCCCCTTTGAGGCTTCGGTATTTTCCAATTCTTTCAAGACAGAGGAAGTCTGTTGATGATGGAAAATCTGTACCGAACGTCTATGAGGTGCTCCTTCATCGTGGAAAACAGCATCGAGCATTACCATTGCCACCTGTCGTTCTTGCGGTTCAATAACCCGAGGTGGATATTCTAAAAGTATTTGCCTTACGATATTTAACATTGAAGCCGACTGCCAATCGAGATACTCCCCTGGCTTATCAAAGAAGTTGGCAGGTGCATCAGGTGCAATAATCTCTGTAACATTGTCTGAAATACCCGTTCTATTTTTGCACGATGTGGCACCAAACAGACAAATTACCGCGAGGAGCGGAAACATAGCTTTTTTGTGTCTCATAGCAATGAATCTTTTATGTTCTGAAGCAACAAAGCTTTTTCGGTAAATTACAAAAACACAAGTTAATAATTTAAGTGAATATTAATAACAATATCTGAAAAAAAGAATGAAATTAATAGTAACTTTCCTACTCTATGCTCTGGAATGGGAAGTCTGTGTATATTTGCATAATCTTACAAACAATGTATACGAAGAGAAAATGAAAGTAAACACAAACCACCTTGCTGTAGAAAAAAACCGCACAAGCAGATTCATTTTATTTGGACTCATCCTTTTTGTAGCGACAAATAGCAGTGCACAAGTTGATAACGACACACCGGCATATTCTATGCAATGTGACGGAATAGAACGGATTTACAATTTACATATTCCAGAAAATATGCCTGAGAACGGTCCTCTTGTGATTCTGCTACATGGTTATGGAAATCCAAGACCCGGGGTGTTTAACGAAACGGCCAACAAATATGGCTTTGCTATCTGTTATCCGGAGGGAGAAAAAGATAGTAAGGGTAAAAAAAGTTGGAACGTGGGATATCCTTCTCAACACGATATGACAATAGACGATGAGTCATTTCTGACGCAACTGGTACAGCATTTACAACAAAAGCATGGTTTCAGTAAAGAAAATGTCTTTTTAACAGGTATGTCGAATGGAGGTGAAATGTGCTATCAGATAGCTGCACATAAGCCGAATCTGTTTGCTGCAGTAGCTCCAATATCGGGTTTGATGATGGAATGGCTTTACAAAAGCGACACATCAACTACTCCGGTCTCCCTCTTTGAAATACATGGCACCCAGGACAAGACTTCTGCCTGGTTTGGAGATCCCAACAACAAGGGAGGATGGGGTGAATATATGCCTGTACCCCTTGCTATACATCACTGTGTGTCGAGAAACCGTTGCACGCTCATGGAAACCGACACTATTGTCGGAAAAGCTCCCAATAACTATCCCATCGTAAAACACCGTTTTTCTGGTGGAATAAACAACAGCGAAGTATGGCTGTATGAGGTTATTGGGGGTGGGCATTCTTGGTTCATGAACGACATGGATACTGCTGACGAGATATGGATGTTCTTCACCAAGTTTCTCAAATAATAAGTAAGGGGCATCTGCCCCTTTTTTATTCTGCATAGTTCATCATAGTTATGGCTGTTTTATGGGGTCATAAGAAAGAGCAAAGTTGGATTGTGAAAGTAATTGGTAGAATGATAAAAGTCGTTGAAAAAACTAACTGGAATTAGTCGACTCCCATGTAAATTGAATATTCAATTTCTATTATCTTTGGACTTTTTTTCAAAGAGATAGAATTATTAAGTAGAATGAATATTACAGTAAAACCATCTTCCGCTTTTTAGATTCCAAAAAACACTATGAAATACTTGATGGACTACGAGGAGTAGCAGCATTATTGGTTGTGATATTTCATCTGTTAGAAGCATTTACAGGAGGTGATCATGTAAAACAGATTATCAACCATGGATACCTGGCTGTCGATTTTTTCTTCGTTCTTTCAGGATTTGTAATTGGGTATGCCTACGATGACCGGTGGGGGAAAATGACATTGGGGAACTTCTTCAAACGTCGTCTTATCAGACTTCATCCAATGATTATCATCGGTATGATTATTGGAGCCATAGGGTTTTACTTCAGTGTATCACCGGCCGTATTTCCGGGAATTAAAGAGGTACCGGTATGGAGAATGCTTGTTATCATGGTAATTGGTTTCACGTTAATCCCTATAAACCCCCTCAATGGACATCAGAGGTTGGAGTGAGATGCATCCACTCAATGGTCCGGCATGGTCGCTCTTCTTTGAGTATATTGCCAATATTTTATATGCACTCTTTATTCGGAAGTTCTCAAATAGAGTACTCTCAATTTTGGTTTTCATTGCAGGTTGTGCGTTAATCCAAATGGCCATAACGAGCAGTACAGGCGATGTAGTTGGAGGTTGGTCGCTCGATCAGACTCAATTACGCATTGGTTTTACTCGATTGTTGTATCCATTTTTTGCCGGTCTGCTTCTTTCTCGTGTTTGTAAACCAGGAAGAATAAAAAATGCCTTCCTGTGGTCGAGCTTGTTGGTGGTAGTAACCCTCTCCATGCCACGAATCGGAGGTTATGAGAATTTGTGGATGAATGGGCTATACGATTCATTGTCAATCATCATTCTATTCCCGTTGATTGTGTATATTGGGGCAAGCGGAAAGGTAAATGGTAAGTTTGGTCGTAAAATATGCAAGTTCTTGGGTGATATCTCCTACCCTATCTACATAACCCACTTCCCAATGATCTACATTTTCACAGGTTAGGTTGTGGACAACAATGTATCGATGCTCGAAGCATGGTCAATGGCAGCTTTTGTATTTTTTGCCTCGATCGTAATAGCATATGCAAGCTTGAAGTTGTATGATGTGCCTGTAAGGACATGGCTTGCTAAGCGCTTTTTGAAGAAAACAAATGCATAATTGGTAAACGAAATTTGCATAAATATTGTTATTGATTTCAAACGAAAATTTCAGCATTGGGTAACAAGATGTACAACTCCCTTTGTGAATAGATAAAACATGTTATATGAGCAATATCGATAAAAAGTACCTTGGCGTTTCAGAGGCAATACGCCCATATATTGATACCGCTGTTGCGGTAGGAGTTCTTGAGGAAAAAGAGATTCATCTGGTACGGCGAAAAGCACAAGAATTTGGAGATGACCCCGATGAAGTTGAAATGATTGTGAAAGCTGAAATTGCGCGTGAAAGAAAATCAAATTTAGTTCAAGTAAGTGCAGTGGAGGAAGTACATAAAGAAACAATTGAAATAAAACCAAGCAGGAGTATGTTTGTGCATTTCTGGAATGTACTCAATAAGTATTCTGAATTTCACGGAAGAGCAAGTCGTTCAGAATATTGGTACTTCACACTCGTTTCCTATTTTATCTGGATAGTATTGCTGATCATAGCAGGAGCTACCGATGACACTTTTTTAGACTCATTTTTTGATACGTTAGTTATACTTTTTCCTCTTGCAATGTGGTTTCCGTTTACATGTGTTTGGATACGACGAATACACGATATTAATCAACCAGGTTGGCTGGTGTTAATACCCATATACAATTTTATCTTGTTATTTATTAAAGGTACAGAAGGGGAAAATCGCTATGGAACAGACCCGCTAGAGACTATTTACAAAGAAGTGTATTTAACAGAAAAGGAGGAAATCAACGTTGAACAGAGAGAAAAAAAGGCGACAATTGTTGCAAAACTAGAGATTGTTGGAGGTACACTTTTTGCTGTTGCGGCAACAATACACCAAGCTATCAGCTTTGATTTAATTACGTGGAAAAATCTCGATGTCTATATTCGATGGATGTGGCTAATTGGCGGAATTTTACTTCTAGTACCTAGGTTTGTTAATTTGATTTCTGCAAGAAATAAACAGTAAAGCAATGCTGTGTTGTTCTCGAAAGCTTTGTATGAAAAGAAAAGGAGGGTTTGCGAGCCCTCCTATTTTTTTAAATAAAATCCTCTCTCATGGGACTAAATGCATCGATTAATATACCTGGTTCAATACATTTTACACTGTGTAATAAGTCGGGAGCAATATAGATGCCATCTCCTTCACGAACAAGCTTTGTTTCACCGTTCACTGTGAACTCAAAAAGTCCACTTGCAACGTAGGTGCTTTGTGTGTGGGGGTGGCTGTGTTCACTTCCTATTGCATCTTTTTGAAATTCTACTTTCACCAACATTATCTGGTTGTCGTATCCCAAAATTTGTCTACGAACTCCCTCTCCTGTGGTTTCCCATTTAACTTCATCCTTGTTTAAAAAGGTCTCACTGCTTTTTTTCATATACGGTTTATTATTAATTGAACGATCTCTATCTTTGAAAATGAGATCTGTTGAATTGATAGTTGTATGTCTAAAACAGGACACAATATACGGTATATTTTAGACAATCAAAAATCGAACGCAAATTAGTAAAACATACAAATAAAACACCATATATAGTTGTTTAAAGTGTACAGAACGGTTTAGTTAAACTACTCTACGTTTTCAGTTAAAAAATCAAGTTATTTTATAGTATCGAAATAGAATATGTACTATAATTAGTAATAAAGACTACATGCAATAAATTGTATAAAAACATTTAATAATATGATAACAATTAAAGGTGTAATAATTAGAAAAAGGATAAAAAAAACCACCAACAATGTTGGTGGTTTAACGTGCGCAGGATGAGACTCGAACTC
>DBQD01000002.1:0-59473 GCA_002305715.1 Proteiniphilum sp. UBA1403 | reverse complement strand
TACCAATTCCGCCATCTGGGCAATGCAAGAATATTCGTTATTTGCAGGACCGCTACCCGCTTCCCAAATAAAAGAGATGCAAATGCACCTCTCTTATTTGCGGATGCAAAGATAAAAGTTTTTTTAAACGAATACCAATATTTTTGTGATTATTTTTTCTTTGCCCATAATTTCTCCATCTCCTCCAACGATTTCCCTTTTGTCTCGGGAACCATCTTCCAGACAAAGAGTGCAGACAGGAGTGCCATCAAACCATAGAAGCCGTATGTCATTCCTCCGCTGAACTCCATCATTGCAGGATAGGTAGAGGAAATCAGGTAGTTAGCAAACCATTGAAAGGCCACAGCAACAGCAACTGCCTGTCCTCTTATCTTGTTCGGGAAGATTTCAGAGATTAACACCCAACAAATTGGTCCCCATGACATCATGAATGATGCAGTGTAAATAATAATAAACACAAGCGTACTGATACCGATGATGTTATTGAATGCCAAAGCAGAGATAGCAAACATACCTAATGCCATACCAATGGATCCGGTAATGAGTAACGGCTTACGACCCCATTTATCAACAGTGAGGATTGCTACAACCGTAAAAAGTACGTTCACAAAGCCCATGATAATGGTCTGGAGCATAGAGGCATCTTTGGCGGATCCCATACTTTCAAAAATACGCGGTGCATAATAGAGTGCAACATTGATTCCAACAAACTGTTGGAAGACAGAGAGCAGAATGCCAATAATGATTACAACTTTACCATAGGAAAATAGTTTGCTACGGGTTGTGGCTTGTCCAATTGATTGTTTAATCTCCTGGAATATAGTTTGAGATGCTTCAATATTTACATAGAGTCTCTGCAGGACTGATCTTGCCTTCTCATCTCTGTTTGAAAGGAGAAGGTAACGAGGTGTCTCAGGGACCAATAATAAAAAGATACCGAATAGAGCAGCTGGAATTGCTTCAGATATGAACATATAGCGCCAACCTATTGTATTGATCCATTCGATTGTCTGTCCTTTTGCAATTCCCCAATTAACAAAGTAAACGACCAACATACCAAATATGATGGCAAACTGGTTAAACGAAACCAAACGTCCACGAATATTAGCTGGGGCAATCTCACTGATGTACATGGGACTTACAGCCGATGCCAAACCAACGCCAATACCTCCAATTACTCGGTAAAAGTTGAATGTCAGCAGCAAAGCCATGGAGGGCTCTCCTTTTGCAAAGAAGAATGCTTCGGGATAACCTGATCCCAATGCAGAAACGAAAAAAAGGAGAGAAGCAAATAGCAAAGTTTTCTTTCTACCCCAATGGTTTGATAAAAGACCAGAAATCATACCTCCAAGGATACATCCAATCAATGCACTTGAGACTGTTGCTCCGTGAATGAGAGAACTTAATCCCAATGGTTTGATCAGATATGCTTCAATTGATTTTTCTGCTCCTGAAATCACAGCGGTATCATAACCAAAAAGTAACCCTCCCAGAGTTGCGACAAGGGTAATACCAAAAATAAAAGTTGCGTTGTAATGTTTTGTCATTTGATTTAACAGATTGATTATTTAATAATTATGTTCATTTAAACGGAATATATCCTAGCGTTTTCGTTGTTTTCGACATAATAATCAGCTGGCCACATACCTCCGAATAGCGGTAATTGAAGGGCTGGATGAATTCTCCGGCAGATTTTCTCGACCAGTGATCGCCTCCTCCATATTTGCTCCCTTTGCAGCAAGGTATAACTTACTCAATTCGAAGATGGCCGACTGATGCGAGAGTGCATAATCCATAGAAATCACCTCCTCATTAAGGTAGACCGTGTAGGTACAAGGAGGGATTCTCTCTTTTTTGTAACTATATGATACGAAGGGTCTTAAATAAACTATTCTTTCGAAATATGGACTTAGGTCGAAGGCAGAGCTTTCTCCATGAATGGTGGGAAAGGTGGGTGCCAACAAATGTCTGAAGCTCCCCATATTGGGATTTACATAATCAACCGGCTCCTTGGTTATTTGTGCTTGGAGAGAAGTACACGAGATAAACCACAAAGTCATGCTTGTGGGCGTGATGAGAGAGAAAATGTATTCTTTTCTTAATAATGACAAATGTTTCATTAAACCGGATTGTTTACACTTTACATTTTTTCCATTTTTCTTTTCTGTTGGCAATGCATTTTCATTGAAAGCATCACTTTATAAAATATTTTTATGAGTCACGATTGAAAATAGGAGCTTCCAATTGTTTTTCAAAGACCCTGACGGTGTTCGTTTGTTGTAACTTTAATTGTTGTTTTCCGGTATTATACATAAAACAACAGCTACTTACATTGGAGAATTGGGGCAAAGATAAGTTATATGGAGATTAATGCAAGCTATTTTGGTAAATTTCCAATGCAACAAAAAAAGGCCGTCCTTTCAGACGGCCCACGATTCACAATGAAAGTTATAAAGAATAGAGTATATTTGCTTACAATGCGTCGTGAGATATCACAGTGGCACGCATACCTTCAACTGCATCATTTTGATCGTTATATTGTGTACGGCTATAGCCCCTGATTCTTTTGCGCACTACCGTAGGAGGTTCGTTGTTCTTGTAATCATTCAGTGCATCGCTGATCTCTACAGTCTTTCCAGCAGGTACAGCAATCTCTACAGTGATGCTTTGCTCACGATAACCTTGTCTGATGGGTACAGATAAAAACTCTGGCAAAAGTAACAATGAGTCTTGTTGCTGCAGGTTATAGGTAAACTCTGAAATATCGTTCTTGGCTGAACGCAAATCTTTTCCATTCGTGGCGGCTATGGTTCTCACATGAAACAGGGAGTCATTACTTTTCTTTACATAGATATTTATATCCCTAAACAATAACGAATCTCCATTTACACTGGTATAAGGAAGATCATCAAGTTCATTATCCCATCCAAAGCCAATCTTAAATTCTGCATAATCCTCGGGATAAGGCAGCATGTCTATAAAAAGTCTATCAGAACGAACTGGCTCGAGCGATACAATTGTTTCCTTGGAGCTTTCGGTAACAAACTTATCGGTCACGCTCTTGGTCAACACTGCAGCCAGGGTTATACCACCAAACCAAAGGACAAACGCGACGATTCCTATTGCGGGACGAGACTTGGCCTTCATGACGCGTCGTATTATCCATGTTATGATGGATATTACCGGTATCAAAACCATCAAAGAGAGCGAAAGAATGAGTAAGGTTGTTTCATAACCGGGATCAATGAACAGGGACTTAAGCGACATAAACTGTGCACTTGCAAATAATACTGCAATCAATACGCCAACAAGCATCAGGGCAAAAAAACCTACGAAGGTGAAGAATATTATCTTTAACAAGATGATTATTGCGTTCAAACAGCCGGAGCGTTGGGCTTGTTGGTTGACAGCATAATCACGAGGGTCGCTATGTGGAGTGATTGGTTGACGAGGTGTTACAGGAGGTTCTGGTGGCATTGCATGCAGCGATGTGTCCTGCTTATTCGATTCGGGACGATTTCGTGTACCGGATACATTGTCGCTCACCTTTTCACGGATTGAACGTATGTATTCATTTTCTCCCATCATCTCCAACTTTTGTTTTACTGTTCTGGCTTCGGGAATAATGATCCACAGTACTATATAAACTACTGTTAGGCTCATGTTGAAGTTCCAATTGAAATGCATATCGTCGAAGATACGATTCAACGGGAAAAAGGACATCATCCCAATCAGGTTTAGCATTAGAGGTAGTAAAAACAGGAGTCTTGGAATCCAACTGTCTATTTTAAAGTAGGCTGCAATACCTCCACAGACGCCACCCAACATACGATCGTTGGGGTTGCGGTATAAGCGTTTGCTAACATTTGTTTCTAATGGCACCTGTTTCAAAACAATCCACATAACTATGTATACCCAAAAAAGAGCAGCAAAAAACAGAACAAACAACAAGCGAATCCAAATTGGGTCAGCTTTAAAATAATGTGCAATACCGCTACAAACACCGCCAATAATCTTATCGCTCGCATTCCGGTAAAGTGAACGGCGTTCTTCTCTGTCGCGATAAGGAGCTTCTTCGGATCGATCTCCAGCATGTTCTTCTGTACGACCTTCAGTTGTTGCATATGAATCGGATGGTTTTACGGGTTCTTCATACTCCGTATCAAAATCTTTGGGATGACCAATGCTTGAGATCACAGTCTCGACATCTTCATCGGTTATGCAGCTGATACCATGCTTGAGTCTGTTCCCAAATAACTCGGCGATGCGGCATTCAATGTCATTCACAATCTCATCGCCTCCCTCCTCCCGCGAGAAATAGCGCTGGAGACTTTCAATGTATTGCCTTAATATCTCATAAGCAGTCTCTTCTATGGCAATGACCTGCCCTTGGAAATTAATGTTGATTACTTTCTTCATGCGATTCGTCTGTTATTGATGTTGATCAGTTGTTGTAATTTGATGGATTTTTTAAATGATACAGAATGCGGATCTGCTGTTTATTCTTTATTTTGTTGTGTGACTGTGGCTACACCGGTTGCCAATTCCTGCCAAGTTGCCTCCAACAAGGTGTAGAATTCTAGTCCCTTTTCGGTAAGACTGAAATATTTGCGTGGAGGTCCCGATGTACTTTCAACCCAATGATATGTGAGGATTTCTGCATTTTTCAGCCTATTGAGCAAAGGATAAAGGGTGCCTTCCAGTAGCTGAAGGCCGGCACTCTTCATCTCATCAATGATGTCGCCCGGATATGCTTCGCCCCGCTTGATAATGGAAAGGATGCAATATTCCAAGACACCCTTTCGCATCTGACTTTGCGTATTCTCGATATTCATATCTTCAATTTTATGTTTATTCGACAGAACAAAATTACACTAAACAAAGTATTATGCAATACATAGTACCGGGTAATTTTATTAATTTAAACATATTTAACTATTTAGGGGGTAAAAAAAAGAAAAGGGCTGCATCAAATGAATGCAGCCCCATTAATTAACTCTATGAAATTCGTTAAATGACTCTCACCCTAAGGACTCCGTCAATTGAGTTGATTCTTTTTACATTTTCATCGGTAATTACTTCTTCCAGATCGACCATGGTATATGCATAATCGCCACGGCTTCGATTGATCATATTCGCGATATTGGCGTTCTGCTCTGAAAGGACTGCCGATATTTGTCCGAGCATCTTCGGAATATTTTTGTGTGCAATAGTCAGACGGTGTTTCACCACACTTACACCCATATCGCATGTGGGGAAGTTGACAGAATTTTTAATATTCCCATTCTCCAGAAAGTCCTTAGTTTGCAACACAGCCATCACTGCGCAGTTTGTTTCACTTTCGGGAGTGGATGCACCAAGGTGTGGAACAGCGATAACACCAGGTACTCCAATCATTTTCTCATTGGGGAAATCGGTAACATAGGTATTCACTTCACCGCTATTCAATGCGTCAATCATATCATCATCGTTTACCAATTCACCCCTAGAGAGGTTGATGATGCGAACCTCTTTCTTCATATGATCGAAAGCATCCTTATTGAGCATTCCTTTGGTTTCAGAGGTTAAGGGGATGTGTATTGTAATATAATCACACTCTCTAAACAAGTGTTTTAAGTCGTTCTCTTTCTTTACCGCACGCGACAGCCCCCAAGCATGATCGACGGAGATATAAGGATCGTATCCATATACCTCCATTTCGAGATTGACAGCTGCATTGGCAACCATAACACCAATAGCGCCCAACCCGATAACCCCCAGTTTCTTTCCTTTAATTTCAGGTCCTGCAAATTGAGATTTTCCTTTTTCAACCTGCTTCGGAATATCAACTCCTGAAAGTTTACTAGCCCAATTGATACCTTCAACAATCTTGCGCGAAGAAATAAAGAGTGAAGCAATCGCCAGCTCTTTCACCGCATTGGCATTGGCACCCGGGGTATTAAAAACTACAATCCCTTGTTGGGCGCATCGCTCAATGGGAATGTTGTTTACTCCAGCACCGGCACGGGCTATGCAGTGCAAATCGTGAGGAAACTCCATTTCATGCAGTGAAGCACTGCGTAAGATGATGCCATTGGGCGACTCCATAGTTTCACTGATTTCGTATTTCTCTCCGAACTTTTCCAACCCTGTCTCCGATATGCCGTTGAGGGTTTTAATTTTGTACTTTCCCATTCTCGATAGATAAATTTTGAAGTGTTGTGCTACATGAAAGTTTCACATTCTTGCAACAGTGATAAAAATACTTACAAATTAAAAATGCAAAAATACAAAAAATAGAGATGAAACATAACGAAGTGAAGTAAATAGTCAATATTTATAGGTCTGGGAGAAGTGATGTATTTTGTGTATATTTGTGTTTTAATAAACAAACATGTCATTACAAGGAAAACATATCGTTTTGGGTATAACGGGTAGTATCGCCGCATACAAAGCGGCAATCCTCACTCGTCTGCTTGTGAAGAAGGGGGCGGAAGTGCAAATTGTAATTACACCGGCCGGAAAGGAGTTCATTACGCCAGTTACACTTTCGGCACTTTCGGGTAGACCGGTCATCAGTGAGTTTTTTGCGTCGAAAGATGGCACGTGGCACAGCCATGTGGACTTGGGATTATGGGCCGACCTGATGATTGTGGCACCCGCTACCGCATCTACCCTTGCTAAGATGGCATGTGGTATAGCCGACAATATGTTGATCACCACATACCTTTCCATGCGAGCACCCGTTATTGTGGCACCTGCTATGGATTTGGATATGTACCGCCACATAACCACCAGACGAAATATTGAAAAGCTGGCGCAGGATGGTGTGAAGGTGATTGAGCCGACTGTAGGAGAGCTGGCAAGTCACCTTGAAGGGAAAGGGAGAATGGAGGAACCGGAAAATATTGTGTGCTTCATTGAGGAGTATTTTGCCTCCCAAAACTATCTGCAAGGAAAAAAGGTACTGATTACAGCAGGACCAACCTATGAACGGATCGACCCTGTACGCTTCATCGGTAACTTTTCTTCCGGAAAAATGGGATTTGCACTTGCCGAAGAGTGTGCACAACGGGGAGCTGAGGTGTGGTTGATTGCTGGACCTACTTCCCTCTCAATTACACATCCACTCATTAAACGTATTGACGTGGAATCGGCACAACAGATGCATATGGCTGCTACAGATGTTTTCCCGCAGATGGATGCTGCCATCCTCTCTGCTGCGGTTGCTGATTATCGACCTCAGGAGTTTAAAACAGAGAAATTGAAACGGGAAGGGAAAGAGGATTTCAGCCTAAACTTGACAATCAATCCCGACATAGCTGCATCACTCGGTCAGATGAAAGGTGCAGAACAAACTCTCATTGGTTTCGCACTGGAGACAAACGATGAGATGCAAAACGCAAAGAAGAAGTTGGAGAAAAAGAATCTCGACTTCATCGTGATCAACTCACTGCAGGAGAAGGGTGCCGGTTTTGGTGGTGACACCAACAAAGTGACTATCCTTATGCGAAATGGTGATCATGTTTCGTTTGGTCTGAAATCGAAAAAGGAGGTAGCCAAAGATATCATCGACTTTGTTTTCCACATAAAATCCTCGAAAGAGAATTAGAATTAGAAAGTCGAAGCCGGGAAACCGGTTTTTTTAATGTTTATTGATTCAATATGAAGATTCGAACTTTATTATATATAGTTGTTTTATTTGTCCTGTTTACATTGTCTGTTTACAGTCAGCAATACAGCTTCCCTGTCACGATTCCACCCTCCTTAAGTGCTAACTTTGGAGAACTGCGCAGCAACCACTTTCACTCAGGTGTAGATTTCAAGACTCAACAGACAGTTAATAAACCCATTGTTGCCATTGAAGATGGGTATGTATCGCGTATTAGCGTCTCGCCAGGGGGATATGGACTGGCTATTTACATAGATCACCCTTCCACTGGGCATACCAGTGTATATGCACACCTGAACAGCTTCAACAAAGAAATTGCCGAATGGGTAAAGGAGAAGCAATATGAACAGGAACGGTATCAAATTACGCTCTATCCGGAAAAAGGAAAGTTTCCCGTAAAGCGTGGTGAGCAGATTGCATTGAGTGGTAATACAGGTAGTTCTGGCGGACCGCACCTGCATTTCGAGATTAGGGATACTCAAACCGAAGAACCATTGGATGCTCTGGTATTTCTTCCTCCTGTGACTGACACCCAAAAGCCCGATCTTCAAGGGATTGCCTTCTATCCTTATATGAATATGGGACTTATTCAAGGTAGTAACAATCCGCTGCGAATCAATATTGCGAAAGACAGCAACGGCAACCCTCTAAAGATTAACCGTGTAATTAATGCATGGGGTCGGATTGGTGTGGGTGTGAAAGCGTACGATCGGATGAATGGTCAATCGAATATTTATGGTGTAAAACATATACGTCTATTTGTGGATGAAAAGCTGGTATTTAGTAGTTCAATCGACCGGTTCTCATTCTCTGATACCCGCATGTTGAATTCGTTTGTCGACTTTGAAGATTGGAAGAAACGACGTTCGTTTTATATGAAGTCATTCATTGAACCAGGAAACAGACTCTCCTTCTTTAAAACGGCAAACAAAGGTTACATCGACATCATTGAAGAAAGGGAATATCTTTTCCGTTACGAACTGGAAGATTATTTGGGCAACCGACTCGATTACCGTTTCAGTGTGATGGGCAAGCCACAGGAGATACCTTCCCTCCCACCCTGCGATAACTGGTTCTCCTGGAACCTGAATAATTCGTTTCTGGATTTGGGATTCTCATTATCTGTGCCAACAGGCAATCTGTACAGCGACATTTGTTTTAAGTACAGTAAAACAGAAAGTCAGATCTACTATTCTCACCTGCATCAGGTGAACGATATACCGGTGCCACTTCATCGGGGTGCCGAAATGTGGATAGCACTGCATACCGATACGCTGCAAAATAAAAGTAACTACGGTATTGTGCGGATCAACGAAAACGGTTCTGAAAGTTGGATTGGAGGAAACTATAAGCGGGGTGGTATTTCAACAACGATACAAGAACTGGGTGATATGTACACTGTCTCATCCGATACATTTCCTCCTGTTATTACGCCAATTTCTCCGGAAAATTGGGTGAAACAGCGTCGAATTAATATACGATTGAGTGATAACAAAAGTGGAGTATCTTCATTCAGGGGTGAGATCAATGGAAAGTTTGTACTCTTCACGCACGATAGTAAATCGAATGTATATAGCTATGTCTTCGATGATGAAAGGATAAAAAAAGGAGAACAGATGTTATTTGTATTCACTGCATCAGACAGTGCCGGCAACAGCAGCGAATATAAAAGGGTACTACAATAAACCCAGGGTCTCTTTAACCAGCGCAATCTCTCGATCACTACCGGTATGTTTTCCCTCCACATCCGATAATTTCACGCACTCCTGCCATGGTTCCTTGGCGGTCATTTTGCAGCGGAAAAGCTTCATAACGATGTTCATGCTTTTGATCTCAGTTGAGACATCGTTGGTTAGGTTCGTACCAATACCAAAAGTAACTCCAATGCGGTCGCCACAATACTCCTTAATTTCAATTGCTTTATCCACATTCAAGCTGTCGGAAAAAACAATGTATTTCAACTTGGGATTTACACGTAGCTCCTCGTAGCGCTTTATAGCTTTGTCTACAAACAAGAAGGGGTCTCCACTGTCTTGTCGCAAACTGGTAAAGAGTGCTGCATGCTTTTTGCTGAAGTTACGGAGAAACACGTCGGTGGTATAGGTGTCGGTTAGTACCGTCCCCAGATCTCCGTCGTAGACATTTATCCAATTCTCCATGGCCATATAGTTGGCCATCTTGTAGCCATAAATGGAGCCATGAAACTGTACCCACTCATGAGGGTGTGTTCCCGAGACATTGAGCTGGTGCTTATAGGCCATGTATACATTGCTTGTACCGAACAAACTTTTGCCGGCATATTGCTTGAGTAATTCGGTAACACGGTCCTCCACATCGAAACTGAAGCGACGTCGCATACCGAAAAGTGAGAAGGTAATTTCATGCTCCCTCATACGAATGGCTTTGTTAATGGCCATCTTTTCTAAATACTCCACATTAGGATATTTACCCGACACCCTGTACCAGAGTTCCGAAACAGTGGCCAAGATGGGAGTCTCCCAAAGTGTGACCCGATAGAGCAAACCACTTGCTCTGACTTTTAATTTTGAATCTTCAAGTCGGATATCAAGTTCGGAGGGGTCAAAACGGAAACCTTTTAAAAAATCGATGTAAATGGGCGGCAGATAGGGCATCTGCTTCCGGATAAAAGCCTCCTCCCCTGCAGTAAGGGAGAGTCCAGCCATCTGCTCCAACTCTTTCTTAAGCAGGAGATCGAATCCTTCAGGATAATTGCCATTGCTTCTATCCACAAATTCAAATTCTCCATATGCCCTGGGAAAGAGTTTGGAGTAAGCATAACTGGTGGTAAATTTATAGAGATCGGTATCGAGTATGTTTCTGATTATTCCCATATCTTCGCATTAATTATGAATGAACTTATAAAACGTTTCGTGGCTACAATTCGTTCAACATACCCGAATCAAATCAGTTGACGAGAAAACTACGCCATTATTTTTTTCTTCTGCATTTCGATGAGAGCATTGGACTTCATTTGCTCCACGACTAGTCTAGCAAACATATTGTTCACTCGATGACCGGGTCGGCTTGCGATGATATGTCCTTTGATAAATCTGCCTGCGAGTGCTACATCGCCAATCACATCCAGCAGTTTATGACGTGCGGGTTCGTTGGGAAAGACAAGCGGTTTATTCATCACATATCCCATCTTATCGATATTCTTTGGCTTGATACCCATCACATCGGCCAATCGGTTTATTTCCTGCTGATCAATTATCTGATCGTTAATAACGATGGCATTATCGAGGTCGCCTCCTTTGATTAGACCAAACTTAAGGAGTTGTTCGATCTCTTTAATAAACACAAAGGTTCTACACATGGAGAATTCCGTTGTGAATTCAGAAAGATGCTTCAAGGATGCATGCTGCTCCGGTAAAACGGCTGAGTCGAAATCAATCTTCACATCTACTTTAAAATCATCTGCAGGGAGCAATTTGAGATAGGAACCTGTCTCTTTATCAATGTATTCAACTTCCTGCAATACTTCATAATAAATCCTGTCTTCAGATTGTTCCTCACATCCAACACGCTCAATCTGTTTTACATATTCAATGGAGCTACCATCGAGAATAGGAAACTCGGGGGAATCAATTTCTATCAGACAGTTGTCAATTTCACATCCATAGAGTGCTGCCAGTGCATGTTCTATAGTTGCAACCTCCACTCCATCGACTGAGAGAAGGGTGCATCGCTGGCTATGTTTTACATTCTCTGCCGAAGCAACGATGATAGGAGTTCCATCTAAATCGGACCGTTTGATCTTGTATCCAAAATTAACCGGTGCCGGATGAAACGTAATGGTAGTTTGTAATCCGCCATGCAACCCTTTTCCGCTAAGAGAAAATGATTCTTTTAATGTTCTTTGTTTCATTGTTTTCATTTATAATTAAGGGAGCGATACCATTCGGTTACGCCCCCTTATTTGGTAGTATATCAAATCATATCCTCCACGTTCCAAACAAAGGCACGAAGCCCAAGGTTGGCGGATTCATTATCTAGTTCTTTGAGATAATTCAGCAAAAGAGGGACCCTGTCATTCTCAACAATTGTGAGAATAGCATTGTTCATTGAAGGCCAAGCATGTGACCCATAATGAGGATATCCATTTTTGCTTCCTTTTCCATAAACCTCCTTCCAGGATGTAAAACCTCGGATGTTCATGGATGCCAAGTCTTCAACAATCTTGTCGTAGTGCGCCTGGTCTAAAACGATCATTACTGCTTTCATATAATTAAATCGATTTTCTAGTTTGTTAGTTGCCTTTTTCCAATAACATTGTATGATGTTTGCGACGTCTGCGGTTTACACCATAACCTGCCATTGAGGAATAAAGTGCAGGAATAAGAATCAGCGTGATGACCGTAGAGAAGGTCATACCTCCAATGATAGCAATACCTAGAGTCTGCCACATTTCGGATCCCTGTCCCGTACCTAGGGCTAACGGGATCATACCCAAAATAGTGGTAAAAGTAGTCATCAACACAGGACGTAGTCTTGAACGACCTCCATGAACAACTGCGGTGATGATAGACATACCTCTTTCTCTGTTCAAATTAATATAGTCGATAAGTACAATTGCATTCTTCACAACCATACCCACAAGCATAATCATTCCCACAAAGCCCATGATACCCAATGGTTCACCTGTAAGTGCAAGTAACAAGATGGATCCGGTAAGTGCAAATGGAATAGACATGATAATCATGAACGGATAGGTGAGCGATTCGAACTGGGATGCCAATACAATATATACAAGCAATGAAACAATGAGCAATAGCAATAATAGTTCAGAGAAGGCTTCCTGTTGATCTTCCAATGTACCACTCATTTCAACCTGCACACCTGAAGGGACATCAAGTTGGTCAAGAATAACCTCTACATCTTCTACCACTTTACTTAAAGATCGTTTGTAAAGCGTACCGCTTACAGAGACGATACGTTCACGGTCCTGACGGTCGATCTGTGGCAGGGTAGATGATTCAACTACTTTACCCAAATCTCGAACACGTATGCCCGTCCCCATTGGGTTGTATACAATGATGTTCTCGATGTCTTCGATGGACTGACGGTATTGTTCTTCAAAACGTACGCGTATGTTATACTCCTCACCATCTTCCCTATAACGAGACATGGTAAGACCATTTATACGGTTACGAACAGCAGAGGCAACAGTACTCATGTTAAATCCATTGAGCGCCATCTTTTCCCGATCGAACTCTATTTGATATTCCATGCGGTAGTCCTTACGAGAAACAACAATGTCTCTGAGTCCTTTCACATCACTCAACTTCTGTCGTAACTCCTCTGCAACCTTATCGGTTTTATCAAAATCATACCCAAAAATCTCTACAGTAACGTTGCTGCCAGAGGTCATACCCATTCCTCCACCACCGGGTGTTACCTGAAAACGGTGTAACTCCGGCATTTGAGTAAGGTCTTGACGAATCTCATCAGATATTTCAAAGATTGATTTATCGCGATTTTTGGCTTCCTCAAGACGCATTCGATAGGTCATGATGTTGGATGCGTTGTCTTGCATGGCAGCCCATGTATTGTCATCGCCTGCGGCTCCCACACTGAAAGAGATAATTTGAATCTCCGGATACTTTTTCTGCAAATTCTGCGCAATGAGTGTACCTGTTTCACGAGCTACCTCCATGCGAGTACCGGTAGGCATCTCAACTGTGAGTGAAATTGAGTTATCATCTGAAGCTGGCATAAATTCCGTCTCTAGTGTGAGAGCGCTGATGGCTACACTTGCAACAAATATCAGGACTACCATCCAAATGGTAGCTCTGCGACGACGGGAAACCCAATTTACGAGTTCTCCATATGCATCATCCAGCTTATCCAATAAAGGAAGAATACGTTTATTGTACCATTTGTCGAAACGCGACAGTTTCTTGTCTTTGTCTCCACGCATCATTTTGGCACTCATCATAGGCGTCAATGACAAGGCTATGATCAACGAAAGTGAAATAATGATGGTAACCATCCATCCGAGCTGCTTAAACATCACACCGGCAAAACCGCCTACCATGGTCATTGGTAAAAATACAGCAATGATGGTTAGTGTGGAGGCAATTACCGAAAGAGAGACCTCTTCTGTTCCGTAAACAGCCGCCTGCTTGGGCCTACTTCCTCGCTCAATATGCGAAGTGATATTCTCAAGTACCACAATGGCATCATCCACCACCATACCGATGGTTATTGAGAGTGCCGAGAGCGAAATAATATTGATGGTGTTCCCTGTTAGATAAAGATAAATGAACGAACCAATAAGTGAAATCGGAATAGACACCATGATGATGATTGTGGCACGCCAACGCCCCAAGAAGAGAAGCACTACCACACCAACGATGATCAATGCTAGGAAGATGGTTTCCAACAAGCTATTGATGGAAACCTTGATGTGATCAGATGTATCCATCACGGTTTCAATCTTGATGTCGGGCGGCAGGTTCTTTTGTAATTCAACAAGTTCTGCACGTACCGCATCGGCAATAGCTACCGTATTGGCTCCAGATTGTTTTTGTACAATAATAGAAGCACTGCGTCTGCCATTGGTATAGTTTTCCTGTATGCGACTCTGAAGTGTATCATTTACCGTTGCTACATCGCGTAAGTAAACTGCTTTTCCATCTCTACTTCCAATGACAATGTTGTTGAGCTCGCTGCTGTTCTTAAATTGCCCTTCCAGACGCAACATGTAGGTTTGTGAACCTATATCGAAATCACCGGCAGGTACATTTACGTTTTCGGCGGCTATCACTTGGGCAATCTGCTCAAGCGAGATGCTATATGCTTCAAGCTTGGCCGGATTCACATTCACCTGAATCTCACGCTGGGGTGCACCGGTCACTGATACTGTTCCTACTCCGGAGATACGGTTGAGTGGGTTGGCAACCTGTTCATCAAGAATCTTATATAATGCACCGGCACTCTCTTCAGCTGTGGCTGATAGAATGACCACGGGGATCATATCGGAACTAAACTTCAGCAGTATTGGGTCTTCTGTACCTTCAGGAAGAAAACCGGAGATCATACCAACCTTGTCACGAACATCGTTCATCACGGCGTTCATGTCGGTTCCATAATCAAACTCCAACATGATCATCGACATACCGTCGCGCGACTGTGATGTAATCTCTTTTAATTTCTCTGTTGTGTTCAACGCATCTTCCAATGGCCGAGTCACGTTCTCCTCCACGTCCTGAGCACCGGCACCAGAGTAGGTGGTCATCACAGACACCATGTTCAAGTCGATGTTCGGATAGAGGTCGATGGGCAGCTGTTTATAGAACATCAGCCCGATTAAGACAACACCAATAAATATTAGTGAGGTCCCCACGGGATTTTTTACCGCGGATTCGTATATCTTCATATATTCATTACTTTAATCGGTTGTCAATATCTTCAATATAATGTGGTGGAATGGAGCATTACTCTATCACTTCAACAGCTGTGCCATCCACTAAATCGGTCTGGCCTTCAATAATTACTCTATCACCAGCATTTAGACCGGAAACAATTTCATATTTGTTGTCTAAGCGTACACCCAGTTGTACAATTGTATAATAGGCCTTGCCATCCTTTTCAACAAAGACATAACGGTCGTTAGAACCCACTTGCTTCTGAACGGCTTTGTCGCTCAACAAAGGACGGTCGTTGGTACCAAAGTTCATCTTCACACGAGCAAACATACCGGGGCGTAGGAGCTGCTTGGCATTGGCCACACTTATCTCAACGGGGAATGTATGCGAAACTGGATCGAGTGTAGGATAAATAAGTGAAACCTTTCCTTCAAAGATTTCGTTACCAAGAGCATCGACCTGCACTTGTACAGGCATTCCCTTTACTACCTGGCTGTAATATGACTCAGAAACATTTACTTTCACCTTCACGGGGTTAATAGTCTCGATAGTGAGAATGGGTAATTGTCCGGCTACATCTCCCGGATCATAATTACGGGCAGTTACCACACCACTAACCGGGCTGGTTAGAGTAGTGTTCTCTCCTAAGTTGGCCAAGGCAGTTTCAGCGACTTCGAGTTGCGTCTTAGCTTGGTCGAGCTGTTGTTGGGAAATACCCCCAACTTCAAAAAGTTCTTTGTAACGTTCATAATCTCTCCTAAGAGTGGCTACCTGTGTCTGTTGTTGGGTATAAGTTGCAGCATCCATAGCTACAAGCGCTTGTCCTTGGCGCACTTGAGTGCCTACTTCGACGAAAATCTTGCGAATACGTCCTCCCATAGCAGGTGCAATATTGTTTACTTTATCGGCCTCCACTGTGGCAGTAAAGGTGACATCTTGATTTACAGGCACAACCTGTACTGTTTCCACACGCACCTTCTTTACTTGTACTGCATCGTTTGCGGAACTCGCGTTACGATCTGATTCTCCACAGGAAGCTAACAATACTGCTGCCAAAAAAGGAGTAATTTTCAAAAAGCTGATTTGTCTCATATGGTTATTTGTAATTTGTTTTAATGTTAGTTTATCAATTCGAATCATTGTTATTCTACAGGTGCGATGTCGTAACCAAGTACCTTCTCAAGGTCTGATTTAGCTGAGAGATAGTCGTAAATGGCATTACGGTACTGCAGTTCTGCATTCAGCACTGCCAATGCGGCTGCATTCACATCGACGATAGTTCCCATACCTGTTTCATATCGCTTTAACGTAATTTCGTGACCTTTGCGAGCTTGTGCAACAGAAGATTGTGTAGCAACCACCTGTTCGATACTCTTGTTTATTAGGTCGTAGTTATTCTTGATTGACAACTTAAGTCCGCGTTCTACATCCTTTCGTTGTTCACGCAACTGAAAGAGTTGTATTTCCGACTGCTTCAGATTGTGATAACGCTGTCCACCGTTGAAAATAGGAATCTGCAACGTTACGCCCAGCATGGAATATGGATCCCAACGATATGTATTGAATTTGAAATTGTTGTTCTGGCTTGTATAGGTCCAGTTGAAGTTGGTAACCAATGTGGGTGAGAACTGAAGTTTCTGCATTTCGAATGCGTTCTTAGCCTGCTCTGCCTGCAAATCGAACTGTTTAATGTCGCTGTTATTGGTCAACGATGTGTCGGCCGGAATAATAGCGTCGAACATGGATGCTTCATAATCGTCGAGTGAACCCATTACCTTCAGAGGTACGTCTCCGTCGATACCCATCAGCATCTTAAGCTGCAACTCCGCAATCTTCATCATGTTTTGCGACTGAAGGATATTGGGGATAAGGCTCTTGAGACGAACGTCTGCCGTAATCACATCATACTCAGCAACTACACCCTGATTGAATCGGTTGCGGATATTCTCAAGGTTGATTGAATCAGTTTCGTAGGTCTTTTTCAGCACCAAATAGCTATCTTGGGCGAGCAAGAGACTGAAGTAGGATTTTTTTACCTGGTTCATCAGATCAATCCTTGATGCACGGGCTTTTTCTATTGCCAAACGGATATCCACTTCACTCATTTGTATGTTTTTCCAGAGGGAGGGCATTACAATGGGAAGGTTCACATTCAGGCCTGTCGACCAAACATTGAAACGACCCATCTGTATTCCTTCATTTGATGACTCCGAGTCGCCACCGCCCCCCATCATTTTGCCTAACACTTCCATTATTTTTAATTCATCAGGAGTGTATTGTGTGGGATCAATATTTCCACCAAAACCGAACCCCTCATCAAAATAAACAGTCTGGCGCTTTATAGCTCTTTGATATTGACCTATAATGTCTAGTTGGGGAAGTAGAGCTCCATAGGCAGACATTTTGGCATATTGCTTCTTGGTGACTTCCATATCGGCTACCTTAACAGTAGGGTTCTCGCTTAATGCAATTTCGAGAGCCGTTGGAAGATCTATCCGAAGGCTATCGGATTGTTGTGCCGACAAGGAAAATTGAGCTATCAGAGCAAGCAGCAAAAAAAAGATCTGTCTGCTCATTTGTAATTTATTCATCTTAATCATCATTTTTTAGTCTGTTTTTTTCTTTTTGTTGTGCTAAATAATCATCTATTATTTTGATCCCCTTCTCGGTGAGGATACCACGTACAAAGTTGATCATCATTGTATAAAAGAGATCAGTGAACGTAAAAGGTGGTTTCTCGAGCGAAGTAGCACGAATAAAAATGTATCTGGTTTGGTCCACCAAGAAAGCAGTTACCTCCACATTCAAATCCTCGCGAATGTATCCTTGCTTTATACCATTTTGTAAAAATTCAACCAGTAACTCTTTATTTTTATCAACATCTTTCTCAATAAATTCATTGACATGAGGGTAATATTTCCGAATATCTTCGAAAAACTTTGCATTGCAGTTGGGTGAGGATTGTTGAATTTCTATGATCTTGATAAAAATTTCAACTACGTTGGATGTTTGGGAAATCAGCGAATCGATTACCTTATTCCGCTTATCTCGCATATTCATCAGCAACGACAGAAGAATTTCATTTTTATCCTTAAAATTCTCATAGATGGTCCTCTTTGAGATGCCGAGAGAGAAAGCTAATTCATCCATTGATACGCTTTTAACACCATACTGGAAGAATAGGTCCCCGGCTTTAGCTATGATTCTTTCTTTTATCTCCATGTAGTGCTTTAAAAAAACGCACAAAGGTAACTCAGAAAACTAATAAAATCAAAACAGTTTTCCCGGTTTTAACATACTTTACGAGTCACCTGAGATTCATCAACTATTTCATATAATTTTTTTATCATTTGATACGCAGATTACAGCCTATCACAGATTCAATGCTAACCTCAAAGCTTTATATCCCGATGCACTGGCCCTTATCTTATCTCCATTTTTTAGCGTAAGCATTTGGCTTTGTTTCTCATATAGTTCAATTCGCAGGATCTTTTCCACATTGACTATGTATGAACGATGTACCCGTACAAAGTGTGATTGAGGTAGATTGGTCTCAAAATACTTCATTGTTTCTTCCTTCATGTATGTGTGTTGTTCGGTTACAATTTGAACATAATCGCCATCTGATTGGATGTAATAAATATCCTGTACTAGAATCACATGAATCTTCTGTCCCACTTTTACAGCTACGCGCTCCAGTTCACTCTCTTGCTGATTTTCATTCATTGACAGTGATTCAGAAACTGTTTCATCCATTTCAGGGTCAGGGAATGTTTCTTCTTTTAGATTATTTTTAGCTATAATTTGAATATGTATCAACTGAGCAAAAATGACATAAAATAGTGATCCAATAAGTGAAGATACAGGAAGAAGATTTTTAAACTCAAAGAGAGAAGTGTAGCGAAAGAGAGTCCAAGATGTGAGTAGTTCTATGCTTACCCAGAGAATTACAAACAAGATACCAATTGCGAAATAGTTAATAAAACGCTGGTAAAAACTTAGTTTTACATAATTGGATGATGGAACAATGAAACTCAAAAGCAAACCCATACCAGTTAGAATTAGTGCATCGATAAAACTTTTCAGTAAAAGTAAACTAAACGAGAATGAGACAAGGGGAAAAAAAGCCAACGCCTGCAACAATGTGTATACCAAAATTAGTACGATTGCTGGATAAAATCGCAAAGGTATGTATGTCAGGTAGGTTTTCATTATTATTCCAGTATTGGATTTACTTACTTCTCCTTTTTAGCGGATTTCACATCCTCCAAATGTAAGATTACCTGTAAGAATCAATTTTCGAGAATAATCAGGTTGTGAAACCAGTCGTTTATCTTCAACTCCGCCTAAAACGGTTTGGAAACGAGTCTCAATCAACCAATCGCCTGGAATATAAAGCTCAACACCTCCAAAAGTAGCATTAATGTCGAGACTGGTCTCTCCTTCCGGGAGTGTTGTTCTTCGCAAGTCGAGCACCACACCTCCAAAAGTAGCATCAATAGTGCCACCATAAAAAACAGGATCTAGAAATATATTCTCAGATCCCCCAAATACAACACTCTTCTGAATTCTCCCATTACCATCTTCAATAGGATCAGAATCAAGACGATGGAAGTTACAACGTTTATGACGATTGTTATTTCCAATCCTAAACACCATAATTAGTCCAAGAACAATAAGTAAAACGGGCCAGAAATTGTGTGTAAAACCTGGATGTATGAAAGGGATAAGTCCCGGGTATGCTTCAGCAATTCGGGGTAGCAGAAAGAAACTACCTAGAATCAGGAAAATAATACCCATGGAAAAATCTCTTTTTGCAAAGTTGACAAACGATAAGAGTATAAAGATCATTGGCCACGAGAATAATATTGGCCTGAGCGACGGATTTATCCAACCAAAGTTAAATGAGAGAAAAAGGACACCCGCTATAATCAACAATATGCCGAAAACAGATCCTTTGGATCTGGGCGAATGATGAAATGAAACATTAGAATTACTTTCCATAATACATGCAATTTAGAATTTCTGCAAATGTACTTTCTTTGAGGGGGTGAAATCAATCAGAAATCGATGAACAGCGATATTATTCCCGACGAATGAAGTATTTTTTCCTTTAAATAAATCCTTATTTCGTTCCAACCTGAAAAATATTTATCTTTGGCATATAAAAGTATATATAACAACTGAAAAACAAACAATTTCCAGGTGACTTTTTATCCATTTACATAAAGCAGAGTGAGTCTAAAACCAAATTAATAGAATCGTATGAAAAAAAACATCTCTTTTTCAATTATTTTCTTATTGACATCAACACTCTTGTTGACGATAAGCTGTACAAACAAAAATAAATCTGAACCACTGAATGTGGATGAACTGCTGACGAATGCATCTTCACTTGTCGGTGAAACAGTCGTAGTTGAAGGACTCTGCATCCACGTATGCAGTAAAAGCGGAATGAAACTTTTTTTGCAAGACAGCGATGAAACAAAATCAATACGTACAGAATCAAATTCTACATTGGGTAAGTTCGACCCAGAAAGTGTGGACAAAAAAGTACGTATACGCGGTATATTAATGGAAGAAGAGATAGAAGCAGAAACTCATGACCACCTCGACCATATTCATGGTGAAGAGGGAGAAGCATGTGAAACAGAAAAAAACGCCGTGATGAGCTATTACATCGCCGCAGAAACATATCAGATCATTGAATAAATGGAAAGATATAAGGACTTTACAGGCTTTACTCCTGAAACCATTCTCTTTCTAAAGGAACTAAAGGAAAACAATTACCGAGAATGGTTCAATGAGCGGAAGCACATATACGAGGAGGCATTGCTGCAACCCCTCAGGGCGCTTGCAACAATGCTCTCCCCGAGTATGTATAATATTGATCCCCTGTTTGATTTGCGTCCAACAAAAATGCTGTCCCGTATTTATCGTGACATCCGCTTCTCACCAAATAAAGAACCCTATAAAACATCCATGTGGATCAGTTTTCAGCAAACTACCACTAATTGGGAAAACTTTCCTGGCTATTTTGTCGAACTAAGTGCCGAACAGTTCATGTCAGGTATGGGATTATTCATGCCAAAGCGTAAGGTCATGGATATATTTCGAGAAGAGGTGGACTATAGTAGAGAGTCATTCAAGGATATGGCAGAGAAAGCTATTCAAGCTGGATTTGAAGTAGCTGGAGAACTTTATAAACGTCCACTTCCCAGCAATCTACCCGACTTTTTTCAACCTTGGATTCAACGCAAAAGTGTATACGTAATTAAAACTATCCCTCTTACTGATGAACGGATATATAGTGAAACCATTTCACTACAGATCATGGAGGACTTTACACAACTGGCAGATCTCTACATCTTTATGAAAGAGGTCGTAAAGGAAGCGCAATAAATATTATAATCTAATATTAATTTTTTGTAATTTTGTACAGATTATAATTTTTACTACGCAATTTAAATCAAAATGGCAAACAACAAGCTGCATGATGACGCCCTTGCTTATCACTCACATGGGCGTCCTGGAAAAATTGAAGTCGTTCCCACCAAACCTTATAATTCACAGCGAGACCTCTCTCTAGCCTACTCTCCAGGTGTGGCAGCACCTTGCCTAGAGATCGAACAGAATCAGCAAGCTGCCTATAACTATACATCAAAAGGAAACCTAGTAGCAGTCATATCCAATGGTACTGCCGTATTAGGTCTTGGTGATATTGGTGCCTTAGCTGGAAAGCCGGTGATGGAAGGTAAGGGGTTGCTTTTTAAGATATTTGCCGGTATCGATGTGTTCGATATCGAAATGAATGAAAAAGATCCAGAGAAATTCATTCAAGTGGTCAAAGCCATCTCCCCCACTTTTGGAGGCATTAACCTGGAGGACATCAAGGCTCCGGAGTGTTTCGAAATTGAAGAGCGACTGAAAAAGGAACTCGATATACCCATCATGCACGACGACCAGCATGGTACAGCCATTATTTCAGCTTGCGGGCTTCTTAACGCTTTGGAACTGTACGGTAAGAAGATAGAAGAGGTGCGCATAGTAGTAAATGGGGCCGGTGCTGCAGCCAACTCCTGCACAAAATTATACATGGCATTGGGAGCCAAGCTGGAAAATATTGTGATGGTCGACTCTAAAGGGGTAATCAACACCGCGCGTACGGATTTGAACGACCGGAAAAAACCATTCGCCACTAGCAGAAACATCACAACACTGGAAGAAGCTGTTAAAGATGCTGATGTGTTTCTTGGACTATCCGTTGCAGATGTGCTTACTCCTGCAATGCTTAAGTCAATGAATTCAAATCCCATTGTCTTTGCCTTAGCCAATCCGAATCCCGAAATTTCTTATGAGCTGGCCATGGCCTCAAGAGACGATATCATCTTCGCTACCGGCCGTTCAGATTATCCCAACCAGATCAACAACGTATTGGGTTTCCCATATATCTTTCGAGGTGCTCTCGACGTACAGGCAACCTGTATTAACGAGGAGATGAAAATCGCCACGGTCTATGCGTTGGCAGAACTTACCAAGAAGGCGGTGCCCGATGTAGTGAATGCAGCCTACAGTGTAAAGAAACTAAGCTTTGGAAAAGAGTATATCATTCCCAAACCGCTCGACCCACGCCTGCTCACCACCGTGGCACCAGCTGTAGCCAAAGCAGCCATGGCATCGGGTGTGGCACGCAAGCCCATCACAAACTGGGATGAATATGATCATATGTTACGAGATCTGTTGGGACTAGACAATAAGATGATCCGTCGCCTCTATGAGATGGCACGTCAGAACCCAAAACGCGTAGTCTTTTCCGAAACAAACCACCTCAACATGCTAAAAGCTGCTGAAACTGCATATACTGAAGGCATTTGCCTCCCCATATTGTTAGGAAATGAGGAAAAGATTGCCAATGTGGCACGAGAAAACCAAATCAGCCTCAAAGGGATGGAGATTGTGAACCTTCGACATGACAGGGAAGAAGAAAGACGCTTACGTTATGCGAAGATCTTAACTGAAAAGCGAAACCGACAGGGGATGACGCTTGGAGAAGCAACAGAAAAGATGTTCGAACGCAACTATTTTGGCATGATGATGGTGGAAACAGGTGAAGCCGATGCTATGATCACCGGTGTGTTCAGCAAGTATGCCGAAACAACCTATATCGCAAAAGAGATTATCGGTATTCGCGAAGGATTGAACCACATAGGTGCGATGCACATCGTCAATACCAAGAAGGGTATGCTCTTTCTTGCAGACACGTTATTCAATCGGCACCCCAGCACCGAAGCGTTGATAGACATTGCTCGTCTCGCAAATGCTACCGTGAAATTCTTCAACCATGAGCCTGTTATAGCAATGCTCTCCTACTCCAATTTTGGTGCTGACAAAGAAGGAAGTCCAGCAAGTGTACATCAAGTTGTGGAAACATTGCATCAATGCTATCCTGATATGATAGTCGATGGAGAGATGCAAGTAAATTACGCCTTGAATAAGACGCTACGCGACAATAAGTATCCCTTCTCCAAGCTAAAAGACAAAGAAGTGAATACACTCGTTTTTCCCAACCTTAGCTCAGCCAATTCATCCTACAAGCTACTGAAAGAGATTGGGTTAAACGATATCATTGGTCCCATTCAGATGGGTCTAAATAAACCCGTTCATATTCTCGATGTTGAAACAGCGGAACGTGATATCGTGAATATGGTTGCCGTAGCAGTGATCGATGCCATTGTGGAAGAGAACATTCAAAAGAACAACCTAACTCGAATCGCTTAGAAAATAGATATATAAATATCAGATAATACGACCATAAATTTAACAAATAATATAATGGAAAAAAGAAAGAAATTCATTCTCCAGGAGGTGGATATCCCCTCACAGTGGTACAACATTATCGCGGACATGAAAAACAAACCGCTTCCTATGCTAAACCCTCAGACAAAGGAACCAATGAAGGCGGAAGATCTCTTCCCTTTATTTGCAGAGGAGTTAGCGAGACAGGAGTTTAACCAAACCGACACATGGATTGAAATCCCTGAGGAGGTACGGGATAAATACAAAATATATCGACCTACACCACTTGTACGTGCAACCGGTCTAGAGAAGGCACTCGATACACCAGCCCATATATATTTCAAGAATGAGAGCGTGAGTCCCGTCGGTTCACACAAGCTCAATTCAGCCCTACCCCAGGCCTATTACAACAAATTGGACGGCACAACCAACATCACCACAGAGACTGGAGCCGGACAGTGGGGAACAGCTCTTTCCTTTGCTGCAAAAGCTTTTGGCCTAGAGTTGGCGGTTTACATGGTTAAAATAAGTTACGAACAGAAACCCTACCGTCGCTCACTTATGCAAACGTGGGGAGCACAGGTTATTGCCTCCCCCAGTATGTCAACCAAAGCTGGTCGGAAGATCCTTACCGATCATCCCAACTATCAAGGTAGCCTAGGTACAGCTATCTCAGAAGCTATTGAACTTGCCATGCAAACACCCAACTGCAAATATACGCTGGGAAGTGTTCTGAATCACGTGGCTCTCCACCAGACTATCATAGGATTGGAAGCAGAAAAACAGATGGAAATGGCCGATGAGTATCCCGATGTGGTTATAGGTTGTTTCGGAGGAGGCTCGAATTTCTCAGGAATTACCTTCCCCTTCCTTCGTCACACCATACAAGGCACAAAAAACACACGTTTTATTGCTGCAGAACCAGCATCTTGCCCCAAACTTACTCGTGGTAAGTTTCAGTACGACTTTGGCGATGAATCAGGTTACACTCCACTAATTCCAATGTATACATTGGGACACAAGTTTGCTCCTGCAAACATTCATGCCGGTGGCCTTCGTTATCACGGTGCGGGTAGTATTGTGAGCCAATTACTTCAAGACGGACTTATTGAAGCAGCCGCCTTTAAACAACTTGAGACTTTTGAGGCCGGTGTACTATTTGCTCAAACCGAAGGTATTGTTCCTGCTCCAGAATCCACCCACGCTATTGCCGCCGCCATAAAAGAGGCAAAACAGGCGAAGGAAGAGGGAAAGAAAAAAGTGATTCTTTTCAATCTATCAGGGCATGGTTTGATAGATATGAGTGCCTATGATCAATATCTTGCCGGTGATCTAACTAACCATGAGGTTACTGATGAAGAAATTTCCTGCTTTCTAGAAGAGAATTAATGATATAGGAGTAAGCTCTGCAGTGTTAAAAAACGGAGAAATTGGGAAAAAGTACCCAATAATGGGTTGTAATATTTGGATTTCCAAAATGGATTATCTATCTTTGATGATATAAAATTGATTGAGTTATTGCCGCATTGGTCGTTTGGGAAACTCATCAATTACATGCTAGAAACCGAGTAAGTTTTTGGTAACAATGGCGGGCCACATCCTTCGGGATTCGTTTTCGAACGAACAGTGGATTACAAAGTTACCGGAACACTCAAATCCTGTCACAAGGAGTTTCGTCATATTCCACCAGTGCGGCTTCCTATAGAAAGCAGATTTGCAATAGTTTAAATTGACTTTGCAGTCTGCTTTCCTTTTTATTACATAGTGACAGTGAAATAATCACGCATCGGAAAAGTAAGAATAATAAAGTGAGAGTGAATGTAGGTAAACAATATTGGGAGTTGTTTCTGGTCTTCTTCAAGATCGGAGCTTTCACTTTTGGGGGTGGTTATGCTATGATACCAATTATTCGCAATGAGGTTGTCAACAAAAGGTTATGGCTTAATGACGACGAATTCATGGATATGCTGGCCATAGCCCAATCAATACCGGGACCCATTTCCCTGAATACTGCATTATTTGTAGGAAACAAACGCTTAGGCTTCAAAGGAAGCCTCTTTTCGAGTGCAGGTATCATCCTTCCCTCATTTTTCGTTATTTTACTCATAGCACTTGTATTCAACCAGTTCAAGGAAAACCCGGTTGTAGAAAGTATTTTCAAGGGAATACGTCCTGCAGTGGTAGCACTCATTGCTGCTCCACTTCTAGGATTGGGTAGGTCTGCAGGAGTAAACTGGAAAAACAGTTGGATTCCGTTATCTGTGGCCTTGTCGGTTTGGCTATTGAAGATTTCACCTGTTTATGTGATACTGGTCGCCATCCTTCTAGGAGTTGGTCACTTTGTTTTTGCAAAACATACAATGAAAAAATAGATGGAACTTACCGAACTCTATATCTCTCTATTTCTCACCTTTCTCAAAATTGGTGTATTTGGTTTTGGTGGAGGCTATGCTATGTTGCCGCTTATTCAACAGGAGGTTGTTGATGTGCATAAATGGATTTCGGTTAGTGACTTCACCGACATCGTTGCAATTTCTCAAACCACACCGGGCCCAATTGCTTTTAATTCGGCTACATATATTGGTTATACAGCTGTCACAGAAATGGGTTACGAACATGGTTTCGGTGTGATTGGATCTGCCATCTGTACACTTGCCGTGAGTTTTCCTTCTCTAATAATTATGACCATAGTCTGTCTCTTCTTTTTTCGTCTAAAGAGTAACCCATGGATGCTAGCATCACTCTCAGTATTAAAACCTGCGATCATCGGACTGATTGCCTCTGCAGCACTCATGCTGATGAATAAAAATAATTTTATCGATTACAAAAGCTGGCTCATCTTTGGTGCCGTGCTGGTTGCATCACTTAAGAAGGTAGATCCGATTCTATTGATTGTGCTTTCTGGAGTGGCAGGCTTTGTCCTTTATAATTCTTTCTGATAAGCTAATCGCTCACTACCGTTTGAAACAAAGATAATACCACAGTAAGTAAACCCCATTGATTGGAGAATATGTTGCATGATACGATTATCGCGGTGTGTATCAACTCGAATGTTCGAATGTTGAGTAAAACACCATTCAATGCAATACTTGGCTACACCTTTCTCAATTCCCGAAGAGGCAATGCGATGTAGGGTGACATATGGTTTATCGTTCAACCATTGGCCTTCGTAAATCCTCGTGTATGTGGGATCCTCACCGTATACAAGGCAGCATGTACCTACTACCTTATTTGCCTCATTCTCACACACGAAACTGTGTCCTGCAAGTATCTCTTCTACAATGAAGGATTCAGCGGGATACCCATCGCACCATTGTGTTGGATTGCCTGTCCGACACATATGTTCCCGCGCAATTGTGTAGATAGCCATGATCTCCTGTAGGTCGGCCATCAATGTGGGGCGTATCCGTGTAATCATGCGTATGAACAAACCGATCTTCTTTGTACACTAATCCTGCGAACTCTCAATGGTTTTCTTTTTTGTATCGCTCTTTTTTGTGGTGCTCTTCGCTGAAGAAGACTTGGCTTTAGTCTTTGCAGCTCCATTTTTTTTGGCAGTTGTCTTAGTAGTTTTTTTAGTTGTGCTACTTTTCACTGCCGTTTCTTTTTTGTTATTCTTTACACCTTTTGCCTTTTTATCCAGACCCGTATCAGCAATGATAGCACGGCAATCTTCGAGAGTAAGTTCAGCTGGAACCTTATCCTTTGGAATCTTATAGTTCGCTTTCTCAAAAGTGATGTAAGGTCCATAGCGACCATTCAACACTTGCAAACCAGGCTCTTCCTCAAACGATTTGATCAGTTTCTCCCGATCTTTCTGCTCCTTTACTTCAATCAATTCTATGGACTCCTCAAGAGTGATTTTCAGAGGATCTATCCCCTTTGGCAATGAGACAAATTTATTATTGTGACGAACATAAGGACCAAAACGCCCCACCCCTACAATCACCTCTTTTTCTCTGAACTCACCGAGTTTTCGGGGTAGTTCAAACAACTTCAATGTCTCCTCCAGTGAGATTGTTTCAATTGATTGTGTTTTTTGCAGGGAAGCAAAAAGAGGTTTTTCCTCTTCATCCTGTGTCCCAATCTGAGCCATAGCTCCATAACGCCCTATTTTCACCGACACCTGTCGTCCAGTCTTGGGATCAACTCCTAACACTCGTTCCCCCACTTTATGCTCAATACGCATTTGTGACGTCTCCTCCACAATGGGGTGAAACACTTTATAGAAGTCGGCTATAATCTTATTCCATTCCGCCTTACCCTCTGCTATTTTGTCGAAATTCTTCTCTACCCGTGCTGTAAAGTTATAGTCAACCACAGCAGGAAAATATTCCACCAGAAAATCGTTCACCACCATACCGATATCAGTAGGGAGCAATTTATTTTTGTCGGCACCAGCAATCTCCTTTTTATCGTTATCTTTGATGACACCTTTCTTGAGGGTGAGAACATTGTAGATGCGCTCTTCACCTTCAACGTTTCTCTTTTCCACATATTCACGGTTGATTATGGTAGAGATAGTCGGAGCATAAGTTGAAGGACGTCCGATACCCAGTTCTTCCATCTTCCGAACAAGAGAAGCTTCAGTATAGCGTGGAGGGCGCTGAGTGAAGCGTTCGGTAGCAGTGATCTCTTGCATAGCCAATTCTTCACCTTTTTTCATTGGAGGAAGTATACCTTCATCGTTCTCTCCGTTCTCTTCGTCGGTTCCTTCTAAATATACACGTAGGAACCCATCGAACTTGATCACTTCACCGGTAGCTGTAAACTTTCCATCAGCATTAGAAATCGCAATATTGGCGGTTGTACGTTCTAACTCTGCATCGGCCATTTGCGAAGCAATTGTTCTTTTCCAAATCAGCTCATACAACTTTTTCTCCTGAGCCGTCCCCGACACTTCATGTTCATTCATGTAGGTGGGTCGAATAGCTTCGTGAGCCTCCTGTGCACCTTTTGAGTGCGTAGTATATTGACGTACCTGGTGATATTTTTCACCATATTGTTCGATAATTTCATTCTTTGCGGTGCCGATTGCAAGACCAGAAAGATTTACCGAGTCGGTACGCATATAAGTTATTTTCCCGGATTCATATAGACGCTGTGCCACCATCATTGTCTGCGAAACAGAGAACCCTAATTTACGTGAAGCTTCCTGTTGCAGTGTGGAGGTGGTAAATGGTGCGGCTGGTGATTTTTTTGCCGGTCGTGTAGTAATATCCTCAATGGTAAAGTTGGAATTTTTCAGTTTCTCCAACAACTCCATTGCTTCAGCTTTTGTCTTCAGTCGCTTGTTGTATTCCGCTTTAATCTCATACAACTGACCATTTTCTTCTTTGGTAAAGATACCCACAATACGGTAGGCTGCTTCAGAAGAAAACTGTTGTATCTCCCGTTCCCGGTCGACAATTAGACGTACGGCTACCGATTGAACACGTCCAGCCGAAAGAGCAGGTTTAATCTTCTTCCAAAGGACAGGAGAAAGTTCAAAGCCCACAATTCGGTCTAACACACGGCGAGCCTGTTGAGCATCTACCAAATTCTTATCAATACTTCTTGGATTTTTGATAGCTTCCTGGATGGCTGTTTTTGTGATTTCATGGAAGACTATTCGTTTGGTTTTTTCGGGACTCAACCCTAATGTATCAAACAAATGCCAAGAAATAGCTTCTCCTTCCCGGTCTTCATCGGAGGCTAGCCAAACTGTTTCTGCTTTCTTTGCAGCATCCTTCAGTTCAGTAACCACCTTCTTTTTATCAGCGGGAACTTCATATATAGGTTTAAAGTTGTCTTCAATATTGATACTGAAATCCTTTTTCTTCAAATCACGGATATGCCCGTAACTGGACATGACATGAAAGTCATTTCCGAGAAACTTCTCAATTGTTTTCGCCTTTGCAGGCGACTCAACGATTACCAGGTTTTTATCCATTCAATCCTTTTCTTCAGTTATTTCGTGCGAGAACAATTCCTCAATTTGGGTGCAAAAGTAGTAATTTTGTACAAGGAAGTAGACTTTTTTTTGAAAATCGTTCTTTATTAAGTAATTTTCAGGCATAATCGCTGTCAGTTTTCTACCTAAATAGAATAATTGGTATATTTTCGGGAAATGTGGTAAATGAGGCTCAACTTAATTTTGAACAATCTCAACTCCATAAATTGAATTGAGCATCTCTTTTAGTCGGGACGAAAGTGAGCGGCGTATTTGTAGTGTCATCTGGCATGATTCCCTAAAATCTTGCTCCCATTGCACCGACTCAAATTGTTTTAATACGCGCATCACATCGTTGAGTAATATATAATCGAAGTGAATGATAATTATATCATCTACAGTCTTCTCTACAACAATGGCATTCGCAATGGCATCTGCAGCGGCTTCTTTGTACGCTTTTATAAGTCCACCTGTTCCAAGTAGAGTACCACCGAAATAGCGAATAACCAAAATCAAGACATTGGTCAATTCCCAAGAATTGATTTGTCCCAAAATGGGTCTACCTGCAGTGCCTGAAGGCTCCCCATCATCATTTACCCGATATTCTTCCCTTTCCCATCCAAGCATGTAGGCCCAACAAACATGTCTTGCATCGTAATACTTTTTACGATGAGCATCCACAATCTCCTTTACCTCATCCGCATTCTTTATCGGAAAGATAAAAGAGAGAAACTTACTTTTCTTTTCAGTAATGTATCCTTCTGCTGGTCCCTCAATCGTTTTATAGGTATCATCCATCATGATGCAAATTTACAAAAAACGTACGAGATGGATGGGGTCAACGAAAAAGAATGGGCAGCATCAACAGCAAACCAATCAGAAAATAATTAATTTATTTTGACAACAATCTCAAGGAATGGTTTCTAGATTTATTGAAAATCATCTGCCCGCGATTGGTTCCCTTTCTGAGTTTAGCACGTTCATCGTCGGGCAACAAAGAGACTTCCTTGCAGTGTTCTGAGCAACAACCATTCATTTCAGCAGCACATTTTTCGCATTGGATAAACAGGAGATGACAACCTTCGTTTTTACAATTTGTATGTGTATCACAAGGTGCACCACACTGGTGACAATGAGCAATAACGTCCTCTGATATACGTTCTCCAAGACGTTCATCAAATACAAAGTTTTTCCCGATGAATTTCATAGGAAGTTGTTCCTCTCTCGATTTTCGAACATATTCAATAATACCGCCCTCCACATGATATACATTCTTGAATCCATGATGAAGCAAATAGGCACTTGCCTTCTCACATCGTATACCGCCTGTACAATACATCACAATGTTTGCGTCTTTATGTTCCTTCAGCATATCGATAGCCATGGGCAGTTGCTCACGAAAAGTATCGGAAGGTACTTCGATTGCATTCTCAAAATGTCCCACTTCATATTCGTAATGATTTCGCATATCCACGACTATCGTATCTGGATTTTCAGTGATTTCATTGTATTCCTTAGCAGTGAGATAGCGTCCAGTTTTTGAAGGATCGAATGTTGGATCATCAATCCCATCGGCTACCACCTTATTCCGCACTTTCATTCGTAGCACCCAGAATGACTTACCATCATCGTCCACAGCCACATTTAGTCGAATACCATTGAGGGCTGGATCTGCACCATACAGAGTAGCACGAAAAGCATCCAAGTTGTTTCGGGGAACGGAAATTTGGCCATTGATACCCTCTTTTGCTACATATACACGCCCAAAGACATTCAGTGCATCAAATTGAATATAAAGATCATCTCGAAACTGTTGCGGGTCTACAATCGAAAAATATTTATAGAAAGAAATTGTTATTCTCGGTTCGGTTTCCTGTAGCATTCGCTCTTTCAGTTCCCGGTTGGAAATAATATTATGAAGTCGTGACATAGAAAAATCTTTTACTAGTAGTTTAGCCCGGACTATAACAAACAGAAGGCCTGTTTGGTTTACAAAATAATAAAGCGACACCATTCGGCATCGCTTTAAAGTTCTATTCAATAACTTTTTGGCAAACTTATCCGCACTTAGAGGCACCACAGTTACGGCACTTGAGGCAACCTTCCTCATAGACCAGTGCTTCTTGTCCGCAAACAGGACATTTCTGCCCCTTAGCCTCTGTTTCATTCGGCAGGTATTTCTTCAATGCTCGTTCCACACCATTCTTCCAGGTGTTTATTGTTTCACTGTCGAGCTCCAAGCCTGACACCAATTTGATTACCTGATCTATGGGCATACCATAGCGCAATACCCCTGAAATCAGCTTAGCATAGTTCCAAAACTCAGGGTTGAATTTGCCATCCAATCCCTCAATGGTTACTTTATAGCCACGGCGGTTTTGGAACTGAAAGTCATAATGTTTGCGTCCATCGTTGTCGTATGCCTTGATGATTTTACCGGTGGTAACATTCTTCGGAATCATAATACCATCATCTTCGTCGTTAATACCGGTAAAGATTTCATATGGTCTACCATTGAGAAGACCAATAAAGGCAATCCATTTTTCCTTGTTATTTTGAAACTTAATTACATCAGCCTCCAGTTCAATAGGGCGAGAGGTGACAATCTGCGGCATCTCATAGCAGTCGTCTTCCTTACCTTTTCTTTTCTCGTCGATATCTCCTTTTGCCTCCTTCTCGTTTGTCGAAATCAACACACCCGCACGCGAACCATCACGATATACGGTACATCCTTTGCAACCGCTCTTCCATGCTTCCATATACAACTGACCCACCAGTTCTTCTGTTACATTAGAAGGCAAATTAATTGTAACACTGATGGAATGGTCCACCCATTTCTGCACCCGTCCCTGCATCTTCACTTTTTGCAGCCAGTCCACATCATTTGATGTTGCTTTATAATAAGGAGATTTTTGCACCAACTCATCCACCTCTTCTTTTGAGTACCGCTTGGTGGTTGAATAACCATTAGCCTCCATCCAGGTCACAAACTTGTGGTGAAATACCACATACTCTTCCCATGAATCACCATTCTCATCCACAAAGTCGATTTTCACATCCCTGTCATTTGGATTCACTTTGCGTCGACGGGTATAGACAGGCAAGAACACCGGCTCAATACCAGACGTAGTCTGTGACATGAGGCTAGTGGTACCTGTTGGTGCAATGGTCAACAGTGCAATATTTCGTCTTCCATATTTCACCATATCCTCATAGAGTTGGGGATCAGCCTCCTTGATACGATTGATGAATGGATTGTTTTTTTCCCTTTCCGCATCGTATATCTCAAATGCGCCCCTCTCCTTGGCCATGTTCACCGATGAACGATACGCGTTCAGTGCTACTGCACGATGCACCTTCTCAGAGAAATCAGTTCCTTCATCCGTTCCGTAACGAATACCCAAGGCGGCCAGCATATCACCCTCAGCAGTAATACCCACTCCGGTACGGCGTCCCTGCAATGTTTTGCGTTGAATCTTCTTCCATAGATTACGTTCAGCCGACTTCACCTCTTCAGTTTCCGGATCGGCATCAATTTTTTCTAAAATCTTATCGATTTTTTCCGATTCCAAGTCGACAATATCATCCATAATACGCTGTGCCAACTGCACATGTTTTGCAAACAGGTCGAAATCGAAGTAGGCATTTTCTTTAAACGGATTCACCACATACGAATAAAGGTTGATGGCCAAAAGGCGGCAACTATCGTAGGGACACAATGGAATCTCACCACAAGGATTGGTCGACACAGTCTTAAAGCCTAAATCAGCATAGCAGTCGGGCACCGATTCACGGATGATGGTATCCCAAAAAAGCACACCCGGTTCAGCAGAGCGCCATGCATTATGGATTATTTTTTCCCACAACTGCTTTGCATTGATGGTCTTTTCATATTTGGGCTTATCTGATTCAATTGGATATTGCTGAACATATTGTTTACCCGTTGCCGCAGCCTCCATGAAGGCATCATCAATTTTCACAGAGATGTTAGCACCTGTGACCTTCCCCTGCTCAAGTTTAGCATCAATAAAGTTTTCCGAGTCGGGATGCTTGATTGAGACACTCAACATGAGTGCCCCACGACGTCCATCCTGTGCTACTTCGCGGGTAGAGTTGGAATATCGCTCCATAAAAGGGACCAACCCCGTTGATGTGAGTGCCGAATTCTTCACAGGAGAACCCTTAGGACGTATATGAGACAGGTCATGCCCCACACCCCCGCGGCGCTTCATTAGTTGCACCTGCTCTTCATCCACACGTATGATCGCACCATACGAATCGGCACTCCCCTCCATTCCAATTACGAAGCAATTCGACAAGGAAGCTACCTGATAATCATTACCAATACCGGTCATAGGGCTTCCCTGTGGGATGATATAACGAAAACGGTCGAACAGGTCGAACAACGTTTGTTCACTCAATGGATTGCTATATTTCTTTTCAATTCTCGCAATTTCATTGGCCAGTCGCCAATGCATATCCTCAGGTGTCTTTTCATAAATCTCACCCTGGCTATCCTTCAGGGCATACTTACTTACCCATACCTTTGCAGCGAGTTCATCTCCATTAAAATAGTCCAATGTTGCCTTATACGCCTCATCGAATGTATATTTTTTCTTTTTCATCATTAAGCTTCTATTATTTTATGACTTTCGAAATCTATTTTCAATTCTTTAACCATGGACTTTCATGGCAGATTCGTTTGGTTATGCAAGTTTATAGAAACTTCCTAATAATACAAAACATTTCCAACTTTATTTTTCAACAATTTGAAAAGTTTTCCAATATAAATTTTTACATCCTCATTTTCAGCCTATTTACTTTTTCAAAATCACAAATAGTTTTCTATTTTGTCAAACTCTGCTGAAATACAAAACAATAAAATAGATAATCGTATATTCAACCCAATTCACACATAATACAAAAAAAATCACTCAGCGCACACAAAACGCTGAGTGATTTGCTTTTTGAGGAAAAGGGGGCAAACTGTTACTTCTACTTTTCTAGTTTTTTTACTGCTCCCATAAATAAGATTGCTCCGGTTGAATTCTCCTGAATAAGATACATAAAAGGCTTGTTTGCACGAAAGACAACCTTCTGAGGTGAAATGGGAATGGATGTTAATACTACACCGACTGTTGTCACCGCTGCAGCTTCAGTTCCCAATTCATCTGTACTTATATAGGTATCCTGCTTTACAAATGATATTTTTGCCGGATCATCTGTGATACCTGTAAAATCGGCATTATCTGTAAAAGCAATCCCCATACCCATCTTTGTAAGTGAATTGTTCAGCTTTTTACTGTATTCCGTTTTGAACTTTGGCAACGAAAGGTCCACCTCTGTTTCGCGTAGTTTCGCCTTAAGTCCACTCCAATAGTTATCACCACGAATAACCGAAACTACATCTTTCAGTGGTCCTTCTTTTGGTAGAAGCACCATCATGCTATACGCTTTATTGCCGTAGGGTAGTTGCACCAATTGCAGATACTGATCTTCGGCATATAGAAACTTGCTATTTTGTCGCATCATCTTCACCTCTGTTGTCACACCATTTTCGTGAATAAAAGGTATATCGATGGTATTATTCGGATCAAATTTAGTCGCCCAAATCCCTTTAAAATAAATTGCATTCAACAAATACATCAAATCGTACGGATCAGTTCTATCAATCACATTCTTTATCAACCCATTTGTCTGATCTGAAGCCCATTTATTGATTAGGTTGGCAGTTGCCGAATTGGCAAAATCGACCGTTTGTATTGTAGCATCATAAAAGGTCTGATTCTTTTCAATAAACTCCTCATATACAACCACATTCTTGTTACTAAAGATTGCATTCGCGATAGAAAGCCTGGTTGTGGGATCCGTCATCAATAATGCCTCTTTCAATTTTCTATAATAAGCATTGATCTCCTCATTGGAGTAATCCCCCATATGAAGTGTTTGTTTCATAGCATTTTCGGTTTCACCGATTGCTCCGTTTCGGGTCATTGAGAGTGCCATGCTTAAACTCAAAGGAGAAACCATGAAGTCATTGTCTTCATCCAACGCCTCTTCTTCAAACAGATTGGCAAAAAAATCGAATGCAAACCGCTGATCAGATTGCACCATCTCCTTCTCTGCAGATCGAAGATCAATTTGTACAGGGTTAGGTAATTCTCCTGAGTCTATGAATTCATTGTTTTTGTCGCATGATGCTGCAGTAAGAAATGCAACAATTACAATCGACAATATGTGCTGAAATGATGTTCGCATACGCTGTTGTTTTAGTATAATTAATTCCAGTGTTCATTCAATAGGATGTTTTCAGAACTCTGAATGTTGCAATTTAATACTTAAAAAATGTTACGACCCCATTTTCATCCACAAAAAACTTCATTTTATCACAATTTACCCACATGTAAACAGAAACACCCAAAATTATTGCTTAATTTTGCAGGTTCAAGTTTAATATACATATCATCTTTAAATACAGTTTGTCAGAATGAGAAAATGGCGCATTGAAGATTCGGAAGAATTGTACAACATCGGTGGTTGGGGAAACGGTTATTTCTCCATCAACGATAAGGGTCATGTACAGGTCACACCTAACAAGAAAGAAGGAAGCAGTGTAGATTTAAGCGAACTAATGCGTGAGCTTTATCTACGTGATGTATCGGCTCCTGTATTGATTCGGTTCCCCGAGATTTTGGACAATAGGATTGAAAAGATCTCAAACAGTTTTGCCATTGCTTCGAAAGAATATGATTACAGTGCGCAGCACTACATTGTCTATCCTATCAAGGTGAATCAGATGCGTCAGGTAGTAGAGGAGATTGTATCGAGCGGCAAGCGATTCAACATTGGACTAGAAGCAGGTTCCAAGCCCGAGCTGCATGCCGTGTTGGCCATCAACACCGAAACCAACTCATTCATTATCTGTAATGGCTATAAGGATGAGAGCTATATTGAATTAGCACTGCTGGCTCAAAAGATGGGTAAGCAGGTCTTTATCGTGGTGGAAAAGCTAAACGAATTGGATCTGACCATAAAGATTGCTAGAAGGCTCAAAGTAAAGCCCAACATCGGTATTCGGGTAAAACTGGCTAGTAGTGGCAGCGGTAAGTGGGAAGAATCGGGAGGAGACGGTAGCAAGTTTGGTCTCAACTCAAGCGAACTGCTCGAGGCCATGGAGGTGCTCAAGGAGCACAATCTCACCGAGTGCTTCCGACTGATTCACTTCCACATTGGCAGTCAGATCACCAAGATTCGTCGTATTAAAACAGCCCTTCGTGAGGCAGCACAATTTTATGTTCAGTTGCATGCTATGGGCTTCAAGATCGAGTTTGTTGATATTGGTGGCGGACTAGGAGTAGACTATGATGGCACCCGCTCCTCTTTCACCGAAAACAGCATCAATTACTCCATTCAGGAATATGTAAACGACTCGGTCTTCACCTTTGTAGATGCAGCCGATAAAAATGGAATACCCCACCCCAATATCATCACCGAATCGGGTCGTGCCCTTACAGCACATCATTCTGTATTGGTGTTTGAAGTACTGGAAACAGCCACACTTCCTGAATGGCCTGAAGATATGGATATACAACCAGATGATCACGAGTTGGTGAAAGAACTCTATAATATCTGGGAGTCGCTTACGCAGGCACGTATGCTCGAATCATGGCACGATGCTCAACAAATACGGGAGGAGTCGCTCGACCTCTTTAGTCTCGGCATGCTCGATTTGAAGACTCGCGCACAGGTGGAGCAGCTTTACTTTTCCATTGCCCGTGAAATCAACATCACAAGCAACCGGGCTAAACATGCACCCGAAGAATTGCGCCAACTAGGCACACTTCTCCCCGATAAATATTTCTGTAACTTCTCCCTGTTTCAGTCGTTGCCCGACTCATGGGCTATCGATCAGGTGTTCCCCATCATTCCCATACACCGGCTCGATGAAAGGCCAGGGAAGACTGCTACCCTACAAGACATCACATGTGACTCTGACGGCAAGATTGTCAATTTTGCTTCACAAGATGGTTTCCGCACCACCTATATTCCGTTGCACACACTTAAGAAAGATGAACCTTATTACATTGGAGTTTTTCTTGTGGGTGCATACCAAGAGATTTTGGGAGACCTTCATAACCTGTTTGGTGATACCAACGTGGTACACGTCTCTACAGGCGATTCTGGATACAAGATCGATCAGGTCATCGATGGTGAGTCGGTTGCCGAAGTATTGGAGTATGCACAGTATAACGCCAAGAAACTGGTTCGTACAGTTGAGACATGGGTGATGAGCTCTGTAAAACAAGGCAAGATATCAGTAGAAGAAGGAAAGGAGTTTCTCTCCAACTACCGCTCCGGTCTTTACGGCTACACCTATCTCGAATAATCGACTTTCAACGTTTTACAGCGTTTCTCAATTTGCAAGTTTACTCTTTCACCTCACACGAAATGGATCAGAGATGTACCATCAAGTGAGGTGAAATTTTCACATCTTCAGAAAAAAATAGTTCTTCCATTATTTTCCATCTGAATTGTGTATATTTGCCTGCATTACGGTCAAGTACGACCCTGTAATGCCTATATAGCTCGCAAACTGTTTTTATTCTCCAACTCCTAAACAAAGAAACAACGTGAAACCTGTAAACATCCTAATCATGAGTGCAATGTCACTCTTATTTGTCTCATGTAACGTTAAAATTGAAAAAGTGACTCTATTGAAACAATCTGATTTTCCTGCCCCTCCGGTGGCAGCAGTAATTCCCGACACCTTTGAGAACTTCGGGCAACAACGTATCGACAACTATTTCTGGCTAAAAGAGAAGCAAAATAGCCAAGTAATCGACTATATTAATGCTGAAAATGCCTACACCGAAACGGTGATGGCCTCAACGAAGGAGCTTCAGCAAAAAATATATGATGAGATATTAGGACGTATAAAAGAGGACGACGAGAGTTACCCTTCTTTCAAAGACGGATATTGGTATTATTCCCGTAGCACCAAGGGTAAACAGTACTCCACCTACTGTCGCAGGAAAGGAACAATGGATGCACCTGAGGAGATCATCTTCGATGTAAATCAAATGGCAGAAGGCAAACCCGCTTTCATTTTCCGCGGTTATTCCATCAGCCCCGACAACAGCAAGGCGGCATACTTTTACAACGAGACTGGATCTTACGCTGAATTCAAATTAAAAATCAAGGACCTTGCCTCTGGAGAGGAAGTAGGCTTCACTGTAGATGGCGCCGCATCTGTAGCTTGGGCAAACGACAACAAGACTTTATTCTACAGCCTTATTGACCAAACGCTTCGCTCATCTCGCATCATTCGCCAACAACTTGATCAGGCTACAGGAGAACTTGTATACGAAGAAAAGGATGCCCGTTTTGGAACCTATGTCTACGGAACCAAAACTAAGGATTATATCTTTATCACCAGTAGCAGCAGTACCACTTCCGAGGAACGTTATATTTATGCCGATAGACCTACCGACAACTTCAAGGTGTTTCTACCTCGCATACAGGATGTGGAATACAGCGTGTATCCGCATAAAGAAAAATTCTTTTTGCGTTACAAAGACAGAGAAAACCTCAATAGCATGATCTACGAAATGCCCCTTACGAGTTATGAAGACCGTTCAACCTGGAAGGTATTTCTACCCCACTCAAAGGATGTACGCATTGAGAATATCGATATCCAAAAAGATTATGTTACACTGGAGTTACGCAATAACGGTCTAACCGAAATTCAGGTAAAGCCCGTTCAAGGTGGAGAGGCAAAAACAATAGCCTTCCCCGAGCCGGTCTACAGTGCCACGCTGAGCGGGAATCCGGAATACGATGCCGTCACATTCCGTTATACGTATACCTCACTCAACAGGCCCAACACACTTTACGAATACAATATCGAAACAGGTGAAACAACCAAGCTCAAAGAGCAGGAGATACCCTCAGGATTCAACCCAGACGATTATACAGTAGAACGTCTTTGGGCTACCGCTCCCGATGGAGTAAAGATTCCCATGGCAATAGTTTATAAAAAAGATCGAAAGAAAGATGGAAGTAACCCGGCACTACTTTATTCCTATGGAAGTTACGGTTACAGTTCCGATGTTTATTTCAGCGCAAGTATGTTCAGCCTCATCGATCGTGGGTTTGTCTATGGAATCGCGCAGATTAGAGGTGGTAGCGACTTAGGTGAACAGTGGTACGAAGATGGTAAGTTATTGTATAAAAAGAATACCTTTACCGATTTTATAGCATGCAGTGAATTACTAATCAACGAAGGATACACCTCTGCAAATAAGCTCGCTGCAATGGGAGGAAGTGCAGGTGGTCTATTGATGGGTGCCATCGCCAACATGCGTCCTGATCTTTATCAGACCATCGTGGCACAAGTTCCTTTCGTAGATGTTATCAACACAATGCTCGACGATACACTTCCCCTTACTACAGGTGAGTACGAGGAATGGGGCAATCCCAATGAGGAGGAGTATTACAATTATATTCTCTCCTACTCTCCCTACGACAATATTAAAGCACAAGATTACCCCAATATTCTTGTCACAGGTGGTATAAATGACTCACAGGTACTGTTTCACGAACCAACAAAGTATGTTGCCAAACTTCGTTCACTTAAAACAGACGACAACATCCTGTTACTGCACATGAATATGGATTCAGGACATGGCGGTGCCACAGGTCGCTACGAGAGCATCAAAGACACTGCATTCGAGTTTGCTTTCATACTCAACCGTGTAGGTATCGAGAAGTAAGACTGCTTGTTTCAATGAAGATAAAAGATGGTATAAGACAAAATGACTACATATGATACAGATCAAGCGCATTTACGATCCTGTGGATGAAGAAGATGGATATCGCATTTTGATTGACCGTCTTTGGCCACGTGGTTTTTCAAAAGAGAAAGCCTGCATTGATTTATGGATGAAGGAGGTAGCTCCTTCATCCTCTTTGCGAAAATGGTATCACCATGAAATTGATAATTGGGAAGAATTTGCCAACCGTTATAAAGAGGAGTTAACAGAAAAACGTATGTTACTCATGGATTTAATGAATCTGGAGAAAGAACACAAGAAAGTAACCCTCCTTTTTTCAGCCAAAGATCCTCTTCACAATCAAGCCATTATCTTATTGGAGGTTCTGCGTTCTCTATGACAAGTGTTCCAGTAATATTTTCAGACCGATACCGATTAGAATAACACCTCCCACTGCTTCCATGCAAAAATTAATACGTTTGCCCAGGTGAACCCCAAGCCAGATAGCAATAAAGGAGCAGAGAAATGAAACAGTCCCAATAATCCAGCTAGCCTGTAATATGGTACCTGGGTAAGAAGCAAAGATAAGTCCCGTTGCAGCAGCATCAATACTGGTAGCAAAAGCAAGTGTTGTCACATTCTTCCAATTAATTCCTGGCATTTCATTACAGGCACAATTTGGGCAATCTTCCTGTTTCTTGGGTTTGTAACACTCATATATCATTTTCATACCAAGTATCAACAGGATAAAGAAGGTTATCCAATGATCAAACTGTTGTATCCAATAGGAAAATCCAATACTTAAGCCATATCCTACAAACGGCATTAACCCCTGAAAAAGACCAAATACGAGAGCTACCTTACAAGCACGCCAAGGATGGAACACCTTGATACAAATACCTTTACTAAAGCATACTGCAAAAGAATCAACGGAGAGTCCAATGGCAATTAAGAGAATGGATAACCAACCCATCAGTATTTTTATTGAAAATTTTGAAAAAAAGTCCACAAAGGTACGAAAAAACCTCTTCATTAAAAGAAAGAGGTACAGAAAACTAATTCTCGTTCTCGGTGTTATGAAGTGCATGTAGATTTTTAAAACCGAGCCTTCTGGTTTTGCAATTTCCTTTCAACAACTTGAGATGAAGAATATAAAGACTCTGTTACTGACATTGTGTATCTTTGTGGTGACCCATACAACCTCACAAGAAACCATCCAGAATAAGCCCGACTCCACTATTTCTCTTCAAGAGGTAGTGGTTAATGCCTATCAAATTCAAACCATGCAGCATCATGTACCGGGTGCTATCTCACTATTGTCGGGTGAAGATTTACGCACAAGCGATGGAAATAGTTTTGCCCATACTCTTCATGCCATACCGGGCATTTATATGCACAGCGGAACTTACGCTACGGGTAGAATCGTTATACGGGGTGTAGGGAGCCGCACTCCCTATAACACCAACCGAATTAAATCCTATCTAAATGATATCCCCATTACCTCTTCCGACGGAATCTCCTCTCCCGAGGATATCGACTTGATGGGTATCGGACGCATGGAGGTAATTAAGGGACCCGCATCTGCTCTTTACGGATCAGGATTGGGAGGAAATATTAATCTCTACACACCTGAAAAGGGAAGCAATCACAGCGAAGCACTCGTTCAATACGGTAGTTTTCAGACTCTGAAAGCATCTGTTGCAAGTAGCTACAATCGTGAAAATATGCAGATTTGGGGTAACCTTTCACATTTGCAGACTGAAGGCCATCGAGAAAACAGTCGCTTCAATCGCACCTCCATCTTATCTTCGGGGCGTTGGCTGCAACCTCGTTACTCGCTGGAATATACCCTTATGTTGATTAACTTGCATGCACAAATTCCCAGTTCAGTGGGCAAATCGCTCTATGAAAACGACCCGATGGCCGCCGCTGCTAACTGGAAAGCCATAGAGGGATATAAAGAATATCAACGGGCAATTGCCGGAGTTACCTTGACAAATCGTATCTCAGAAGCATGGAGCAATAAGCTTACCCTCTTTGGAAGGTGGGCAGATAGCTATGAGCGTAGACCGTTTAATAACCTCGACGATGGCACATCAGGTGGAGGAGTGCGAAATCGATTATCGTATCACACAGCACTCTATGATGTGTTGATTGGCGTTGAGTGGATCAACGACACCTATCGCTGGCAGATGGATCTCGACAACGAACTGATTAACAAAAACAGGGAAGAGCGGAATCAATCCAATCTCTTTGGGATGGTCTACTGGCTCCCCACACAAAACTGGAATATCTCAATAGGAGGAGCCCTAAACAGTGTAGATTATCGTCTAACAGATCAGTTTTCAGAGAACGGTGATCAAAGTGGCAAACGTAGTTTCCCGCTGCTCTTCTCACCTCGCTTGGGAATAAACTATTCCCCTTCACAAAAACTAGCTCTTTACGCATCAGCAGGACATGGCTTCTCAATGCCTTCACCCGAAGAAACATTGCTACCAGAGGGAGATATCAACGAGAATCTCCAACCGGAACAGGGTATGCAGTATGAGGTGGGAATACGGCTTAACCTTTTCAATAAGGCAACTCAACTGGAGGCTTCAGTTTATCGCATTGATCTGAATAATTTATTGGTCACGAAGCGACTTACCGAGGATATCTTCACCGGCATCAACGCCGGTGAAACTCGTCACACCGGCATCGAACTTATGCTTCATCAGCGAATATTCTCCCACCACTCCTTCCCCGGTAGTCTCTCATTGAGTGCCAATTACACCTTCTCGCGCAACCGGTTCATCAACTTTGAAGAGGATGGAAATGTGTATAACGGAAATCAATTGCCGGGGGTACCCTCTAGCATAGGAAAAGTATCTATTCAATGGTTGCCTTACCAAGTATTCCAAATAAGCACCCATTTTCAACAGGTTGGCTCTCAATTTATGAACGACGCCAATAGTGTTAAAAACGATGCTTACTTCCTGTCCGATCTGAAAATTAGTTACCTCGTCCATACTCCGCACAGCGGCAATTTCAACCTATTCGTCGGAATTAACAATCTTGCCAATATTCGTTATTCATCCATGCTCACCGTAAATGCTGTCGCTTTTGGAAACGCTGAGCCACGTTATTACTACCCGGGTATACCGCGTCAAACCTATGCAGGTGTCAACTGGCAATTTTAACCAATCATTATTATATCCCCATTTACGAACGTCTTGATTAAAATTTCCGAATAGAGTTTGTAAAAATGTCATTTTCTTGTAAATAATGAGGCAATCCCGTTACCTCATCCACAGCATATCCCCATTCAATCGATGAGGGAGGTTTGTAAAAAAAAACTAACAAACATTGAAAAAGGAAAGTTTTGCGAAAGAAGATTTATCTTTGAAAAATGGGAACAAAGAAAAAAAGTATTCACCACATCAACTATCTGTGTCTTATTTTATTCCTTTCCGCATGTTCAATATTGCAAGAAAAAAAGGAAGAGGTTATTATTGAAGAAGATAGCGGCAGAATGTTTGCCTATGGAATCTGCATCGATTCACTTCAAATGAATCAGTATGTCATCAATCAAGGAGACAACCTGGCTTCAATACTGTTGCGTCTGGGCTTCAACAATAACAAGAGCGAACAAATAATTAAAACAATCACCCCTCTGTACCCTCCATCGGGATTGAGAATTGGACATGGATATGCCGCACTCTCAACGCCCGATTCACTAGCAACTATTCAGTATTTGGTCTTTGAAAAATCGAAGACCGACTTTGTAGTGGTCGACCTCCGTTCCGACTCCCTCACTGCGTATGCTTCCAAAAAGCCGGTGACATTGAAACGGTGTTACATTGAGCAAGACATCACCTCCTCTCTTTGGAATGCAATTGTCCATTCGGGTTCTTCTCCGCTGTTGGCTTTGAAGATATCTGATTTATATGCATGGCAGATCGACTTCTTTGATGTGAAAGAGGGAGATTCTTTCCGCTTGATATACGACGAGGCCTGGATCGACGATACCATCTTTGTGGATATTGCCGATATATGCGGCGCGCTGTTTCGTCACCAAGGTAAGGAATATATGGCAATTCCATTTGTACAGGATTCTATAAGGGAATATTTCGATGCTGAGGGTAATAGCTTGAGAAAGGAGTTTCTGAAGGCGCCACTCGACTTTTATCGCATCAGTTCCCGATTCTCGAACGCACGATTCCACCCAGTATTGAAACGCTACCGTCCCCATCATGGCGTAGATTATGCTGCCCCCACAGGCACTCCGGTCCGAACAATTGGAGATGGGGTGGTCATTGTAAAAGCTTATGAAGGGGGAGGGGCCGGCAACTACCTGAAAATAAAACATAATGGATCCTACACCACCACATACATGCACCTGAGTCGCTTTGCCAACGGAATTCAAAAAGGAAGCCATGTTAAACAGGGAGAGGTAATAGGATACGTGGGCTCAACCGGACTCTCTACGGGTCCCCATCTCGACTTTAGGGTACACAAAAACGACCAACCCATTAATCCGCTAAAAATGGAGGCTCCTCCTAGCCTTCCCGTTAAGCCGGAGCTCATGGATAGTTTCATTGTCGAACGTAACAATGTCCTGCAGCTGATGGATAGTTTGAAACAAAATAGCTAAATTAATGAATAAATTGCTACCTTTGACAGGTGATTAATTTCTTTTTTATACACAATGAAAGGTATTCATAAAAATAAGGTTCTGACAAGTCTCGCCGGATTACTCAAAAACCATAAAGTGGCAATCATGGAAGCCAATCGGTCCGACATGCTTGCTTTTCCCGATATGGACGAATCCATGCGGGACCGGCTGAAGGTGGACGAGAAGAAAATAGAGGGAATGATTCGCTCCCTTGAGGAGGTAGCACAACAGGCTGACCCGGAAGGAAAAACACTGTATGAGTTTGTTCGAGAAGATGGACTTAAAGTAGTCAATCGTACGGTTCCGTTCGGCACCATCCTCATTATCTACGAGTCACGCCCCGATGTCACCATCGAAGCTGCTGCTACCGCCTTTAAGGCAGGTAACCGAATTCTGCTGAAGGGTGGCAAGGAGTCGTTTCACACAAACTCACTACTGACCGATCTATGGCACGAGGCACTCACTGCAAACGGTGCAGCTGCATCGTTTGTGACCTACCTCAATCTCTCTCGCGAGGAAACACGTGAACTTATTCGCGAAAACACCCACAAGGTCGATCTGATCATCCCCCGGGGTGGTGAAGGACTGATTCATTTTGTGCAAGAACATGCTTCCGTGCCCGTGATAGTAAGCGGTCGTGGCAACAACTTCATATATATCGATGAAGAGGCCGATTTTGAGATGGCCATCAGTCTGGTTCTAAATGGCAAGAAACGTATCAGCGTCTGCAATGCTATCGATAAGGTTGCCCTCAATAAAAACCTACCGCTATTACCGGATAAAGTGAACCAGTTGGTAGCAGCGTTGCGGGAGAAGGGCATAGAGGTATGGGGAAGCCATGCAATTGCATCTCTCAATCCACATATCATGGAAGAAAACAACGCATCCACTCTCTGCGAGGAGTACTTGGCTCCCAAGCTCTATCTACTACTGGTTGATGAGCTTGATGAGGCCATTGCAACAATCAACCATTACTCTGGTGGGCACACTGCAGTAATTGTCACCAATAACAAGGAGCGAGCCGACCAATTCATGCAAGAGGTAGACTGTGCAGCTGTCAATCACAATGCATCCTCCCGTTTTACCGATGGGGGGCAATATGGTGTTGGTGCAGAAATTGCCATCAGCACCCAGAAGCTGCACTTCCGCGGACCGTTGGGCGCACAAGAACTGGTCACCAACAAATGGTTTGTCTACGGTGATGGACAAATAAGAGAGTAATTTAGGTTATCACACTCCGTTTTTGTATCGAATGAAGAAGAAACTTATTATAAAAATAGGTACCTCAACACTTACGGCGGGTACCAACCGCATCTCTTTTGCCGTAATTGAAAGTTTGGCACGACAAATTCTGGAACTGAAAAATTCATACGAGGTGGTCATTGTCTCCTCGGGTGCAATTGCTACAGCTCGTCAGTTTGTCGAGATCAACGGTTATCACAAGAGCATCGACTCCAAGCAGGCCATGGCTGCCATTGGTCAGACCAAATTGATTGAACTCTACGACTCAATCTTTCGTACCTTTGGCTTGAATATCGCACAAATTCTGCTCACCTACCACGACTTTGAAAGTTCGGTGGCAAGTGAAAACACACGCAACACCATTAAAAAGCTGTGGGAGGCAGATTACATCCCCATAGTGAATGAAAATGACACGGTCTCCTACGAGGAGATTGTATTGGGAGATAACGACAAGCTTTCATCGCTAGTGGCAACCATCATTGAAGCCGATTTGCTGATGTTGGTCTCCGACATCGACGGCATTTTCGATCAGAATCCCCACCTTCATTCAGAAGCCAGGTTGATTACCGATGTAACCGATATTAAATCTGTTGCATCTTACATTGAAGAAAAAAACTCAACCCTCGGCACTGGGGGTATGTCTTCAAAGATTTATGCCGCAGAAATATGCATGAAAAATGGTGTGGAAATGTGGATTGTAAACGGTCAGCGCCCCAACTACATCCTTAGTGCCATGAATGGAGAGATACCTTTTACCCGTTTTCATCGTCCCCCTCATCAATAACAGAATCGTATGAATATGAAACAGAAAAGGCAGGGCTTTATTGGATTTGGTAATCTCACAAAAGCTGTTTACAGGGGATTGAAAGAGGAACGAGAATTGAGTTTCTCCTATTTTGCACGAAGCAAAAAGGAAGAACCTATTCCTTTTTATGAGAAGTTGGACGATTTGGTAGCCGTATCCGATGTATTGTGGTTGGGAGTGAAACCCCAAGATTTGGGAGGTATACTCGAACAACTAAAATATTGTCCCCTCCATGGAAAAACCATTGTCTCCCCTGTTGCAGGGAAAAGTATCTCCTATATCGAACGTTATTTGGGAAAAGATCAACTGATTATACGTATCATGCCCAACTTGGCTATGGCCTATAAAAAATCGGTCACCTCCTTTACCTCCAATCGCCCCGACGATGAGAAGGCTAAAGAAATCTATATGTTACTAGGGAAGCTTGGTAAAGTGGTAGAACTTGAGGAGGAGGGATTCGACCTTTTCACCTCGGTCTTTGGCAGCGGTCCCGCATTCATCCTGGCGTTTATTCAAATCTTTAAAGATAAGATGCAGGAATTCAACCTACCCGGACCGTTGCTCGATGAGTTGTTACTGGAGCTCACACAAGGCACAACACTCTATTTCGCACAGAATCAAAAGGATTACAGCATCGAAGAGTTAATACGCAACATCACCAGCAAGGGGGGAACCACACAAGCCGGTTTGGAATATTTCCGCAATCAACAGATTGGGAAGCATTTTGAAGGGGTGCTAGATGCTGCGAGACGCCGCTCGGAGGAGATGAGGAAAAACGGGGATTAATGTTTTTCCTCTTTCGCTTTATAGGCAATCGCATAGAAACGGATCTGCTTGATCACAGAGAGCAGTCCGTTGGAGCGGGTTGGTGAAAGGTGCTCTGTAAGACCAATCTCCTTCATGAAACGCAAGTCGGTTTCAATAATCTCGTCGGGGGTGCGACCGTTGAATACCCGTAGAACCAGTGCGAGCAGTCCCTTTACAATGATTGCATCGCTCTCTGCCTGAAACCATAATTTTCCATCCTTGTAATCAGATTGCAGCCAGACACGGCTCTGACAACCGACTATAATGTTTTCGGGTGTTTTATATTTCTCATCGAGTGGGGGCAGTGCATTTCCCTGTTCTATAATGACTGCGTACTTATCCATCCAGTCATCGTAGATGCTGAACTCGTCGATAATCTCTTGTTGTATTTCGTTGATTGTCTGCATATACTTATTTTTCCGTGTAGATAACTTCCATCACTGTCTGTCCCACTGCTTTAAGCGTATTGCGGTCGATCTGGCGCATATCGTCGTTGAGGGTGTGCCAGTGAGGAGCAAATCCGGTCTGTGAATCTGTTTTTAAGTTGATGATATTGGCGCTGGGGGCCCGCTGCAGTTTATTAACCGGCACATGATCGTCGGTAATATATCCACCCGACTTTGGCTGAAAATAATGACTATATCCCAGTCGGGCTGCCATACTCCATATTTTTTCCACCACAGAAGGTGCATAATGCAGTGAATAACCTTCCCTTAGAAAGGTAGCATTGTTTCCTCCAACCATATCAAGTAGAATGCCATAAGCAGCTTTGTAATTTGTTACATGAGGTTGTTCCGACCAGTATTGAGAACCCATGCACCACCAATCTCCCGGCACCCAGTCATCTTCAAACGAGGGTTGTCCCCAGTCTTCAACATCAAAAAATATAATGTCAACTCCTATTGACAGAGGTTGTAGCTGTAACTGTCGTGCAATTTCCAGCAGTACCCCCACTCCACTGGCAGCATCGTCGGCACCCAAAATAGGCTGCTTTTGTCGCTGGGGGTCAATTTCTTCATCGGCAAAGGGTCGTGTATCCCAATGGGCAAAAAGTAGTATCCTTTTTTCCACATCCGGACTCCAGCTACCAATGATATTGCGCATGGGCAAGTTCTTACCATCGTAATGGGTGAGGTTAGCGCGCTGCTCAAATACAGTTGCGCCATATGACTCCAGTTTTGCAACAAGGAAGTCGCCACAAGATTCGTGTTGTGCAGTGCCCGGTATACGGGGACCGAAATCTACCTGTGTCTGAATAAAGTGGTATGCACTGTCGGCATTGAAATCGGGTGAAACCTTACTGTAAGACTGTGTTGGTGTCACCTCTCGTCTTGATTGGCAAGAGTTACAGGAGAAAGTCGACATCAAGCCGGCAATCAACACCACAAATAGTGAAATACGGCGCAATTTTCTCATATACAATTTCTTTATCGGGTTCCCATTTGCGGCTTCCCGGTCATAATTTTTTTGTCCCTTTAGGAGTTCCTTTGATAGGAATAACTCGTAATGCCAATGTTTCGATAGGTTTCCCGAAGGGCACTCTCATCATCAGAAATTACCAGTAGCTTATCCCCGGCATGCAATTCTGTCTGTCCCGTCGGTACAAAATACTGTTCACCTCGTTTAACCATTACCGCCAGTGTCTTATCGGGTAACGGCATCTCCATGAGGTTTTTCCCATACTGTAGCGTTTCTTCTGTGATAACGATCTCCGTCATGGCCGACTTAATCTCTTCCGCGAACTCCACATCAAAATCTTCTAATTCTTTGTATTTGGCTGGTTTATCTGCCAGTTTCAACCAGCGTGCAACCAATGGTAGCGAGGTTCCCTGCACCAGCAAGGAGACAATGGTAATCACAAACACCATGTTAAAGATCCATCTTGCGTGAGGCACACCCTCAGCGAGCGGAAGAATGGCAAAGATAATGGGCACAGCGCCTCTAAGTCCCACCCACGAAACGTAGAGTTTATCTTTAAAACCTACCTTACGGAACGGGATCAAGGTGAGAAAAACCGTCAACGGACGACCAACAAAAATGAGGAAGGCCGAAATTACCAGGGCTGGAACAAGCACCTCGATAAGTTCACCGGGATTGACCAACAGACCCAAGGTAAGGAACAAGAGTATCTGACTCATCCATGCAAAACCATCCATAAATTTCATGCTGGTCCGCTTATGGGAGAACTTGGAGTTACCTATCACCAAACCGGCAATGTAAACTGCAAGATATCCATTTCCTTTCAGAAAGTATGTCGATGCAAATATAAAGATACCCAAGATCAAGAGAAGTATTGGATAAAGCGAAGCATTATTCAAACGTATGCGATTGATAATAAACACGGAGCCTTTCCCCAGGAAATAACCCATACCGGTTCCCACCACAAGCTGTATAACAATCGTAATTGCCATCATTCCAATATTTGGATCGGCACCAGACTGAATGATTCCCATGAACATGATGGTAAGCATGTATGCCATCGGGTCGTTACTACCACTCTCCAACTCCAAAAGGGGACGTAGATTATTTTTTAGTGACAACCCTTTAGATCGTAGAATACCAAACACCGATGCCGAATCGGTAGAAGAGAAGGTAGAGGCAAGCAACATGGCAGTCAGCAGGCTTATACCCACAGCCGGAAACATGTGCCCCGAGAGCCAATAGGTAAAGTATCCGGTGAGGATGGCAGTTATGAAAACACCCAATGTGGCAAGAACAACTCCCGGCCAAATAACTGGTTTTATCTCGGAGAACTTTGTATCGAGACCACCGGAAAATAAAATAATCGTCAAACAGATAGTGCCAATTGTCATGGCTGTCTGCACATTCTCAAATTGTAGCCCAAAGCCATCGGACCCAAAAGTCATTCCCACTACCAAGAAAAGTAGAAGAACTGGGACTCCAAATCTATGTCCTGCTTTTCCCACCAACATACTGATAAAAAAAAGTATGGATCCTATAAGTAACAAAAGTTCAGTACTTATTATCATTGCTGTGTATTTTTACTGTTTGAATAAAATATTATTGGTATTTATGTGTAGTGATGCTTCCATACCCATGAGTATTGGATAATTCAATCGTGTATGACCAACCGGGAAGTCGAAACAGACCGGAAAATCATCGTCACGCACCACCTCAATGATAGACTGGTGCAATGGGAGGTACATCTGGTTATCCTCTTCGTAATCGGTAAACTGTCCCACTATCAGGCCACTGATTTGATCGAACACACCGGCATGTTTTAATTGCCAGATCATACGGTCTACACGATATGGTGTTTCTCCGATATCTTCAATAAACAAAATCCCCTTATGGGGTATTTGAAAATAGGGAGTGCCAAGTAAACTGCATAAAACAGCCAGGTTCCCTCCAAAGATTGTACCACTTGCAACACCATTACGATTAAGGCCTTTTGAGTCGTCAAGCGGTATTTCATACAAAAGAGGCTCACCCATCAGGATACTTTTCGTATAACGCACCGATGGATCGTCGCCACCCTCCTCTGAAAAATGTTTGGCCATTGGGCCGTGTACCGAAGCTATATCGTGTGCTTGTAAAGCAGCATGCAGGGCTGTGATATCGCTATAGCCAACTACCCACTTGGGATTACTCTTGATACCCCTGAAATCGAGTCTATTGAGAAGATGAACAACTCCATATCCACCCCTCGAACAGAAAATGAGTTTCACCTCGGGGTCATCAAATGCATGTTGAAGATCTTTTAGTCGTTGCTCAACCGTACCGCTAAAACGACCAACCTCCTGCAGGGCATGTTCACCCGTAACCACATGTAGCCCCCAGCTCTCTAACACTACAGCAGCATTAAGCACAAGTGTTTTCTCAACCTTTCCCGCAGGAGAAAGAATGACTGCTTTATCGTGCTGCTGCAGTGACGGAGGGCGTTTCATGTTATGCGTCTATATTTGCATAGGTAGCATTTTCTTCAATGAACTCACGTCGTGGTCCTACCTCCTCACCCATAAGCATGGTAAAGATGATGTCGGCATCGGCCGCATTCTCAATTGTTACCTGTTTGAGCAAGCGATGTTCAGGATTCATTGTTGTTTCCCAAAGCTGCTCTGCGTTCATCTCTCCCAAACCTTTATATCGCTGTGTATGAACGGCATTTTCGTTACCATCTGCATACTTATCGATAAAATCTCTACGTTGTTTCTCGTTGTAGCAGTACTCTTCTATCTTCCCTTTTTTGCAGAGGTAGAGCGGAGGAGTAGCAATATATACATACCCATTTTCAATGAGTGTGCGCATATATCGGAAGAAGAAGGTGAGAATCAGCGTATCAATGTGGCTACCATCGACATCCGCGTCGGTCATTAAAATGATCTTGTGGTAGCGTAACTTTGAGATATTGAGCTCCTTTGAATCTTCCTCAGTACCTATAGTTACTCCCAGAGCGGTATAAATATTTTTAATCTCTTCACTTTCCAGCACCTTGTGTGGCATTGCTTTTTCCACATTCAGAATCTTTCCCCTAAGAGGCAGAATAGCCTGGAACACGCGGTTACGACCCTGTTTTGCCGTACCACCTGCCGAATCTCCCTCCACGAGAAAGATTTCGCTCTGCTTGGGGTCCTTGCTGGAACAGTCGGCCAACTTACCCGGCAGACCGCCACCCGAAAGGGGCGATTTGCGCTGCACCATCTCCCGTGCCTTGCGGGCAGCCTGACGGGCTGTCGCTGCAAGAATTACTTTTTCGACAATTATCTTTGCCTCTTTAGGATGCTCCTCGAGGTAATATTTCAGTGCTTCTCCAATTGCCTGATCCACGGCTCCAATAACTTCGCTGTTACCCAATTTGGTTTTAGTTTGTCCCTCAAATTGTGGCTCAGCAACCTTCACAGAGAGTACCGCCGTAAGTCCTTCACGGAAGTCATCCCCACTGATCTCCACCTTCACTTTGTCAAGCATCTTGGAATCTTCGGCATACTTCTTCAATGTTCGGGAGAGACCTCTTCTGAAACCGGTAAGATGTGTACCTCCCTCTATGGTGTTGATGTTGTTCACATAGGAGAAGATATTTTCGTTGTAGGTATCGTTGTAGGTCATTGCAATCTCAATGGGAATGCCATTTTTCTCCGTAACAATATGTATGGGCTCCGGAATCAGAGAATCTTTATTCTTGTCGATATAGATCACAAATTCCTCCAGACCTGTTTCTGAATAGAAACGTTCTGTTTTAAAGGTTCCATCCTCACGAGCCACCCTCTTGTCGGTTAGCGTCAACGTCAGGTTCGCATTCAGGAATGCCAGCTCCCTTAATCGTGTAGCAAGGGTATCATACCGATACTCCATCACATGGAAAATCGACTCATCTGGCTTAAATGTGATAATTGTTCCGGTATGGTTTGTTTCACCCACTACCTTGACATCTGCATAGGACTTGCCTTGAGAAAATTCCTGCACATAAATCTTACCTGCGCGATGAACTTCCGCCTTTAGGTATATAGACAATGCATTCACACAAGAAACACCCACGCCGTGAAGTCCGCCCGACACCTTATAGGTACCTTTGTCAAACTTACCTCCGGCATGAAGAACTGTGAGCACCACTTCGAGTGCCGACTTCTTTTCTTTTTCGTGAAAATCTACCGGGATACCTCTACCGTCATCCTTCACGGTGATAGAATTATCCTCGTTGATAATGACATTTATTTCGGTACAATATCCGGCAAGTGCTTCATCAATGGAGTTATCCACGACCTCATATACCAAGTGATGAAGTCCTTTCTCGCCTACGTCACCAATATACATGGCGGGACGTTTGCGAACTGCTTCTAGCCCTTCGAGCACCTGAATGTTTTGGGCGGAATATTCACCGCTTGCCGACTTTTTTTCTTCTTCTGACATGCTGATCTGCTTTGTTAAAAATATTCTTTCTTCGCAAGATCTATACGTACAACTGTTTTACAGATTACCTGCGAAAGTTTGCCTATAATTTACGATGGATTTGCCGTTTACATACGGCTTTCCGATTGGAATTATACCACACAAATGTACAAAAAATCCACCTCTTTTCCAACCCTTTTTGCTTTTTTTAGGTACCGCAAAATACCCTTCTCAAAGGAGTAAAATTTAAACAACTGGAACACCTCCAGCATGGATACAACAAAAAAGCCGAGTAGATTCTACTCGGCTTTTCGTAAATTATAAATCAGCAGAAAATCAGCTTAAGCTGTTCACATGTGCTGCCAATTTTGATTTGAGGTTGTTGGCTTTATTCTGGTGAATAACTTTCTTTTTCGCCAACTTATCCAACATGGAGCAAACCTCGGGATACATCTTCTGTGCATCCTCCTTCGAAGTAGTGGCACGCAATTTGCGAACCTGACCTCTTGTCGTGCGAGATGCATAACGATTAGTCAAACGACGCACTTTGGTTTGTCTGATTCTCTTTTCTGATGATTTGTGATTTGCCATTTGATTGACCTGTATTTGTTTCTTATTTATTTTTTGTAGCCCATAGGGGAATCGAACCCCTCTTTCAAGAATGAAAATCTTGCGTCCTAACCGATAGACGAATGGGCCTTGTTGCAGGCGTTAACCTTTCGTTGCGTGGAGCGATGTCCGAATTGCGGGTGCAAATATAGAGCGTTTTTTTTTAATGGCAAAACTTTTCAAGTAAATTTTCCACTTTTTTTTGCTGAAAAATTCTATATGCCCAAAAAGTCAGAAAGTTACATTTTTATACGAATTAATAATTGGATGTTCCATTTTTTTTATCTAATTTTGCAGCCCATTAATATTGTATATTGCAACTAAAATAGAATAAACATATGAAACAGACATTTCAGCCCTCTATTAGAAAGAGAAAAAACAAACACGGATTCCGTAGTAGAATGGCCAGCAAAAACGGAAGAAAGGTACTTGCCTCTCGTCGTGCAAAAGGCAGAGCAAGGCTGACCGTATCTGACGAATTTTAAGTGTAAACCCACAATAACGGGATAACACGATCCGAACGTAATAGCATATCCGGGCTAGAAAGCTGTAAACCAAAGATTTTGCTACATGTTCTTATACAAAAACAGGAATGGAGTTCTTCCCATTCCTGTTTTTTGTTTGGTAATTTGCAAACACAACAGCATCGAATACTCCTCTTTTTTGATTCCATATTCCTCTCTCTCATTTTTTTTGTACTTTTGCAGCAATAATCAGCATTCCTATTAAGTACACGCAATTATGACAAATAATACGCATAAAGTAAAATCGATACTTGGCAACAGGATTGTAAAGAATCTTCTCATGATCATCTCTACTGGAGTTCTGCTCATCCTGCTCACGTTGATTTTACTGGGTATATACACCCGACACGGACAAAACGTGGAAGTTCCCACATTGGAAGGGTTACAGCTGAACGAGGCATTCACAATTCTAACATCTTTGGGACTGCAAGGGGAGGTAGTAGATTCTATCTACCGAAGAGATGCTGTGCCCGGTGCCATCCTCGATCAAACGCCCAAGGCTGGAAATAAAGTAAAGGAAGGTCGCTCCATATATATTACTATTTATTCTCGTACTCCTCAACAGGTATCGGTGCCGGGATTGGAAGATTATTCTTCACGTCAGGCAATCGCTTTACTAAAATCAATGGGGTTCAACCAATTAAATATCGAGGAAACTCCTTCTCAATTTGACGGACTGGTAGTGGCTGTAAAATATCGCGGCCAAACATTGTCTCCCAATGAAAAAGTACCCGCCGGTTCACCACTTACATTGGTTGTCACCAGAGGGGCACATCCAGACTCGCTGAATGTATTCGATGAATACATCGATCTGCCGCAAACAACGGATGAAAATAATATTCTGCAAAATAGTGGAGACATCGACGATTCATTCTTCTAACAAGATTCATGGTGACAAACGAAGATTACGAGGATCTCGACTTCCTACAAGAAGAGGAAGATCTGCTAGAATACGACAATTCCGATAAAGATCAGAAATATGAACATTATCGGTTTGTAGCCGATAAGGGGCAGAGCCTATTGCGCATCGACAAGTTTTTGTCGGTACGAATTGAGGGCATTTCAAGAAACAGAATCCAACAGGCTGCCGATGCCGACTGTATTTTGGTTAATGGCACACCGGTAAAATCAAACTACCGGGTGAAACCTCTCGATGTGATCTCCATCGTGATGGACAGACCACGCCATGTACTGGAAATTCTACCGGAAGATATCCCACTGGATATCGTCTATGAAGATGACTCCCTGATGGTGGTGAACAAACCGGCCGGTCTGGTGGTACACCCGGGGCACGGCAATTATACCGGCACACTGGTCAATGCTGTGGCCTTTCATCTGAAACAGGATAATATTCGTGATATGAACGACCCGCGTCTGGGACTCGTCCACCGAATCGATAAGGATACATCCGGACTCCTATTAATAGCCAAAACTCCCGACGCAAAAACCAACCTCTCTGCTCAATTCTTCCGCAAGGAGACGAAACGTCAGTATGTAGCCCTCGTATGGGGTAATATTGCGAAAGATAGTGGAACCATAGAGGGTAACATTGGGCGCGATCCCAAAGATCGAATGCTGATGCGTGTTTTCCCGGAGGGCGACCAGGGCAAGACAGCTGTCACACACTACACCGTTTTGGAACGTTTCGGTTACGTAACCTTGGTGCAATGCCAGCTGGAAACCGGACGAACCCACCAGATTAGGGTTCACATGAAGTATCTGGGACACCCCCTCTTCAACGATACTCGGTATGGTGGTGACGAGATTCTACGTGGTACTCGATTTACGAAGTACAAACAATTTGTTACAAACTGTTTTGAAATTTGTCCCCGCCAGTGCCTGCATGCGCGCACGTTGGGGTTCATACATCCCGTCACCGGCGAAGAACTCTACTTCGACAGCCAAATACCGGATGACATGCAGGCCGTAATTGAACGGTGGCGCACATATACTACTGCAAGAGAACGAATGGATTAAAAAACAACACATCATATTAACATATGAAGAAAAATATCGCCATCGTATGGGGTGGATACTCATCCGAAAAAGTTATCTCCGAGAAAAGTGCCGCCGGCATTTACTCCTTTCTAAGCAACACACAATACAACCTCTACAAGGTTATGATCGATAAAACCTCGTGGGAGGTAGATTATGAGGGGAACTCATTCCCTGTCAATAAGAATGACTTCAGCTTTCTTGCAGATGGGCAAACAGTTAAATTCGATTTTGCCTACATCACCATCCACGGTACCCCCGGCGAAGATGGCACCCTACAGGGTTATTTCGACATGCTGGGTATCCCCTACTCCAACTGCGGTGTACTGGCGTCGGCTCTCACATTCAGCAAGTTCACCTGCAACAACTTCCTCAAAAACTTTGGTATTCATGTAGCGAACTCCATGATTTTGAGAAAGGGCGATTTGTGTCAACCCGATGCAATTGTAGCCCAACTGGGGTTGCCACTCTTTGTAAAGCCTAATATAGGAGGTTCAAGTTTTGCCACCACGAAGGTGAAGGAGACTGCAGCACTCGGGAAAGCGGTTACAGATGCGTTTAATGAAGCCCCTGAAGTAATCATCGAGAGCTTCATTGCAGGAACAGAAGTCACCTGTGGCTGCTATGTTACCGGTGATGGACTTACAGTTTTGCCCCTGACAGAGGTGGTAACATCCAACGAATTTTTCGATTTTGATGCAAAATACAACGGACAGGTTCAGGAAATTACACCAGCCCGCCTCTCAGAAGAAATGACCAAAACTATCCAACAGGTGACCGAAAAGATTTATCGACTTATTGGTGCAAAGGGAATTATTCGGGCCGATTTTATCATCTCAAACAATATTCCGGTGCTGTTGGAGGTAAATACCACACCCGGAATGACGGCTACCAGCTTCATTCCACAGCAAGTAGCCGCAGCAGGATTGAGCATGACAGAGGTGCTTTCAAACATCATAGAATATAATCTACAAGTAAACCCATCCTGATTGACACATCGGTTTTAACACAGTGAAGTTACATCTGATTTGTAATCAAGATTCAAAAAAATAACTATATTTGCGGGATAAAAATGTTAAAACAAAGAATCTGATCATTTTAGCCTTTTACAGGGTATCTCATTCTTTCAATTTTACGCCGCAAATGTGTAAATAGATAATTGCTTTCAAAATTTCAAAAAATGGAAAATAAAAGCATCGACTTTTTTGATGACATCCGCCCTATCAGAGACCATGAAGTGGAGGTTGCCATACATAAGATCACTTCTGATCCTTATTTTCGCCAAACAGTCGTACCTTACATTGAAGCTGCAACCTGGAAGAATCTCATTCAAACCATGGAACGATGCAAAACTGTCTACGATTTCCAACGGACAGTTTCCATGCCCATCCTGCTCAAACTGTTCGATGTAACACAAACCAAAATCAACAGTTCTAACTGGATTTATACACGTGACGACAAAAGTCACCTTTATATTTCCAACCATCGCGATATTGTTTTGGATGCTGCCGTCCTGAATATCCTGATGTTTCTGAACAGGAGAGAAACGGTAGAGGTAGCTGTGGGAGATAACCTGCTCATTATTCCCTGGGTGGCCGATATTGTACGATTGAACAAAAGCTTTATTGTTCGACGCAACTTACCCATTAAGCAACTGCTCGAAAACATTCAGCACCTTTCTGAATATATCAGCCAGACCATCATTGATCGCAACCAATCCATCTGGATTGCCCAGCGGGAAGGAAGGGCCAAGGATGCGAACGACCGAACACAAATCAGTGTCCTTAAGATGCTATCACTTTACGATAAAGGCAACCCGTTGGAGGCGCTTAAGAAGCTGAATATTATCCCACTAACACTTTCCTATGAATATGATCCTTGCGATTATCTCAAGGCTAAGGAGTCGCAGTTAAAACGGGACGATCCTGAATACAAGAAAACGTTCTTCGATGATGTGGAGAACATGAAAACGGGTATAATGGGTTTTAAAGGACGCATTCATCTTCAGTTTGGACGTCCCATTAACGACAAGCTGGAAAAGATGGAGGGTGAGACTAACAGGTCGACTATACTATCGAATGCAGCTGCCATTATCGATAAAGAGATGCATCTCAATTATCATTTTTACACCCACAATTACATTGCCTACGACTTGATGACCAGCACCCAAACCTTTACAAGCAAGTATAACATGGTAGATCGGCACAATTTCGACAAATATCTAACCAAACAAATAGATAAGATCGAAATTGAAAACAAGGATGAGGATTATTTACATAGTAAACTTATAGAAATGTACGGAAATACGGTGAAAAATTATCTTGCAGCACAGGAGAGCGAATCATAAGCATCTCCTCGGCATAGATAAATTCGAACAAAACTTTAAGAACCATATCTAAAGATTGGTTCACGTATAATAGAGAGGGGGCTGTCTCAAAAGATTGACAG
>DBQD01000066.1:44136-153627 GCA_002305715.1 Proteiniphilum sp. UBA1403 | reverse complement strand
TTTCTTATCCCGAACTCACGTTATTACAATTGCAAAAAAACAGAACAATAAGCTAAGTGAAGCTAATGGTTATCGATTAATGGGGAGTTATTATACAGATATTACTGGTGACTATGAAGCTGCTCTTGAAGCTTGCAACAAAGCTGATAAGATTTTCAAAAATGATGAAAATTATGAAGGGATAAGGGGAAGAGGTGCAATTCACCATAATCTGGCAACCATTTATCACAGACAAAGTGATTATGTAAAAGCAATTGAATATTATACACAAGCACTAACATTTTTTGATGCCATTGGGGATAAAACTATACGTCCTAAAACTCTCAACAACTTGTCAAATCTTTACTCATTTCTAAAAGATTTTCCAAAAGCTGAAAAGTATGCTAACGAAAGTCTGGAATTAGCAAGAAAGAACAACGATAGCTACATGATATCAGTGGCTGGAATTACCTTGGCAGATATACTGATACTTCAGGGTAAATATGACAAAGCAATACCTCTTATAAACTCATCTCAAAAGATTGCTGAAAGTCGACAAGATCATTATATCATGGAGCTTGTGCATCTCAACTTAGGCAATTATTACACGAAATTAAAGGATTACTCTCGTGCCGTGAATGAATACAAATTAGCATATGAACATGCACTTTATTTAACCAACGAATGGGAACAAATGAGAGTACTTGTAAATCTCTCTGGTACTTATATTGCAGAAGATAATTATGAGGATGCTCAACAGGTGTCGAATATTGCGTTACAGCTGGCAGAAAAAATGGGTTCCGATGATATGAAACATACATTATGGGTAGATTTTTCATTGATAACAGCTCACAATGGTAATTACAAAAACGCGTATGACTATCTTAACCAAGCATATTTACTGAAAGATTCTCTAATGAATGCAGACAGATTACGACATGCTGCCTTGCTCGAATCTGTATATCAAACTGAAAAAAAAGAGTTGATAATTGCAGCGCTGGAAAGCGATCAAAAAATATCACGCATCATCTATTTTTCGGTAATTCTCATTTCAATGATGCTAATTGTTCTTCTCTTTTTACAACAAAAAACAATAAGTGCAAAAAAAGAACTTGCAGAACAGAAGATATTACAGCTAGAGAAAGAAAAACAACTCGTTGCCGCTAATGCGATAATGGAGGGAGAAACTGCTGAACGATCAAGATTGGCTCGGGATATGCATGATGGTTTGGGAGGAATGCTCTCAGCAATAAAACTTAATCTTTTCGATATAAAAAAAACAAATGAAGCTCTCAAAGAGAATGATGGGGTTAAGTTGAACAAAGTGATAGGGATGCTCGACAATTCAATTAGTGAACTGAGACGTGTAGCGCACAATTTAATGCCCGAAACGTTACTTAAATATGGCCTTAAAACCTCACTTCAAAATTTTTGTAGCGATCTAGACAATGTTGAGTTCCATTTTTATGGAGATGAGAAAAGGCTGGATGGTAAATTGGAGCTGATGTTATACCGTTCTGCATTTGAGTTGGTAAATAATGCTCTCAAACATAGTGGAGCGACTCAAATTAACGTACAAATTATTCAGCAGGTAGAAAGGATATCACTTACTGTGCAAGATAACGGCAAAGGTTTTGATCCTATAAATACCTCTAAAGGAACCGGACTAAACAATATCAGCAACAGGGTAACTTCGGCAAACGGCTCAATGAATATATTTTCTGATGCAGAGTACGGAACAGAGATTGTAATCGATTTCAAAATATAGGTCAAGTAAGAATATATACAAATATATTGTCATATTTAACAAAAAGCCCGAGACAGTATGCCTCGGGTTCTTTGTTGTAATGCTAATTGGAAATTACTTATTGTAACTTGCTTTTACAAAATCAGCATTATTCAAATAATCAATACTTTCTCTCACTCCATTGAAAGGAGTGCCGCTATATCTTTCAACTTCCACAACCATATATTTGGCTCCGGCTTTATCTACATTGTTGTAGATTGCATCAAATCCTACCATACCGCTTTGACCTAACTCCTTGCTGTCTTTGATATGAAGAATTTCAAAACGACCAGGATATTCATTGAAATAATCTACTGGAGCTTTTTGTCCCATTACAGTCCAATACACGTCCATTTGGAAGAAAACCTTTGCAGGATCGGTATTCTTCAACATATAATCATACATTAACTCACCTTCTACTTCTTTGTATTCGAAGTTGTGGTTGTGATAACCAAACCGTAGACCAGCTGCGTTACATTTTTCACCAATTTGGTTAAAATAATCGCAGTAAGCCTGTAAATCAGCTAAAGTTTTGGGAGCGGGAATCCAAGCAACCACCAAGTACTTCATTCCGGCATCTTTATGAGCCTGAATAGCTGTATCCCACCATGCCCAAGTTTCTTCCCAATTGGTGTCGCTAGCAGGTTCTGCAAGAGGACGTCCTGCATGTGAAGACAATACTTCCAATCCGGCATCTTCTATCGCTTTTTTGAAGTCGGCAGGACTCATACCATAAAAAAGACCGTCATTATAACCAGCTGCTTCAATACCTGTATAGCCCATTTTAGCTACACTATCTATGGTTGCTGCAAAATCAGCCTTGATATCATCGCGCAATGAATATAACTGCAGATAAATGTCTTTTTTCTCTGCGGGTGCACTCTTTTGCTGTCCTTGTTGTTCACAACCTGAGAAAATAAACAAACAACAGAACAGAGCTGTACTAAGTAAAATGGAAAGTTTTTTCATTTTGTTTTAATTATTAAAGGATATTTCCTCTAACGGAGGAAATATCCTTTGCTGTTTTCCAAATTAATTCAATATTTTAATTTTGATGTTTCTAAACCACACATCGTCGCCATGATCTTGAAAACCGATATAACCTTCTTGGTTTTCACCACCTGCATTCAGGAAGTTTGGCCAATCTTTAAATTTGCTACCGGCAACCATTTCTTTCCATGCTTCAGTCCAAAGGTGGTACTCTACTACGTTTTCACCATTCTGAGTATGGATAACAGTACCTTTGTAAACCATTATGCTACCGGTATTCCATTCTCCTGCTGGTTTAGCATTCTGTGGAACAGCAGGAACCAAATCATACAGAGAAGCCGACATACGATTTCCATCTTTACCCAATTTTGCATCTGGGTGTCTCTCGTTGTCTAGAATTTGATACTCTGGTGATGACTCATAGATGGGTCTTCCTTCTACTTCTTGTGCAAGATAGAAGATACCACTATTACCACCATTTGAGACTTTCCACTCGAAGGTAAGTTCAAAATTCTTGAATTTCTGGTCGTAAATGATGTCTCCACCATCCTTAGCACCTGCTTCACCCATACCTGATCCATTGATCTTGATGGCTCCATCTTCGATGGTCCATGCTGTTGGCATATCAGCACGATTATAACCACGCCAGCCTGTGAAATCAGTTCCATTGAAAAGAGTGATCCAACCTTCATCACCTGCAGCCACTTCGGTAGAATCAGCACCTTCAGTCGAATCCGATTTCTTGTTGGCATTCGTACAAGAAATAAAAATCATGCCTGACATAATAAGTAAACTAAACAAATAAAAAACTTTTTTCATAACTATTTTCTTTTTAGTAAAACAGAATATTATAATTGTGAAATAAAAGGAACGACTATAGATTAAACCATCGCTATTCCCTAATAATCATTTAATTACGGCATAGAGGGTAATTCGTAGCCATTTTTGTATGTATGCTTAATAAGCTCATTCGCATATTCAATGGCATTGACTGGTTCTGTCCATGTCTTGTTGAAAGTAGGATGACCGTCAGTAATCTTAAAGCCATCTTCGAGGATGGTTCTGATTTTTGCATCAACTGGTATGTTGGTGAAACGCATATTTTCGCCATCCCATTCCAGTTCTTGATTCAACGATTGAAGTCTTACAGCAAGAACGCCCATTACTACCATTTCGTTAAAAGGACCTGCTTCCGAGAAAGGAGAAGCTGTTTCTACGCGGTTTGCAGGTGATTCTTTACAAGCTCGTACCCAATCCATTTCATGAGAAAGAGTAACTTCACGTTGTGTTTTGGGTGAGTTGGGCTTACGACCCGATACCAACCATGGGTTCACACCATAACATCCACAAATCAAAGTATCTTTTGATCCATAGAAGATAACACCACCACCCTGATCATTCAGATTCTTACCAGCAGGCACACCTTCTGGACGTGTTGGCTGGAGACCTCCATCGTACCAGAATACTTCAACCTCGGGCATACTTACTTTTGGTAGGTTGTCTCGTTCTGGGAATACATACTTAACCATTTGAGCTGTAGGAGCACAGTCGTTCAGCAACATAGTAGATGAACCTTGTACCTTTGTAGGATATCCAAGGTTTAATCCTTTAAATACAGGATGAAGTATATGACAAGCCATATCTCCCAAAGCACCTGTACCGAAATCCCACCATCCACGCCAGTTCCAAGGATGATAAATGTTGTTGAAAGGACGATTATTGGCCGGTCCAATGAAAAGATCCCATTTCAAGGTATTTGGTATCTTGTCGGCTTTTGTTGGAGTCATCAAACCTTGTGGCCAAATTGGACGGTCTGTAAATGTTTCCACCTTTCTCACCTCACCGATCTGTCCATCTCTGATCCAATCGATTACTTGACGTACTCCGGGGCCCGATGAACCTTGGTTACCCATGCTGGTTGCTACTTTGTATTTTTTAGCCAATTTGGTTAACAAGCGTGATTCATAAACACTATGAGTAAGAGGTTTCTGTACATACACATGTTTGCCCATGGTAATAGCCTGAGCGGCTATCAATGCGTGAGTATGATCTGCTGTAGCAACAACCACTGCATCGATTTCTTTTCCCATTTCATCAAACATTTTCCTATAATCATAGTATTTCTTTGCTTTGGGGAAATAATCGAAAACACGTTGACTATATTTCCAATCCACATCACACAAGCCAACAATATTCTGGCTTTCCAAATTTTTAAGGTTAGCAAAACCCATACCTCCAACACCAACTCCTGCGATATTCAGTTTATCGCTTGGAGCAGTGTAACCCATACTCTTTCCAAGTACCGACGACGGTACCACTGTTAGACCGGCTGCTGCTATTGCACCCGTTTCTAAAAATCTTCTTCTCGAAATTTTTGATGACATAAGTAATTTTTTTAGGTTTTAACTCTCAGTAAATAATGATAATTATTCTCTTGTAATCTCTTCTTTGTCTTTATCCCAATACATGGTACGTCCTTCCAAGTAGGCTCTAGTTCCCATGTGTGCCGTAATGGCTTCTTCAAAACCCTGATCTATGCCACAAGATGGTTGCATTCCATTCCGAATGCAATTGATCCACTCTTTCAAATGTAGAAAAGTAGTATTGAAACGCTTACCTCCTATGTATGAATAGAGTAGTCCTCGCTCAGCAAAATATCGTTCTGTCGCAGTGGATACAGCATCCACACTTTTTCCAGGTATATATGTATAAAAAGGCTCACCTGGCTTAATAACACCTTGTTCAACCTTCTGTCGGTATTGTTGCGTCTGTGGATCGATTATCACTGTCAGTGTATTACCTACCTCCATGGTGGCATCTTGCCCCATAATCTTTCTGCTACGTTTGAATTGATTGGCCAAGGTGGCTGAATAGAACATAGTCATTTCCTTATCCTTGAATTCAAACACCGTCTGTAACACATCAGGTACTGTACGCCCATCCTTAAAATAGTAGACCCCTCCTGATGAACTTGCTGATGAAGGTATACCCAAATTGAGTATCTGATTCATCGCATCATATTCATGCGTGAGAAGATCACCACTTAAACCCGTACTATAATCCCACCAGCAGCGCCAACGGAAAAAACGTTCAAGGCTGAATTTGTCTCTCGATTCAGGTCCAATATACTTCATGAGACCCACCGACGTCATGTAATCCATGTATTCTTTAATTCTTTCTGGGTCACCTTCAAATTGTTTCCAATCAATATTTTTTGGATTGGCATCTTTGTGTATCGGATAAACCCATGCCCCATTAGGGTCGTTCCTATTTGTACCTGTTTCAATTAAGGTGATTTTACCGAGGAGATTCTTCTCTACAATTTGACGTGCACGTTCATATGCTTCAATTTGTCTATTTTGATGTCCCAGTTGAAAAACTATTTGTGGATTCTGTTTTACCAGTTCACGGAGCATATATGTCTCAGGGACAGTCCAAGTCATAGGCTTTTCCAAATAGACATGCTTACCGGCTTTTACTGCATCCATAGCCATTGTTCCGTGCCAGTGATCAGGTGAAGCAATTACCACCGCATCTACATCGGATGCCGCCAATAACTCTTTATAGTGAGGGTATCTTTTGGGTTGAGGTCCATATGTTCCATTTAGACCTTCCCTGTAAATATTGGAACCTGCTCGAATTGCATCTTCAGCATAGGGATCAAAAATATCGCAAACAGCTGTAATTTGAACACGCAAGTCCTCCTGTTCTAGAAAATCCTGATAACGTGTATTGCCAGACTTGGCCAATTCTTTCTGAGTCTCCACATATTCAGGTGTAGCAAATCCCAAACCCTGCATCAACTGAGTTCCCCGTATTCCATGGCCTATGATACCAATTCTGATAATGGTAGCATCAGTAGAGGTTGGACTGTATGTTGCAGTTTTACCTTGAATGCGAAACATCTCTGCAGCATCGCGGTTGTTGAGTTCTTTCTTTTTCTTTTGATACACACCATATGCCATCGCCCCCAGAACAGGTACAGCAACCAATGCTTTTAAGGTATCACGTCTTCCTTGTGAAACCTCCTTCATTGGTTCATCCACCCCTTCTTGCTCAATATTGTTTTTATTGTTGTTCATAAAGTGTAGTTTCCTGTTTTATTCACTCCCATTACAATTGAGAATGCACTTCTTCAAGAATGAATAATGGATTGTTTCTTATCCGTGCGAAAAAGCAATCTGTCAAAACTAATGATCCTTGAATTGTGGAACAGAGTCAAGACTAGTACAGCGAACAGCATTATCAAGTTTTTATCAATCCACAAATATGAGCCTTCGGTCGGCATTATATATTCCACATTCAACAAAGGGGGATGTGAAAGATAAAACAACAAAAGAAATAGGATAGCACCTAGGTATCCTAGTCTGGTAAATAAGCCCAATATCAGTGACAAACCTACAAATGTTAATCCCCACTCATTGACGAAATTGACTACATCAAGCAATGTAGGATTGTTGGCTATTTGAACGAACCAAGAAGCAAAAATTCCTTTTGAGTCGATTAAATAGCCGTATGCAGACCAGTTTGGGGTAAATAATTTTGCCAATCCTTCGTATAAAAAGTACCAACCAATCAGCATGCGCAATGTAAACAATGCATATAATTGTAGTTTGCTATATTGAGTTAAATGCATTTTTATTAATATGACTTGTTAGATTTAACCTACTTTTCGTCAATAGAAAACACAATCGTAAAAGTAGCATAAAAATAAAAAAAAACGAAATATATTCGATATAAACAGACCTGGAGTGGGTTAAAAATTATATATACAAGTAAATTTCATCAAAAAATCGACATTTTTGGTAAATTTGTTTATATTTGATCCATACTTTTTGTAATTTCGTTTCCATTCATACTCATTGTGTAATTTAGTAAGTTATTTTATATACATTGAGACAACAAGATTATTCAAGGCAATCCATGATTGTTAATTATTGAAAACAATTAAAAATATTGGTTTTTCCAGGGATACTTAGATTTGAAGATTAATAAATAACATATGACAAATAACTCTTTTTTAGGCTTAATTGAACAAAGCTTCCGTAATAATTGGGATGCACCGGCTATGACCGACTTTGAAGGAAAAACCTTCTATTACAAAGAATTTGCACGCGAAATTGATCAACTACATGAGTATTTCAAGATTGCCGGCATCAAACGTGGCGATAAAATATCGATTTGTGGCAGAAACTCAGCTCATTGGGCAATTGCATTTTTTGCCACTCTCTCTTATGGAGCTGTTGCAGTAAGTATTTTGCACGAGTTTGATAAGGATAGTGTACAGTTTATTGTTGAACATTCCGATTCTAAAATATTTTTCACAGATGAATCTATATGGAGTCGAATAGATGCATCCACTCTACCCAATGTTGAGAATTATTTCTCACTTGACAACTTTTCGCTATTGAAAACCAATTCGGATCAGGTGACTACATTTGTACAAGCTGCACCCTCTTATTTTGAGAAGAAATATGAAAAAGGATTTTTTGTAAATGATCTTTATTTTCATACTGAGAAACCCGAGGAACTTGCAGTAATAAGCTACACTTCAGGTACAACAAGCAGTCCCAAAGGTGTCATGATCCCCTATCGAAGTTTATGGTCGAATACCAAATTTGCTAATGACAGTCTTGAATTTATCCATGCTGGAGACAACATTGTATGTATGCTACCCATGGCACACACATACGGACTCTCCTTTGAGGTCCTCAACTCCATTTCAATGGGATGCCATATTTACTTTTTAGGAAAAACACCTTCTCCAAAAGTGTTAATTGAAGCATTTTCCAAATATAAACCAAAATTAGTTTTAGCTGTACCTCTCATAATTGAAAAGATAGTCAATCGCAATGTTTTACCAAAACTAGCCAAAGGCGCTGCAGCAACACTCATCAAAATACCCTTGTTAAACAAGATTGTTCACAAAAAAGTACGACAATCCATGGTCGACTTCTTCGGTGGTAACCTAGTGGAAGTTGTGATTGGTGGTGCGGCCTTGAATAATGATGTAGAAAAGTTCCTTCGTAAAATAAAATTTCCATACACTGTAGGGTATGGAATGACCGAATGCGGGCCTCTTATTTCCTATGTATTCTGGTCTGAATTTAAAGAACGTTCCTGCGGTAAGGTGGTAGACCGAATGCAAGTAAAGATTGATTCGGAAGACCCGGAACACATTGTAGGTGAGATACTAACAAAAGGAAGCAATTTAATGTTGGGTTATTATAAAAACGAGGAAGTAACGAAGCAGGTATTCACAGAAGATGGTTGGCTAAAAACGGGAGACTTGGGTACTCTTGATAAAGACAACTTCGTATTTATACGTGGTAGGAACAAGAACATGATTCTTGGTCCTTCCGGTCAGAATATTTATCCTGAAGAGATTGAGGAAAAAATAAACAGTTGTCCCTATGTAAGTGAATCGTTGGCCATTGAAGATAATCATAAAGTGGTTGCACTTATTGTGCCCGACTTCGAAGTACTTCAATCCGAAGGCATTCCTACAGATCAGTTAAATGAGTTCTTTGAGAAAATTGTACGTGACATCAATATCAAATTGCCCGCATACAGCAAAATATCATCATTCAAATTACGGTATGAAGAATTTGAGAAAACTCCAAAAAGAAGTATCAAACGATTCAAGTACCAGAATTAAAAAATATAGGTCGTAAAATTNNAACGATCTCAATAATTTTAATAAACAGTTTGCCCACTTAGTCCATTTTACATGTTCTAAGTGGGCAACTTATTTATTAGATATATGTGGAATTTTTATTTAATATTCATTCCAACTTTTTATTTCAATATCCTCTAATTCCATTTTGCAGAAGGCTTTTATAAAAGCACTTGCTAAACGTGCGTTTGTGATAAGAGGAATGTTGTAGTCGACAGCCCCCCGTCGAATAATGTAACCGTTGGTCAGTTCTCGGCGTGTCACATCTTTCGGAATGTTGATGATCAAGTCAAACTCCTTATCAGCAATCATTCGTAGAATATTGTTTTCACCATCCTCATCAGGCCAGTTCACATCAATAGCCTTTATACCATTTTCACTAAGAAACCTACACGTGCCATGACTGGCGTAAAGTATATATCCTTTTTGTCCTAAAAGTTTGCAGGCTTCCAGCAAGTCGACCTTCGACTTCATTTCACCAGAGGAGATCAAAATACCTTTCTCCGGAATTTTATACCCCACCGAGAGCATCGATTTCAGGATTGCATCCGAAAAATCCTCACCAATACAACCTACTTCACCGGTAGATGACATATCCACACCCAATACTGGGTCGGCGTTTTGTAATCTGGAGAATGAAAACTGCGAAGCTTTCACCCCGATATAATCTAAGTCGAACACCGAACTATCTGGTTTTGAATAAGGTGCCCCCAACATTATACGAGTAGCTGTGTCAATAAAATTATGTTTAAGTACTTTTGACACAAATGGGAAAGAACGAGATGCACGAAGATTACATTCTATCACCTTGATATCGTTATTTTTAGCCAGATACTGTATATTAAAAGGACCAGATATATTAAGTTCACGAGCAATCTGTTTCGAGATCTTCTTAACACGACGCATGGTCTCGAAATAGATCTTTTGGGCAGGAAATACAAGTGTTGCATCACCTGAATGTACTCCTGCAAATTCCACATGTTCCGAAATAGCATACTCAACCACCACTCCATCTTGGGCGACAGCATCGAATTCAATCTCCTTAGCATTCTGCATAAAGCTGGATACAACCACGGGATATTCTTTAGAGACATTGACAGCCATCTTGAGGAACACACTCATCTGTTCCCTATTATAACAAACATTCATGGCAGCTCCCGAGAGTACGTAAGAAGGTCTTACCAGTAATGGGAATCCCACCTCTTCAATGAAGGAGTCAATCTCCTCAATGCTGCTAGCCTCTTTCCAGCGTGGTTGATCAATACCAAGTTCATCGAGCATAGCAGAAAACTTGTGCCTATTCTCAGCACGGTCAATTGAAAGCGGTGATGTGCCCAAAATAGGCACCTTTTGACTATGCAACTTCATGGCCAAGTTATTAGGTATCTGTCCACCTACAGACACGATAACACCTTTTGGCTTTTCAATATCAATGACATCCATTACCCGTTCGAAGGTAAGCTCATCGAAATAGAGTCGGTCGCACATATCGTAATCGGTCGAAACAGTTTCAGGATTGTAATTGATCATCACCGAAGCGTACCCCAATTCACGTGCAGTCTGCACCGCATTCACCGAACACCAGTCGAACTCTACCGAAGACCCAATACGATAGGCACCCGAACCAAGCACCACCACAGCTTCTTTATCCTCTTTATGAGGTACAAATGCATTATCAGATCCGTATGTGAAATAGAGATAATTGGTTTTGTCAGGATGATCAGATGCAACAGTGTTGATACGACGTACAACCGGCAATATTTCTTTCTCTTTGCGATACTTCCTTACCCTTATTAGTGCATCCTGCAATATTCCCGAAGGATTTTCCACAAAACGTGCTATTTGAAAATCGGAAAACCCTAATCTTTTGGCTTCACGTAAGACCTCCTCCGGCAGCTCTTCAATTTTAGAATAAGAAGCAAGCACCTTTGAATAGTTGTAAATATTTTCCAGTTTCTCCAGAAACCAATGATCAATTTTGGTGAGATTTTCAATCTGCGTAATACTGTATCCTTTTTCAAAAGCATCGGCAATAGCAAAGATACGCAGGTCGGTAGGTTTCGCCAACGACTCCTCAACGTTGTCGAAAGTTATTTCCCTATTTCCAACAAAGCCGTGCATCCCCTGCCCTATCATCCGCAAACCTTTTTGGATAATCTCCTCAAACGATTGTCCAATTGACATGATCTCTCCCACCGATTTCATGGAAGAACCAATCTCATGACTTACCCCGTAAAACTTATTTAAGTCCCAACGGGGTATTTTTACAATCATATAGTCCACTGCAGGAGCTTTGTAAGCCGAGTTTGGCGTTCCCATTTCACCAATTTGGTCGAGCGTATACCCCAAAGCAAGTTTTGTTGCTACGAAGGCTAGTGGATAGCCTGAAGCCTTAGACGCTAGAGCAGAGGACCGACTCAGACGAGCATTGATTTCGATTATGCGATAATCGTTAGTAAGCGCATTAAAAGCATACTGAATGTTACATTCACCCACAATACCAATGTGACGGACAACACTACCTGCAATATCTTCCAGCATGGAGATCTGCTCTTTTGTTAGAGTGATAATCGGTGCCACTACAATACTCTCTCCAGTATGAATACCTAGAGGATCGAAGTTCTCCATCGGTACTACAGTGAAGCAATGGTCGTTGCTGTCTCGAATTACCTCAAACTCTATTTCTTTCCACCCCTTCAGGCTTTCCTCAACAAGAATTTGATTTGAAAACGATAGTGCACTTTTACAAAGTTCAATAAACTCCTCTTCATTTTCACAAATTCCAGATCCCTGTCCTCCAAGAGCATACGCCGATCGCAGCATGATTGGGAAACCTATTTCACGTGCTGCATTTAATGCATCTTCGAGTGATTCAACGGCATGTGACAGAGGTGTTTTAGCATCAATTTCATTCAGTTTTTTCACAAAGAGATCACGATCTTCGGTGATCATAATTGCCTCAACTGAAGTACCCAATACCCTTACACCATACTTTTCGAACGTGCCACTTAAATAGAGTTCTGTTCCACAGTTCAAAGCTGTTTGTCCTCCAAAAGCAAGCAAGATACCGTCTGGTCTTTCTTTTTCAATCACTTTCTCAACAAAGAAAGGAGTGATTGGTAGAAAATAAACCTTATCGGCCACACCCTCAGACGTTTGAATGGTAGCGATGTTCGGGTTGATAAGTACTGTTTCAATTCCTTCCTCCCGCATTGCTTTTAATGCTTGGGAGCCAGAGTAGTCAAACTCTCCTGCCTGGCCAATTTTCAAAGCACCAGACCCTAGTAGAATAACTTTTTTAATTGAATAATCCATTATTGATGCGTTACGATACAAATTTACTATTCAGTATACTCCTCCCAATGCTTAATTTCTATTTCATCTCGTGATATTTTACAGAAAGCTTTGATAAATGCGCTTGCCAATCGGGCATTGGTAATCAAGGGTATATTATAATCGATGGCACTGCGACGAATCAGGTAACCATTGGTAAGTTCACGCTCGGTTAAATTCTTGGGGATATTTATAATCAGGTCGAATTTTTTCTCAGCGATCATGTCATTTACCTTCAATGTTGCATATTCATCATCAGGCCATGCTACAAAGATACTGTCTACTCCATTTTCTTCCAAAAACTTTTGTGTTCCACTCGTAGCATATAAAGTATATCCGTTTTTTTGCAATAGACGACAAGCATCGAGTAAGGCAACTTTCGATTTTGTTCCACCGGATGAGATCATGATGTTTTTTTGAGGAACACTATATCCCACTGCCAGCATCGAAGTAAGCAGGGCATCATCGAATTGGTTTCCTATAGCTCCCACTTCACCCGTTGAAGCCATGTCCACACCCAGTACCGGATCTGCCTTTTGCAGACGGGTAAAGGAGAATTGAGGTGCTTTTATTCCCACATAATCAAGTTCAAATGCTGATTTCTCGGGTCTTACAACCGGAATATCAAGCATTACTTTTGTTGCAAGTTCAATAAAGTTTATCTTTAGTATCTTCGAAACAAAAGGGAACGATCTCGAAGCACGTAGGTTACATTCTATCACCTTGATATCATTGTCTTTTGCCAAAAACTGAATATTGAACGGTCCGGTTATATTTAACGCTTTGGCTATTTCTCGTGTAATTTGTTTAATTCTACGAGCAGTCTGCACATATATTTTTTGAGCAGGGAACAAAATGGTGGCATCACCTGAGTGTACTCCTGCAAACTCCACATGTTCCGAGATTGCATAGGCTATTAATTCTCCGTTTTGTGCAACCGCATCCATTTCTATCTCTTTCGACTCCTCAATAAATTCAGATACAACGACCGGGTATCTGCTTGACACTTCAGTAGCTAGTGTGAGGAATCGCTCCAATTCACTTTTGTTGGAGCAAACATTCATTGCTGCACCTGAGAGAACATAGGAGGGTCTAACTAGCAAAGGGAATCCTACTTCATCGGCAAAATTATGGATATCGCTTAGTGTTGTCAACTCTTTCCATCTCGGTTGGTCGATTTCCAGCCTGTCGAGCATGGAGGAAAATTTGTGACGATCCTCTGCATTATCAATACTTTTAGCAGAAGTACCCAGAATATTTACACCTGAATTATCCAACCTCACTGCCAAGTTATTGGGTATTTGACCTCCCACAGAAACAATGACCCCGTGAGGATTTTCCAATTCAATGATATCCATCACCCTTTCATAAGTCAACTCATCGAAATAGAGCCTGTCGCACATATCATAGTCTGTTGATACTGTTTCGGGGTTGTAGTTAACCATAACCGATCGGTAACCTTCTTTGCGAACAGTTGTGAGAGCATTAACCGAACACCAGTCAAATTCCACTGAAGATCCAATGCGGTATGCACCAGATCCGAGCACAATCACTGAACGATGGTCACCCAGGTATTGTACATCGTTCTGCAACCCGTTATATGTTAGGTATAGATAGTTTGTTTGAGCTGGATATTCAGCAGCCAACGTGTCAATTTGTTTCACCACTGGCACAATACCCTTTCTCTTTCTATAGTTGCGAATATTGATTGGAGCTGCATCATCTGTTTGCTCTTTCCATAGAGCCCTTGCAACTTGGAAATCAGAGAAACCCTGTTGTTTGGCTTTTTTCAGCAATTCATCAAAAGCGTTGTTCTCATTCATCTCCAGATCTTCAGAAGATATTGTGTATCCTTCCAACGCTTCAGCAGTTAATACAATTTGATGAAGTTTATGCAAAAACCATCGGTCAATCTTTGTCAATTCATGAATCTGATCAACTGTATATCCTTTTCGAAAAGCCTTGCTTATCACAAAAATACGTTGATCTGTTGGCTCACGCAAAGCCTTGTCTATATCATCTATAATAAGTTCCTTATTTTCCACAAACCCATGCATACCGAGTCCAATCATACGAAGTCCTTTTTGCATGGCTTCTTCGAAGGTGCGTCCAATGGCCATTATTTCACCAACAGATTTCATACTTGACCCAATTTCTTTGGAGACACCACTGAACTTACCAAGATCCCAACGAGGAATTTTCACCACAATATAGTCCAGTGCGGGCTCAAAAAAGGCACTTGTTGATTTTGTTACTGAATTTTTCAAATCAAAAAGGCCATATCCAAGTCCCAGTTTAGCCGCAACAAACGCCAGTGGGTATCCGGTAGCTTTCGAAGCCAATGCCGAAGAACGGCTCAGTCGGGCATTTACCTCAATTACCCGGTAGTCTTCCGACTCCGGATCAAATGCATACTGCACATTACACTCACCCACGATACCTATATGTCGGACAATTTTAATGGCAAGTTCACGCAGTTTATGATATTCTGAGTTGGTCAATGTTTGTGAGGGAGCAACCACAATACTCTCTCCAGTGTGAATACCCAGTGGGTCGAAGTTCTCCATGTTGCAGACTGTGATGCAGTTGTCGAAACGGTCACGTACAACCTCATACTCAATCTCTTTCCAGCCTTTCAGAGACTTCTCGATCAACAGCTGACTTGAGTAGTTGAAAGCCTTACTAGCAAGAGCCTTCATCTCCTCTTCGTTATTACAGAAACCCGATCCAAGTCCCCCCAAAGCATATGCAGCCCGCACAATGACAGGATAACCTAGGCTGTCAGCAGCCTGTAAAGCATCGTTGAGCGTTGAAACAGCAACACTTTGAATGGTCTTTACCTCGATCTCATCCAGTTTCTTCACAAACAGATCCCTATCTTCCGTATCCATGATTGCCTGTACAGGTGTTCCAAGCACCTTCATGTCATATTTATCAAAAACACCCGCTTGATAAAGTGCAACACCGCAATTTAATGCAGTTTGTCCACCAAATGCAAGCATGATACCGTCGGGACGTTCACGTGCAATCACCTTCTCTACAAAGTAGGGAGTGATAGGTAGAAAGTATATTTTATCGGCAACACCTTCCGATGTCTGTACAGTAGCTATATTCGAGTTAATGAGGATTGTTTCCATCCCCTCTTCGCGCAGAGCCTTCAGGGCTTGTGATCCGGAATAGTCAAATTCACCCGCCTCCCCAATTTTGAGCGCACCTGATCCTAGCACAAGTACTTTATGTATTCCCTTATTACTATGGATATTATCTATCTTTGGTGCTAAATTTTGATCTGTCATATTATTTACTCACTAATGATTCTTACAACCTATTTAACGTTCAACAGATTCACAAACTCATCGAAAAAGAATCGTGTATCCGTTGGTCCTCCAGTAGCTTCTGGATGAAACTGTACAGAGAAAAAAGGTTTTGTTTTATGCCTGATTCCTTCGTTGGTACCGTCGTTCATGTTTATGAACCAAGGTTCCCAATCATCACCCAACATTGATTCATTCACGGCATAGCCATGATTTTGAGAAGTGATGAAGCATGAATTTGAACCGATTTTTTGCACGGGCTGATTGTGGCCTCTATGTCCATATTTCAGTTTGTAAGTATTTGCACCTGCTGCCTTTGCCAACAGTTGGTTTCCCATACAAATACCGAAGATAGGTTTATCCAATTTCATTGCTTTACGGATATTTTCAACCGTGACAGTACAATAATCGGGGTTTCCAGGTCCATTTGAAATAAAGAGACCATCATAATCCAAACCGGTGAAATCATAATCCCAGGGTACTTTAATAAGATGTACATCTCTATTGATTAGTTCCCGCACGATGTTCAATTTCGCCCCGCAATCAATCAAGACCACCTTTTTCTCCCCATTTCCATACTCTATCGGTTCTTTACAACTTACCTTTGCAACCAGGTTTTCACTTTCCGGATTGTAAAAATCGATTTCATTTTCATCATCGAAAACAATTTTACCAAGCATGGAACCTTTTTCCCGTAGTATCTTTGTGAGAAGGCGCGTATCAATACCGGAAATACCTGGAACCCCATACTCCCGCAACCAATCACTCAAGCTTTGTTGCGCATTCCAATGAGAATAATCGTCGCAGTAATCCTGCACAATGAGTCCCGAAGCATGGATGCGTGTGGATTCAAAAAAATCGGAAATTCCGTTTGTTTCGCTTTGAGCGGGAACTCCGTAATTTCCGATTATAGGATAAGTGAGTGTTAGAATCTGACCTTCGTAGGAGGGGTCTGTCAGACTTTCGGGATAACCGACCATTGCTGTGCTGAAAACAACCTCTCCCGATGATGCCTTTTCGGCTCCAAACGATTGTCCGTGAAAAACCATCCCGTTTTCAAGGATCAACCGCACCGGTTTAAATCTGTGCATATTTTCTATATTGTAATGTTGAATTGATACCGTATGATATTAGGACACAAAGATAGGAAAAAAGGTTGATATGATCACAAATATCTACCTAAAAGATCAGTACAACAACAATTGGTTAAGTATCAAAGTTTCTTTGTAACATCCATTATATTGCAAATACCAATATTATCAATTTCATCTCCCTTATATTATGCAAATAAAGAAAATGTACAAATAATACCTGAAAAACCTATTTAACTTGAATAAGTTGGAAAATGCATAAAAAAAGATGTGTATCTTTAAACCAATATTGTTTTTTTCATTCAACAGGATAATAAACTTTACCCATTTATAAAAGAATTGGATCATGCAAGAACAAGAATTTAGAAGCAATCGTAGTAGAAGCCGTATTATTGAAGCGGCCATTTTATCCATTGGATTGGTCGTTATGGGCATCGTATTAAAAGCAGCCATTCATGACTTTAGTAATAAAGACCGTGTGGTGTCAGTGAAAGGACTTGCAGAAAAGGAGGTAATGGCCGATAAAGTTATTTGGCCATTAATGTATAAAGACCTTGGGAATGACCTAACAACACTTTACACGAACATTCAAAGTAAGAACAAGACCATTGTAGAATTTTTGCTTTCACGCGGTATCACCCAAGACGAAATTAGCGTGACCCCTCCCGAAATTATCGATATGGAAGCGGAACGTTATATAAATCAAGCCATTCAGTATCGATATAATGCAACATCGGTCATTACGGTAACCTCAAGCAATGTCGAAAAGATCCGTAAGCTGATAGCAGAGCAGACCGAATTGCTGAAGCAGGGCGTAGCCATCACTGGTGGAGATTATCGCTACAACATAGTATATGAATTTACGGGCTTAAATCAAATTAAACCGGAGATGATTGAAGAAGCAACTATGAATGCTAGAGAAGCTGCAGAAAAGTTTGCCTTAGATTCAGGCAGCAAATTGGGAAAAATACGAAACGCTTCGCAAGGTCAGTTTTCAATTAGTGACCGCGATGAGAACACCCCATACATAAAAAATGTACGTGTGGTAACCACTGTGAACTATTATCTCAAGAACTAAAATACTCTAGTAGATTGCCGTACACATCTCAAATTGAGAATCGTTTACCAGCCTTCAGAAAAGATTTATATTTTTCAGGATTAAAAGCATAATAATTAGCCCCTCTTCTCGAATTCTCTGTCTCTTTGATAGCAAGTTTATCGAGGATGTCCATTGAGGCTAGTTTCTTTCTGAAATTTCGTTTATCGAATGGTAACTGAAAAATTGTTTCATAGAGATCCTGCAGAGAGGAAAGCGTAAACTTCCCATCGAAGAAGTAGAAGATTATCGGTTCTGACGACACTTTATACCGCAAAAGAGAGAGCGCATCGTTAACCATGATGTTGTGATCAAAAACCAACTCAGGCAAATTGTTGATGTTGAACCAGCGGGCATCGAATTGCTGTGTCAGCATGGTGTTAAAACTCTCCATCTTTACCAGTGCATAAAAAGCCACAGAAACGACCCTCGCTCCGCAATCGCGATCCGTTTCTCCATAGGCTCCCACTTGCTCCATGTAGATTCCCTTTTGCTGTGTATAGCGATAAAGGATCTTTTCTGCTGCTTGCGTAAGGCTTTCATTCTCTTCCATAAAACCGCCCATTAGAGACCATTCATTTTTAAGAGGCTCCACGGGACGACGGGTAAGTAATAGATGCAGTTCTTTTTTATGGAAGCCAAAAATGATGCAATCGGTAGCAATTAAAAAATGGTCGTTGTTTTGGTAATAACTGGCAGACATAATCTGGGAGTCATTGAATAATATTGTGTTGATGGTAATAGAAAAAAGCCGGAAGCAGGTATCTGATGGATTCTTCTTCCGGCTTTTAGTTATATGTTTCTTTTAGAGTTTACGTGCTCCGTCGCCTATCACCACGTCATACACTTTTGGTTCATGGCCATATTTAGCCTTAAACTGAGCTTTGGCATCCTGTATAAATGAATCATACAGTTCATCCTTTACCAAGTTTATGGTACATCCGCCAAAACCACCACCCATCACACGCGATCCGGTTACACCATGTTCGCGGGCTACATCATTTAGAAAGTCGAGTTCTTCGCAGCTTACTTCATAAAGTTTACTCATTCCATGATGGGTTTCATACATTTTCTGTCCCACCGTTTCATAATCTCCCCTTTCCAAAGCATCACTCACCTCTCTCACGCGTTGAGTTTCCTCAATCACGTATTTGGCGCGCATGTAATCCTCTTCCGATATTTCACTCTTCACTTCGTTGAGCATATCCATAGAAGCATCACGCAAGAAAACCACCTCCGGATGGCGTTTAGCGATGGTACTTGCAGCATGTTCACACGATTCACGACGTTTATTGTATGCTGAAGATGCCAATTCATGCTTCACCACTGTATCCAGAAGCACCATCTTATATCCTTTCGGATCGAATGGGAAATAGGCATATTCCATCGATTTTGTATCAAGACGAATCAGATGTCCCTTCTGTCCAAAGATAGATGCAAACTGATCCATGATTCCACACTTCACCCCCACATAATTATGTTCGGTGCTTTGTCCAATGCGGGCTAGTTCAAACTTGTCGATTCCCAGATTCAAGAGGTCGTTCAGTGCAAATGCAAAGGTACTTTCCAGTGCGGCTGAGGATGACATTCCAGCGCCCAGAGGCACATCACCTGTAAAAACGGTATCGAATCCCTTCACAGTGCCACCTCTTTTAATGATCTCACGGCAAACACCAAAGATATATTTTGCCCAACCCTCTTTAGGCAGATCCTCTTCGTTAAGTCCAAACTCAGTGCTTTCATCCAGGTCAATTGCATATGCCTTAATCCTATCGGTTCCATTAAAATGGATGGCAGCAATCATACCTTTGTCTATTGCACCGGGAAAAACAAAACTCCCGTTGTAGTCAGTATGTTCGCCGATCAAGTTAATACGTCCTGGAGATGTATACACTTCGGGATTGTCGACCCCGTATTTTTTCTGAAAAACTTCAATAATTTCTTGTTTGGTCATATTTCGTTGTCCTTTAATAAATACTATTTAGAAAAAAAGCCCGTCTTTCAACGGGCTTTTCTGTGTATTATTCAGCCACGTCTAAATTTTTATTCACATTCTTAGATCCAATCAATGCATAATATAGCAGATATGCAAGACCAATTACAACAACCCAATAACTAGGAAGATAACCAGCAGCATCTGCTACACTTCCCTGAATTGCAGGAAGGATACCTCCACCGCACACAAGCACCATGAACAAACCAGATGCGGCAGCAGTATATTTACCCAATCCTTCTACAGCAAGGTTAAAGATTCCACCCCACATAATAGAAGTACAAAGTCCTACTAACACAATAAACATAGCATTGATGGGCACCTGAGCTAAACCAAATGAGAGAGCTCCAGCCGCAGAACGTTGCATTACAGGGAGTGATACCATAGTTTCAACAGGCGAGAAGATTGCCAATAACACCAATACCAATCCCACAAACGAGGCAACTGTAAGCATTGCTTTACTTGAAACTTTGCTGCCAATTGATGCACCAATGAGACGACCGGCAAGCATTAGCAACCAATATGTTCCGGCAACGAAACCAGCAATTGTTTTTCCAACCTCAGGATGATCAGATAGCCAGTAGATCATCACACCAGGTGTTCCTACTTCTACTCCCACATAGACAAAGATACCAACAGCACCCAGAATAAAATGTCTAAATTTGAGCGCTCCGGTCATCAGTTGTTTCAACGATTCCTTATTTTTTGAAATATGAGGTTCTGGAATTGTCACAGCCAACATCACGAAAAATGCCAGTGCAAAGACACCCATTGCAATGTACATTACAGGGAACACGTCCTTGATATTTGCTTTAGCTGCTTCACCAATAAGGATACCCACAAATGCAGGTGTAAAGGTAGCCATTACTGAGTTGAAAGAACCTCCAATTTGAATGAGCTGATTTCCTTTGTTTCCTGCCCCTCCCAATGTGTTAAGCATTGGATTCACAACTGTGTTCAACAAACACATAGAGAAACCGGCCACAAAAGCTCCAAGCAGATAAACTCCAAAGGCTACGTTTTGAGCCGAATGACCAGAGAGATACTGAATAAGCACACCCACAAAACCGATTGCAATTGCAATGAGGGCTGTTTTTTTATAGCCAACGCGTTGCAGGAGAATACCGCCAGGTATACCCATTACAGCATAGGCAATGAAGTTTGCAGCGTTACCCAGCAAACCCTGGAAGTTAGATGCACCAAACTGTTCTTTTAATACTTGGCCCATGGGAGCCGCCAGGTTGGTAACAAAGGAGATCATACCGAACAGTGCAATCATCATGATAATGGGCACAATTCGGTTTGTTGATTGATTAGTTGTTGTATTCATTTCTTTAATATTATTTAATTAACTCACATAAGTTGTTACTTCGGAAAATCAAAGAGTAAATTTATATGTAGTGCGTGAATTAAATTCCTCTCCAGGATGCAGAACAACCGACGGGTAAGACGGCTTATTGATACTGTCGGGGAAGTGTTGTGTTTCGAAGCACACTGCAGATCTTTCAGGATAACAGTGTCCATTCTTTGCCGTAAATCTGCCGGTCATCCAATTTCCGGTATACAGCTGTAGGCCGGGTTCAGTAGTGTACATCTCCATTTTTATACCTGTTTTTGGAGATTGACAATAACCGGCATAATGATATCCTTTGTCACTGTCTATTTTATTAATTATATATGTATGATCATACCCCTTTCCAAAGTGGAGCTGCTCAAAGTCATCGTTGATGCGTGAGCCAATCTCCTGTGGTTTTGTGAAATCCATGGGAGTCCCTATTACCGGAGCTGGATCACCATATGGAATGGCAGTTGCATCGGTAGGAAGGTACTCATCGGCATTCAACAATAGAATATGATCTCCAATATATGGATCACCCTCACCCGATAAGTTAAAATAAGAATGATTCGTCAGGTTCAGAATGGTTGTTTTGTCAGTTGTTGCCCGATAGTGCATCTCAAGTGCATTATCTTCTGTTAGGATGTAGGTAATTGTTACAGAAAGGTTTCCGGGAAATCCTTCCTCTCCGTCGGGCGACAAATAAAAGAGTTCAATGCTCTGGGACGAAACATTTTTCACATCCCAAACCACAGCGTTGAATCCTTTCAATCCACCATGTAGAGAGTTAGGGCCATTGTTCACTGCGAGTTTGTATTCTACCCCATCTAAACAAAAACGGCCTCCGGCAATTCTGTTTGCCGTGCGACCGCATACAGCCCCAAAATAGGGTTCTTCCGAAGTAAGATACTCATCAATTGAGGGATGCCCTAATACCACATCAATTAAGCGACCATCTTTAGCGGGCACCATCAACGATACAATTTTTGCACCATAGTTGGTAATGGTGACTTCACTACCTGCTTCATTCGTCAGCGTGTATAACCCGGTTTGCTTGCCATCTACTATTTTATCAAAAGCTTCGACCAGCAAACCGGACTTGCTATACATTTTGTTCATGCAATTTTCTTGGTTTTAAAAAATAAGATTTCGATGAAGATTGATTTTTGATTTAAATTCGTGTAAAATTAACACAGATTTGGAGATTTACCCAATAATTTATTGTGTTATACAACATAAATTTTTACATAAAACCTCAAAATCAATTAATCTATCTCTTTATCAAAAACTTGTATTTTCCTTGTTATTAATAATTTATCTATTTTATTTCCATCTACGTCCACAATTTCGAAATGGAGGTTGTCGTAATCGAATTTATCTCCTACGCACGGTATTTTGTTTATACATGCAAAAACAAAACCGGCAACAGTAGAATAGTCGATCTTATCAAAATCAACAATAAAATCCTCATCTAGCTGGGTCAATATCTCAATTGGGGCCTCTCCACTCACCAACGCTGAGTGATCATCACGCATGAAAAGAAGCGGATCGGCCGATGTATCATCGTTTTCCTCCGGAATGGTACCCACTAAATTTTCGAATATGTCGTGCATGGTTATGATACCATCGAGACTACCATATTCATCCACTACAACTGCAACGAACTTGTGGTTGTTTTTAAAGTTCTCCAAAACCTTCTGTGCCCGAAGTGTGTTCGGAACAATTATTGGTTCCATGATAAGATCCTCAATTGAAAAGGGTTCCCTCATGTTTAGTCGGAGTAAAAAATCACGCATGGAGATGATTCCGGCAAATTCATCAATTTTCTTTCTACAGGCAAGTATCTTGCTATGCTTCATCTGAAGCAGATCTTGAATGATTGCCTCTCTGTCTTTACTGATATCAACCCACTCAACATCGGTGCGATGTGTCATTAGGTGGATGGCTCTTTTATCGGAAAAGTAGAAAACCTGTTCGTGAATAATGTTCTCTTCCACATCAATGACTCCTTCGTGAGATGCAGTCTTCAACATGGCGCGTAACTCCATCTCCGAGATTATGTCATCCTTTGGTTTAAGACCGATCAAGCGTGTTATAAAACTGGTTGATACGGCTAAAAGCTTCACAAACGGATAAAAGATGATGCTCACCACATGAATGAAGGGAGCAACACGCATAGCCATCTTCTCGGCATTGTTTAATGCAATGGTTTTGGGTACAAGCTCTCCAATTACAATAGAAACATAGGTAATTAGGAAGACCACAACACCCATAGAGATGCCCTCCGCAAATGAAGCAGTGGCTGCAAATCGCTCAAAGAAAGGAACCAGATAGACAGCAAAAGCCTGCCCTCCAAATGCACCGTTGATAATTCCAATAAGGGTAATTCCAACCTGTACCGACGAAAGGAAGTTATCGGGGTCGGCCTGAAGTTTTAATGCACGGCCGGCTCCCTTACTTCCCTGTTTTTGTTCCCTGTTAAGTTTGTTTTTCATTGCCGAAACAATCGCAATCTCCGAAAGTGCAAAGAAGCCATTGAGCAGGATCAGCAGGAGCACTATGATGATGTCAGTCCACATTCTTCTGCAAGTTCAGTGTACAATACCTACTAACTACTCGATAGATTACCACAATGGAGAGGGATATACTTCGTTTGCTGCTAATTCTTTCAAGCGTTCAACAACACCCTGACGATCTTCGGCATATGTAACGCCGAACCATTTTGAGGGCGTATCCAACACCTTTACGTTCACCTTGCCGTTTACAATGAGATGGTTAACCAGCAACGGAATAAAAAATTCTGCTTTAAGGTTGTTTGCATTCTCCTTCAAGAATTGAATAAAATAATCTTCTGAATAGGTGAAATAATCGGGTGTGAAGCCCCACATATTCATCGACACAGGAGTATTATCATCAATAGAAACCCACTGGTCATTTTCATCTTTATAGGAGACTTTGCCATCAATTCGCATTACCTGGGTACGTTCAACCACACCGGTGAGATGTCCTTCGGCGTCGGTTTCGCAGACTCCACGTGCAACAGTGCCACTTTCTGAAAGTGTATTACCCACACGATAACCTACCATGCAATACTTATTTTCACTGCCATTGAGAGAGGTAAGATAGTTGGCCAACACACCAAAGCTTTCTCTTCCATAAAAATCGTCGGCATTGATTACGGCAAAAGGTTCCTTTATTACATCTTTTCCCATCATTACCGCATGGTTTGTACCCCAAGGCTTCACTCTATCAGGATGAGGGGTAAATCCCTCTGGGAGATAATCGAGTTCCTGAAATACCAATTCCACTGGTATTTTCTTTTCGTATTTGCTGACAATTTTTTCCCTGAAATCAACTTCAAATGATTTGCGGATCACGAATACCAACTTGCCAAATCCGGCATTCACTGCATCATAAATAGAATAATCCATAATGGTCTCACCGCTTGGACCAACTCCATCAAGTTGTTTTAATCCGCCATAACGACTGCCCATGCCGGCAGCCAAAACAAATAATGTAGGTTTCATTGTTTTGATATATTTATTTATCCTACAAATATAGGATTTTTTATAGATAGTTGGAGAATGATGCTTTGTGAATGTAACAATCCTCGTTAAATTGATTGTTCGAATGAACGCCACAATGCATCTTCCGGCACAGGAGCGATAACGAAAATGGGTTCTTTTGATACTGGATGTATGAAAGAGATTGAACGTGCATGCAAACTAATGCTCCCATCGGGATTGGAGCGCTCTGCTCCATATTTCAGATCTCCCTTAATGGGTGATCCAATTTTGGCAAGTTGGCATCGTATTTGGTGATGACGACCTGTCTCCAAATCGACTTCAAGTAGATAATAGTTCGTAGATGTTGCAATTAATTTGTAATGAAGTATCGCTTTCTTCGTATTGGGCTTTTCGGTATCGTAGGCTGCTGACTTGTTGGTTTTCTCGTTTTTAATGAGATAATGGGTCAGCGTTCCTTCCTCCATAGATGGTCGTTTCTTTACAATTGCCCAGTATGTCTTGTTAATTTCCCCCTTGCGAAACATTTCGTTTAGACGGGAAAGCGACTTGCTTGTTTTGGCAAACACAACTACCCCACTCGTAGGTCGGTCGAGCCGATGAGTAACACCACAAAACACATTGCCAGGCTTTTGATACTTCTCCTTGAGATAGGCCTTTACCGTCTCTGAAAGCGGCTCATCTCCCGTTTTGTCGCCCTGAACAATCTCACCGGGTGCCTTGTTGACAATGATGATATGATTGTCTTCGTATAAAACAGTCATCGTAGAAATCAGATTCTGTTAAAAATGGTAGAGGCACATAGGTACTCCCGTGTGCCTCTTACAATAATATTTTTCTTTCAATCAGGTATTCATGCCACCACAGACATGGATAACCTGGCCACTGACATACGAAGAGAGGTCTGAGGCAAGGAAAATTGCCGTATTCGCAACATCTTCGGGCGTACCACCGCGTCTTAATGGTATTTGTTTAGCCCACTCATTACGAACCTCTTCTGAAAGCTGACCAGTCATATCAGTAATAATGAACCCCGGTGCAATTGCATTTACACGTATTCCGCGTGAACCCAACTCCTTGGCCATCGATTTGGCCAATCCAATCATTCCAGCTTTCGATGCTGAATAGTTCGCTTGTCCTGCATTTCCTGATACACCCACAACCGAACTCATATTTATAATGCTTCCTGATTTTTGGCGCATCATAATGGGGGTGATCGCGTGAATAAAATTGAAAGCGGACTTCAGATTCACGTTGATTACAGCATCCCACTGCTGCTCACTCATACGCATCATCAAACTATCTTTCGTGATACCGGCATTGTTTACCAGAACGTCGATACGACCAAAATCCTGCATAATCTGTTCCACAACTTGGTGTGTCTCGTCAAAATTGGCAGCATTGGAAGCGTACCCTTTGCATTTAACACCGAGAGCTGCAATTTCTTGTTCGGTAGCTTCACCTATTTCACCAATGACCAAGTCGGTGAATGCGATATTGGCTCCCTCCGATGCAAATTTCAAAGCTATGGCTTTGCCAATACCACGGGCAGCACCGGTTATCAACGCTGTTTTACCTTCTAATAACTTCATTTGATTATTCTTATTTTCAATGTGGAGTATGAAACTTGCATGCTGTTATTCTCCCATGAAGAATATGCTGAATGCTTGCTCCATACGATTAATATTCAATTGTTTATTATCTCTTTTGATCCCCGATTCCAACCGCACTATTTCTATCGGAATTTTTTTGTGCTACTTCGCATACATGCCTTTAAACAAGATGGAGGAAATGATTTCTCGATCCTCCTTTTTGTTGTAGTCGAGCTTCATAGCGCCACGAATGGTGGGCACCTCGAGGCCCTTGAATGCATAATGCAAAATTTCGGCTGTTTGCTTGATATCGCATTGTTGAAAGATTCCCTTCTCACATCCATCTCGAATGATGGTCTCCAAATATTGAATCTCTTTCTTGTCAAACCCCTTGCGCACATTTTCTACCTTCCAGATATCTCTGAAAAAGTCGGCCCGCAGACTCCCATTACGCGTAACAACCTCCTTGATGGCACCCAAACGTGTAAATGCCAATAGAATAAGCTTTTCATCGGCCGGAATGTTTCTCCTTATCACCTCTTCCAGACTGCTATAAAGCACATTGAGCTCCGACTCAATTACGGCCTTATAAATTTCACTTTTACTGCTGAAATAGGTATAAAGAGTACGACGGCCTCGTTGAGAAGCTTCGGCGATGTCATTCATTGTTGTATTCTCAACGCCCTTTTTTGCGAAGAGTTGCCGAGCGACATCAATTAAATTGTTTTTCGTTTTTGAAATGGACGAAGTCACTTTATATTGCACATTTTACTTATATTTGTGCAAAAATATAACAAAAATTTTAATTCAGGAAAGTAAATGAGAAAAAAAACACATTTTCATTACTTTTTTTCTTCCAATAATTTTGCAACCTCACAAACTTCCTCATACCACGACTCCCCGAATCTTCTAATTAGCGGTTCACGCAAAAACTTATAAAGTGGAAGACTCTCTCTCCGTCCCAGTTTAAGTGCAGGCTGACAAATTGACCAACGGTGGTAGTTCACCGCGGTAAAATCGGCATAATTTTGTAACCTCACCGGATAAAGATGGCACGAAATTGGCTTCTGAACGGAGGTGCGCCCTTCTCGGTATGCACTGTCAATGGTGCATTTGCAGATTCCGTTTTCATCGAATTTGGTAAAGACACACTCTTCACCATTAATTATTGAGGTAACCAACTCGCCATCGGTATCGGTATATGCAATCCCTTGCTCCTTAATCAGTTCCTGTGCTTTGGGTGAGAGATCATCCCAAATTTCAGGCAGTATTTCATTTATTGCTGTAAACTCTTCTTGTGTGATTGGTGCACCCGATTCACCATCTACACAACACTGCCCTTTGCATTTACAGAGATCACAAATAAATTGTACTTCAAACAAATCGTCTGAAATGAGCGTATCTTGAACTTGAATCATATCATTATCTATTTAATGTTTCATTATCTTCAACCAATAAGCGGTCGTGTTTCATATAGTTCCTAAACAAAAGAAAGGTGAGAATCGCACTTATAATGGCCACCAAAAGATAGGTAAAATTTACCGGATACTCCTCCATCCAACGAAACCACTCTGCATTGCTCCAGAAATAGTAAAGAACAATTACAGTGGCATTGTTCACAAAATGGAAAATGATGGCAATCCACAAATTACGCGAGTAATAAAATAGATAACCCAATATCACACCCAACATCATCCTCGGCAAAAATCCAAAAAATTGAAAATGGATCAGACTAAATAGAAAAGCCGAAATCCACACAGGTGCATGTTCGTTGCGAAACTTTTCATACAAAAACTGTTGAAGTGCTCCCCGAAAAAATAACTCCTCTGAGAATGCTGCCAATCCGGCTACAACAACCAAATTGAATATCAAAAAAAGAGGGGTTTGAGCCGAAAGCAACTTCATTGTGGTCTCCATGGCTGCATCCTCCATTGTTCGCATATAGGCTTCAATGCCACTCATCCACACGGGAAGTTGCATGCCGCTGTTCCATTTTGTAAGAAAGGATACAAACGGATAGGACAATAGGAAAAGTAACAGGGCGAAAAGTATACGCTGTAACATCTTCTCATTCCATCCTAATTTGAAGAATTTATTGGGTGTATCGGTTGTAAGTGTAGCAACTGTGAAAGATGGTAATGCAATGGCAAAAAGCGACTGTAACGCCGAACTTATATATATAGCGGTGTTGTTTTCGGCATAGTTAATTCCAAAAACTATATTCATTAGTCCCATAAATAAAAGGGAGACAATGAGTCCTGCACAGAGCAACAAAAAAAGTATTGCTATTTTTGTACCGGGAGTGGCAAATTTGAAAACTGGTTGCATTTTGTCTGTTTTGAATTACAAAGATAGAATATTCACGTTAAATATAATTATTTTCGCAAAGGGACTCGGCTTAATCTACTCTGGTAATACTCTCCTTTTATATAAGGTATATACAGAGGGGTAACGGAGGGATAACGGAGGGGTAACAGAGGGATACCAACCCAAGTAGCATTGAGTAGCATCTTATGCGCAATAAATAACCATGCATTATCTCCAGAAATGAGTCTGTAAGGGTAAATAGATTCACTGTGTATTAGGTTGTACAGACGTAACGACAGAAAATATTTTTTGCAAATTGAAAGAATAACACTAATTTTGCACTCTTATTAAAAAAAAGGATTCAATCGGTTGAAATTAACCGACTTTCCACTAAAACATCAAGCATTTCAATGAAGTCAACACTGAATAAAAAGGACGAAGTAAACGGAACCATAGTAATCGAACTAGAGAAAGCAGATTATCAGGAAAAAGTAGATAAGTCAATTAATCAATTCCGACAGAAAGCCAACATTCCTGGATTCCGTCAGGGTAAAGTACCCAAGAGTGTTATCCAACGCATGTATGGAAAAGCTGTTCTAGTTGATGAAGTAAACAAGTTAGTCACAGAAGAACTAACCAATTTCATTCGGGAGAATAAACTAAAAATACTCGGCGAGCCTATCTCTGATGATAGCGAAGAGAAACAGGTTGACCTCGATAAAGATGAAACTCTTACTTTTTATTTCGATGTGGCACTGACACCTGAGTTTGAGTTGCCGCTCGACAAAAGTACCGAAATGACGTACTATCGAGTGAAACTGGAAGATGATCTTCTGGAAAAACAATTGGATGCATATAAGCAGAATTATGGCACCTATGCTACCATTGAGGAAGAGGCTAAAGATACAGACCTGATTAAGGGGACACTCACCGAAATGGATGGAGAAAAGGAAAAAGAAAACGGCCTGGTGATCGAAAATGCAATCCTGATGCCTTCATACCTGAAAGAAGAGTCCGTAAAAAATCAATTTATTGGTGCTAAGGTTGGCAACAGCATTGTCTTCAACCCAAAGAGTGCATATGATAACAACGAAGCTGAGGTGGCATCGTTACTGCAAACAACAAAAGAGAACATACAAGATATTAACTCCGATTTCCGTTTAGATATCAAAGAGATAACTCGTTATAAGGAAGCTGAACTTAATCAGGAGCTGTTCGACAGAATTCTTGGTGAAGGTGTTGTAACAAGCGAAGAGGAGTTCCGCACCAAAATTGCGTCTGAACTAAGTAACCAGTTCAAGCCAAATGCCGATCATCTGTTCATCCATACAGCAAAAGATATCATCGTAGAAAAGATGAAAGATGTGAAGTTCCCTGATGAGTTCTTGAAACGTTGGCTGCTTGAATCGAACGACAAGAAAACGGCAGAAGAGGTGGAAGCTGATTACCCGGCTATTCTGGAAGATCTTAAATTCCATATCGCGAAGCAGAAGATTGTTGAAGAGAACGGTATCAAGGTAGAATATCAAGATATTGAAGCTCTTGCAGCAGAAGTAGCTAAAGCACAATTTGCACAGTATGGAATGACCAACTTGCCGGCCGATGTGTTGCAGAATTACACAAAAAGCTTGTTGGAAAAGGAAGAAACAATTCAAAACTTATACGACAGAGCGACTGAGGAAAAACTAATCGCTTGGTTGAAAGAAAACTTGGCAGTTACTGAAAAAGAAATCTCATCAAAAGAGTTCAGCGAAATTATGAGTGAACATGCTCATAAACACGGTGAACAAACCGCCAATTTTACTGATGAAGGTGACGTTGATGAGGATGTTGATTCAGCGAGCGAATCGTCAGCAGAATAAAAAAATATTTTTTATTTCACCAATTCCTTCTATTTTTGCTTGTCTGATAAATCCTGCAGTAACAGTAGCAAAAAATAATGGCACTTTTTTTGCGGTATACAATATGACAAGAAAAATAAAAAGTTTGATATAAAATTATGCAAGACGATTTTAAAAAATATGCAACGAAGCATTTGGGCATGAGTAGCAACAGGCTCGAAAGCTATATGAAGATTACAAGCCAGGGAGGGTATATATCTCCTACCATTATAGAAGAACGTCAGCTCAATGTAGCACAAATGGATGTTTTTTCTAGATTGATGATGGACCGCATAATCTTCCTCGGTACAGCTATCGACGATTATACTGCAAATGTAATTCAAGCTCAACTGCTTTATCTCGATTCAGCCGATCCAGGTAAAGATATCTCCATCTACATCAACTCACCAGGAGGTTCGGTGTATGCAGGATTGGGAATATATGATACAATGCAGTTTATCTCAAGTAATGTCTCAACAATCTGCACAGGCATTGCGGCATCTATGGCTGCTGTATTGCTGGTATCTGGAACCGAGAAGAAACGCTTCGCTCTGAACCACTCTAGGGTGATGATACATCAACCAATGGGTGGTGTACAAGGACAAGCTTCTGATATTGAGATAACAGCTCGCGAAATTGCTAAATTAAAACAAGAATTGTATACCATCATATCCAAACATTCCGGAAAACCATATGAAGATGTGGAACGTGACTCAGATCGCGATTTCTGGATGACAGCATCGGAAGCCAAAGCATATGGCATGGTAGATGATGTATTATTGCGAAAAGGATAAAGTAGTAAACAATGGCAAAAAAAGCGAACAGCAGTAATCATTGTAGTTTTTGCGGTAGAAGTGAACAGGAAGTAAACCTGCTCATTTCAGGCATGACCGGGTATATTTGCGATATGTGTGCAGAACAGGCGCACGAAATTGTGAATGATACCTTTAAAAGTAATGCCAAAACAGATCCGGGAATATCTCTCTTAACACTTCCTAAACCAAAACAAATAAAGGAATTTCTGGATCAGTACGTGATAAAACAAGACAGCGCTAAAAGGTTCCTGTCGGTTTCGGTCTACAACCATTATAAACGTATTCTACAGAAGAATGTAAAAGATGAGGTGGAGATCGAGAAATCAAATATCATCATGGTGGGTGCAACAGGTACAGGTAAAACTCTACTGGCTCGCACAATAGCCAAGATGTTGCATGTACCATTCACCATTGTAGATGCAACCGTGCTAACCGAAGCGGGGTATGTGGGTGAAGATATTGAAAGTATCCTTACCAGACTGCTTCAGGTAGCCGACTACGATGTGAATGCAGCAGAGAGAGGTATTGTTTTCATCGACGAAATCGATAAAATAGCACGCAAAAGCGACAATCCTTCCATCACTCGCGATGTAAGTGGGGAGGGTGTGCAACAGGGACTGTTGAAATTGCTGGAGGGTTCTGTGGTGAATGTACCTCCTCAGGGAGGTCGTAAGCATCCGGAACAACGCATGATTGCAATAAACACCAAGAATATTCTGTTTATCTGTGGAGGTGCTTTCGATGGCATTGAGAAAAAAATTGCTCAACGTCTCAATACTAGAGTAGTGGGCTATGCCGCAAGCAGCGAAATGGCAAACATAGATCGAAACAATATGTTGAAATACATAACGCCTCTCGATCTAAAATCATTTGGCCTTATTCCAGAGATAATTGGGCGACTTCCAATACTTACATATTTGGAACCACTAGACAGAGATGCTTTATTGCGTATTCTGGTCGAACCTAAAAACTCCATTGTAAAACAATATCAGAAGCTATTTGAAATGGATGGGGTAACACTAACTTTCGATCAGGGAGCCTTTGAGTATATTGTGGATAAAGCCATTGAGTTTAAGTTAGGCGCAAGAGGACTCCGTTCCATTGTTGAAGCCATCATGATTGATGCTATGTTCACTCTGCCTTCTGAAGATAATAAGAAGTTGCATGTGACACGCGATTATGCAATTCATCAACTGGAAAATTCCGATCTGCACCACTTGCGTGTAGCTTGAATTCAAACTCTTCAAAAAAATTAAATCGCAGAACACTGTATAAGTGTTCTGCGGTTTATTCAGAACGCATGCTTGTCAGGCGTTTTTTTAATAGATTTGTCGACTAGAGAACATAGTTTTCACCAATTTATTTGCAAGGATTATTTTTATCCACTATCTTGGATGTAATTTTGATTAGCAGATTACTTGTATGTAAATACAAGCTACTGGAGACAAAAAAGCGATGCAACGGCAAACAAGTTTTTATGTTTGGAAATATGAAATACTTTTTTAATTTTGTATCGACCATTTGGTGACAAACAATTTTCCACCTCGCATTTTGCTGAATGAAGGAACAAGACAATCTATATAAGGGGTTAAAGAAATACTTCGGATTCGATACGTTTAAAGGTAATCAAGAAGCCATTATTCACAGTATCTTATCGGGAAAGGATACGTTTGTGCTGATGCCTACGGGCGGCGGAAAATCCCTCTGCTATCAGCTACCAGCCTTACTCTCTGAGGGTACAGCAATTATTATCTCCCCCTTAATTGCACTGATGAAGAATCAGGTTGATGCTATGCGCAATTATAGCGAAGAAGATGGCATCGCTCACTTCCTGAACTCATCACTAAGCAAACAGGAGATAGAGATTGTTAAGAAAGAGGTACTTTCTGGAAAAACGAAAATGCTATATGTTGCCCCAGAATCACTCACGAAACAGGAGAACATTGAGTTTCTGCAAAGCGTAAAGATCTCTTTCTATGCAGTGGATGAAGCTCATTGTATTTCTGAATGGGGACATGATTTTCGTCCGGAATATAGACGTATTAAACCCATAATAAGTGAGATATGTCCGCGACCTATCATCGCGCTCACTGCAACTGCTACCCCAAAGGTGCAGCACGACATACAAAAAAACCTTGGCATGAGCGGGGCAACGGTGTTCAAATCATCATTCAACCGTCCCAATCTCTACTACGAGGTACGGCATAAAACCGAACATATTGATCGAGAGATTATCAAATATATACTCTCACAAGGAAACAAATCGGGTATCGTGTATTGTCTGAGCCGTAAGAAGGTAGATGACTTTGCTGAGATACTGCAAGCAAATAACATCAGAGCACTACCCTACCACGCAGGAATGGATGCTGCAAATCGAAGTGCCAATCAAGATGCTTTCTTAATGGAGAAAGCAAACGTGATTGTAGCTACCATTGCATTCGGTATGGGAATAGACAAACCAGATGTCAGGTATGTAATTCATTATGACATACCTAAAAGCCTGGAAGGTTATTACCAAGAAACAGGAAGAGCTGGTAGAGATGGTGGAGAAGGTAAATGTATTGCCTTCTATTCCGAAAAGGACTTGCAAAAACTCGAGCGTTTCATGCAAGGCAAACCCGTATCTGAACAAGAAATAGGAAAACAGCTCTTATTAGAGACCGCAGCCTATGCAGAGACGTCGGTGTGCCGAAGAAAAGTATTGTTACACTATTTTGGTGAAGATTATCTAGAACCAAATTGTGAACATTGTGATAATTGTTTAAATCCCAAGAAAAAAGTGGAAGCGAAAGAACTACTAATCACTCTGTTAGAAGCAATTATTGCTTTAAAGGAAAAACAAAAAGCCGATTACCTGATTGATTTCCTTGTTGGAAAAGAATCATCCGACATTGAAACATACGGACATAACGAACTGGAAGAGTTCGGAACAGGAGCAGATGAGGAATCAACCACATGGGAAGCCGTGATTCGTCAGGCACTACTCGATAACTATATCAAAAAAGATATCGAGAATTACGGAATTCTCAAAATTACGAAGAAAGGGAAAGATTTTCTAAAGAATCCGGTATCTTTCAAAATCGTCACTGAAGATGAGGAAGAGGATGATATGCCAGATCTGGAAAGCGATGATTCAGATGTAATTGCTTCTGCAGGAAGTGGAGGAGCTGCTGACCCTGTGCTATTCTCAATGATGAAAGATCTTCGGAAGAAAATCTCGAAAAAATTAAATGTACCTCCCTACGTAATTTTCCAACCATCCTCACTTGAAGCGATGGCCACATCTTATCCAATCACACTAGAGGAACTGCAAAACATTCCAGGTGTAGGTGCTGGTAAAGCTAAACGCTACGGACAAGAGTTTGTGGATTTGATCAAGAAGCATGTGGAGGAAAATGATATCACGCGCCCTGAAGATTTACGCGTGAAGACGGTCGCCAACAAATCAAAACTTAAGGTATCTATCGTACAAGCAATAGACAGAAAAGTTGCTTTAGATGACCTTGCTGAATCGAAAGGAATAGACTTCAACGAAATGCTCTCAGAAGTGGAAGCAATCGTATACTCAGGCACAAAAATTAATATCGATTATTTTCTCAATGAAGTGATGGATCAGGATGTGATACAGGATATCTATTCTTACTTCAAGGAGACTGAAATCGATGATCTAGACAGGGCACAGGAAGAACTTTCAGAATATACCGACACGGAAATTAGATTGGTACGCATAAAATTCTTCTCCGACATGGCGAATTAATATCCTGTTTACCAGCTATATAATGGTTTTTATAAAACTATTTTATCCCGCTTCTGTTATAACAGGGACAGGATATAGATTATTATGGAATATTTACAAGAGATAAATAGTCCCGACGACCTGAAGAAGTTCTCAATTGAGCAACTGAAGACCGTTTGTTCGGATTTACGTGAATTTATTATTGAACAACTCTCCAACAATCCAGGACATTTTGGTTCAAGCTTGGGAACGGTAGAGCTGACTGTGGCTCTGCATTATCTTTATAATACACCCTACGACCGCATTGTGTGGGATGTGGGACATCAAGCATATAGCCATAAGATACTTACAGGAAGACGCGATCGTTTTTCAACAAATCGCAAACTGGGAGGGCTCTCTGGTTTTACAAATCCAGCTGAGAGTGAATACGATACATTTATAGCAGGGCATGCTTCTACGTCCATTTCTGCTGCGTTAGGAATGGCTGTGGCAGCTTCACTCAACAACGAAGACAGACATGTTGTGGCTGTTATTGGAGATGGATCAATGACGGGGGGGCTCGCATATGAGGGGTTAAACAATGCCTGCTCGCAACCGAACAACCTGCTAATCATCTTGAACGACAATAATATGTCGATCGACAATAATGTGGGTGGGCTGCAGGATTATCTGGTGAAACTAAATACCTCTTTCAACTATAATCGATTTAGAAACAGCTTATATCAGGGTTTCAAGCGACGTAACCTTATTTCAGAAAAAGAGAAAAATATTGTTCTGCGCTTCAATAACAGCGTTAAATCTCTTATCACCAAAGAACAAAATCTTTTTGAGGGTTTTAATATTCGCTATTTTGGTCCCGTCGATGGTCACGATCTACCAAACTTGATACATATTCTACACAATATCAAGGAAATGAAAGGACCAAAGCTGCTGCATGTTAAAACTGTTAAAGGAAAAGGATATGAACCGGCAGAAAAGTCAGCCACAGAATGGCATTCACCCGGCTTATTCAATAAAGATACGGGTGAGAGAATCATAAAGGTACAAAAAGACCAACCTAAACTATATCAAGATGTTTTTGGACATACCTTGGTTGAAATGGCTCAAGAAAACAGCCAAATTGTTGGTGTCACTCCGGCAATGCCTACCGGTTGCTCTATGTCTTTTATGATGTCGGCCTTTCCAAAAAGGGCATTCGATGTTGGAATTGCAGAAGCACATGCAGTTACATTTTCTGCAGGAATGGCTAAAGAAGGGTTGATACCTTTCTGTAATATTTACTCCTCTTTTATGCAGAGAGCATACGATCAGGTGATTCATGATGTTGCTCTTCAAAAGTTGAAGGTTATCATGTGCCTCGATAGAGGAGGATTGGTGGGACCCGACGGACCCACTCATCATGGTGTTTTTGACCTGGCTTATTTGAGACCAATACCTAATCTGGTAATCTCTGCTCCTTATAACGAACATGAGTTGAGAAACCTAATGCACACAGCTGTATATGGTAATGAGGGCCCCTTTGTAATCCGATATCCAAGAGGACAAGGTGAATTTAGCCAGTGGAGAAATGAACCACAAATCCTTCCAATAGGAAAGGGAAGATTGCTCAAAGAGGGTAAAGATATTGCACTTCTTTCCATTGGTGCTATTGGGAACAATGCTGCACGTGCAATTGCTGAGGCTGAAAAGCAAGGAATTAGTATTGCGCATTATGATATGGTATTCCTTAAACCTATCGACGAGGAAATCCTCACAGAAGTGGCAACAAACTTCAAGCAAATAATTACAGTAGAAAATGGTGTTATTAAAGGAGGACTAGGAAGTGCTGTTCTGGAGTTCTTGGCAGATAATAAATTCAACAATGTGCGCGTGCATCGCATCGGTATACCAGACGAGTTTGTTACGCATGGAGCGATCAAAGAACTGCAGCAAATCGTTGGGCTCGACACGGAGAGCATCTTCCAACAAATTGTAAAACTGAGTCAACCCAGCCAGCATGTTAATTCCGTAGATGAGAATGTATCTCCATTCCCAACGGCTCGATAACGATGATTCAGAAAAGTTAATTTGACAAACTACCAATAGTTACGTCGATGAAAATATTAATTGCCGGTGCAGGCGCCGTTGGAACACACCTCGCAAGACTACTCGGCCAGGAAGAGCACGAAATCACGTTGATGGATGCAGACAGAGATCGTCTGACAACTATACGCGACAATACCGATATTCTTACAAGACAAGGGATCTGCACATCCCTGAAGGATCTTACTGAAGCTGGTGTGGGAAACGCCGACCTCTTTATTGGAGTTACTCCTGAGGAGTCGCAGAATATAACATCATGCATGCTTGCAGCTAACCTAGGAGCAAAGAAAACTCTTGCACGTATTGATAACCATGAGTATTTGCTACCAAAGAATACCGAATTCTTCGAGAAGTTGGGTATACACTCCATGATCTATCCAGAGCTAATTGCTGCTCGTGAAATTGCCATGGCTTTAAAGACCCCATGGACACGATTCTGGTGGGAACTTTGTAATGGAACCGTAATTCTGGTTGGCGCTAAAGTGAGGGAGAACGCACCTATTGTCAATAAATATTTACATGAATTAATACAAGAGAGCAAGCAATTTCATATGGTTGCTATCAAACGGGATAACCGCACAATCATTCCAAAAGGAAATGATCAGGTGATGGCAAACGATATCCTCTACTTTGCTACACTCAGGAAACATGTGCAAGTGTTGCCAGAGTTACTTGGTAAGAAATTATTTGAAACCAAACGAATCATCATAATGGGAGGAAGTCGTATAACTATGCGGACCATACAACAGCTTCCTCAAAGTACTCAAATAAAGATTGTAGAACAAGACAGAGAAAGAGCTGAACGACTCGTAGAGGTGGTTCCACCTAATGTCACTGTTTTCGTAGAAGATGGTCGTAACACCGAGTTTTTGCTGCGAGAGGGAATAGCTGAAACAGATGCATTTCTATCGCTTACCGACAACTCAGAAGCTAACATTCTGGGGTGTATGATGGCCAAACGGTTTGGTGTAAAGAAAACGGTTGCCGAAGTGGAAAACATCGATTATATTCCCATGGCAGAACGTTTTGACATTGGAACAGTAATCAACAAGAAACTGATCTCTGCAAGCAAGATTTACGAACTGCTTCTAAAAGCTGATGCATCTAATATTAAAAGCTTAACTTTTGCAGAAGCGAATGTTGGAGAGGTTATTGCTAAGCCTAACTCTAAAGTTACCAAGAAGTTGGTGAGAAACCTGGATTTACCTTCCGATATTACATTTGGAGCACTTATAAGAAACGGAGAACCAATGCTCATAGACGGTGATACCTTAATTGAACCGTACGACCAGGTTGTGGTCTTCTTCCTAAATAAATCACTGAAAGTAATAGAAAAATTATTCAATTAGTTTGAATCGGAATAATCACAATGCAGCATGCATAAATTTAATTATAGAATCGTTTTAAGCAGCATCGGTATTCTGTTGATGATTGAAGCATTCTTTATGCTACTTTCTGCTTTTGTGGGCGTTCATTACAAGGAAAGTGCCGTGCAGGGCATTTACTTTTCCAGTATCATCACAGTCGTTTCTGGGGGAGTATTGATGTTTCTGGGGAGAAAAAAGAGAACTGTATCCAGTCGAATTACAAAAAGAGAGGTTTACCTTACCGTCACTTCGGCATGGGTTATGATGACTCTCTTTGGTACACTCCCTTTTCTGTTAAGTGATGCTATACCTTCGTTCAGCGATGCTTTTTTTGAGACTATGTGTGGTTTTACCACTACAGGTAGTTCTACTTTAATCAACATTGAAGCGTTTCCTAAATCACTTCATTTTTGGCGTAGTTTTACACAATGGATCGGTGGTATCGGTATCATCATCTTCGTTATGTCTTTCATGCCTGTATTTGGAGGAAGCTCGGGACAATTCTTTGATGCGGAATCAACTGGTATAACGGAAGATCTCATGCGTCCACGTATCAACGTGATTACTACACATATGGCATTGACATACATAGGACTCACCATTGTTGGTTTTCTATTTCTCTGGGCAGGTCCTATGAATTCCTTCGATGCAGCTTGTCATACCTTTTCTGCTATTTCAACAGGTGGGTTCTCTACCAAACAAGCAAGCATTGCCTATTTTAATTCACCCTATACTGAATATGTTATTACGGCTTTGATGTTCTTTGGTGGTACAAACTTTATGCTGCTATTCACTTTTTTCTCTCGACATAATCTACAGACTTTCCGAAACGAGGAGTTTCGGTGGTATATTATCATAATCTTGATTTTTACACTAGGCATTTCGGCAATGTTGCTTACATCAGGTAAATTGAACAATGTGGAATATACCATACGAACAGCACTCTTTCAAGTAGTATCTGCAGTAACTTCTACCGGTTATGCCACAGTAGATTATCTTTCATGGGGAGAGATATATTGGCTTCTTTTTCTAGCCATGATCTTATTTTGTGGCTGTGAAGGATCCACCTCTGGTGGTATGAAACTATCGCGCTTGGTTGTACTTGCGAAAAACACTTTGCTCGTTTTCAAAAAACAAGTGCACCCCGATGCACTCTATCGTGTAAAGATAAATGGTAAAGTAATTAGTGAAAACACCTCATCGAAGATCTATGCCTTTGTTTTTCTTTACCTCATACTTGCAGCATTCAGTGCCGTAATATTGAGTTTTACAGGCATGACCTTCAATGAGTCTATTGGTGTTTCAGTCTCCTCGATAAGCAGCTACGGATTTGGTTTGGGTTCCTATGGTCCTAGCGGAACTTTCGAGTCGGCCTCAGTATTTGCTAAATATTACCTTTGCTTCCTCATGCTGGTCGGTCGCCTCGAGGTTTTCACCGTACTCTCACTCTTTGTACCCAGTTTCTGGAAAAGGTAGCTTTGTATTCAGCAATCAGTTTCGGAGGTAGATGGTGTCATCAATAGCATCTATTGTAATGGGTTGTGATTTGTCGACCTTACCAGCTAGCAAGTCTTTCGACAACTGATTCAACACCTTGCTCTGGATCACCCTCTTAACCGGACGAGCACCAAACTCAGGATCAAAGCCTGCCTCTGAAATGCTTTTCAATGCTTCATCCGTATATTTCAATTCAATGCCATTTTCGGCCAACATCTTTTGTATTCCTCCAAGTTGAATACGAACAATCTGCTCAATCTCAGACTCTTTCAGCGGGGTAAACATGATGATATCATCGATCCTATTCAAGAACTCGGGACGGATGGTTTTCTTCAACATGTCCAACACCAGGTTCTTCGTTTTCTCAATGATCTCCTCCCTGTTTGTTGGTGTGATTCTTTCCATATTTTCACGTATCATCCCCGATCCCATGTTGGATGTCATGATAATAATCGTATTCTTGAAATTCACTACCCTACCCTTGTTGTCGGTCAACCGACCATCATCCAGAACCTGTAAAAGAATATTGAATACGTCGGGGTGCGCCTTTTCAATTTCATCAAAGAGCACCACTGAATAAGGTTTACGTCGAATTGCCTCGGTAAGCTGTCCTCCTTCATCATATCCAACATATCCCGGAGGGGCACCAATCAATCGTGTAGCACTGAACTTCTCCTGGTATTCGCTCATGTCGATACGGGTCATCATATTCTCATCATCAAACAAATACTCAGCAAGTGCCTTCGCTAACTCAGTTTTTCCCACACCCGTGGTGCCAAGAAAGATAAAGGATCCAATGGGACGCTTGGGATCACTTAATCCAGCTCTGTTACGTCGTACAGCATCCGAAACAGCTGTAATGGCTTCTTCCTGCCCCACAACACGTTTGTGTAGTTCATCTTCCAGATTAAGCAGTTTCTGTCGCTCGCTTTGAAGCATCTTACTCACCGGAATACCCGTCCAACGCGATACCACATCCGCAATATCTTCGGCATCGACCTCTTCCTTGATCATGGCTCGAGCTCCTTGGCGATCACGTAAATCATTTTGCAATGATTCGATGGTGTTTTCCAGGCCTTTGATCTTGCCATAACGCAACTCGGCTACCTTACCATAGTCACCTTCACGCTCAGCACGGTCTGCTTCAAACTTCGCATCTTCAATCTCAATTTTATGCTGTTGAATCTTGTTGATCAGATCCTTTTCCGATTGCCACTTCGACTTGTATTCGGCCTCTTCTGCCTTCAACTCTTCAATTTGGCGGGTCAGCAATTCCACTTTTGGTTGGTCATTTTCACGCTTTATTGCCTCTCGTTCTATTTCGAGTTGTTTAATACGTCTCATGATTTCATCCAGTTCCTCAGGTACTGAATCTACCTCCATGCGGAGCTTCGCTGCCGCCTCATCCATCAAATCGATTGCCTTATCAGGCAGAAAACGGTCGGTAATGTATCGGTGCGACAATTGTACAGCTGCAATGATTGCTTCATCCATGATACGTACTTTGTGGTGATTCTCATAGCGTTCTTTCAGCCCACGCAAAATGGAGATACTGTCCGATTCACTCGGTTCCTCTACCATAACCATCTGGAATCGTCTTTCCAACGCTTTGTCTTTTTCGAAATACTTTTGGTACTCGTCGAGTGTTGTAGCACCTATGGCACGTAACTCTCCTCTTGCTAAAGCAGGTTTCAGAATGTTTGCAGCATCCATTGCTCCCTCGCTCTTACCCGCACCCACTAGTGTGTGAATCTCATCGATGAAGAGGATGATCTCACCCTCGGCCCTCACCACTTCGTTGACGACCGACTTAAGTCGCTCTTCAAACTCTCCCTTGTATTTGGCTCCGGCAATCAATGCACCCATATCGAGAGAATAAAGTTGCTTGCTGCGCAGATTCTCCGGCACATCACCCCGTACAATACGATGTGCCAGACCTTCAGCAATAGCAGTCTTACCGGTTCCCGGCTCACCAATCAAAATGGGGTTGTTTTTCGTTCGTCGACTCAAGATCTGCAGTACACGACGTATCTCTTCGTCTCGACCGATTACAGGATCAAGCTTCCCGCTTCGAGCCCGTTCAATTAGGTTTACTGCGTATTTACCCAATGCCTGATAGGTATCTTCTGCGGTCTGACTGGTCACCTTTTGCCCTTTACGCAATTCTTCAATGGCTTTTTGCAAATCAGCCGGTGAGATACCTGCATCACGCATCATGCGGGAGGTGTTGTTATTCTCTTGCACCAGCGCGAGCAAGAGATGCTCAATGGATACAAACTGATCACCCATCTTACCGGTTAAATCAGTTGCTTTTTGGAAAACCGCATTAATATCCCTACTCAACATGGGGTCACCACCCGAAACACGAGGATAGGATTGAATCTCGCTGTCAACTACCCTCTCTAAATTCGACAGGTTCACACCAAGTTTCTGAAAAAGGAAATTAGTCACATTCTCTCCCACCTGCATCACCCCTTTTAACAAGTGAACAGGCTCAATCATTTGCTGACTGTTTCCTTGCGCAATATCGATGGCTTTCTGTACTGACTCTTGCGCTTTGATGGTAAAATTATTGAAGTTCATATAGTTGTTTTTACTTTTTCTATTATATTTATCGTTCTCTACGACAATCAGTAGGGCTCAAAATCTTTGCCAAATTGAAAAATATGACTATTTGTCATAAATATGTATCTAATTCGATTTATATAGAGATGTGTATTCTTGTAAATCCTACGAAATTCTTTACTCCTAAGACAACTTTTCAATGGATGAATTTGTAAAATTGGTATCTTTGTCGTACGATGGTAAACGGTAAATTTTATACAAAACGTGAGGAACAGGCCAACTACCTGACTCATGGTTTTGGAGTGATAATGAGTCTGGCAGCTACAGTGGTGCTGATAAACCGGGCAATGGAGGCACATAATTGTCGTGCCGTAATAGTATATTTTCTTTTCGGACTTGGAATGTTAGCTTGCATGGGTGCCTCCACACTCTATCACTATGTACAAACACCAGAGCTTAAGTCGAAACTACGCCATTTCGACCATGCTGCTATCTACATCCTCATTGCGGCAAGTTATTCCCCTTTCACACTCATTCTCTTACGTGACAAACCTTTCTGGGGATGGTTTATCTTTGCACTAGTCTGGTTCATCGCATTCACAGGAATCTATATCAGCTTCCAACCGTTAAAGCGAAACAGTAATCTAAAAACAACCTCTTATGTATTGATGGGAATGATTGTTCTGATTGCCTTTAAACCGTTGTTGGAAGTGGCCCGAGCAAAAGATGTAATAGAGTCTGTCTACTGGCTTATTGGCGGTGGAGTATTCTATATTGTGGGAGCAGTGATCTATGCGAAAGCTAAAAGGGAATTTGTACATGCCATATTTCATGTATTCGTACTCCTAGGTCTGGCTAGCCATATCAATGCAGCCTATCTTATTCCATTATAAATAGTTTGAACTTTTTAACTAAAGAAGCAATATGCAGATGATTAAAGATATAACCATCGAAAACTATTTGGACAACCATTTCATCGGTCGTAGTAATTGGCTTAGAGCAGCTGTGTTAGGAGCAAATGACGGAATAATCTCAGTTTCTAGTATTGCCATAGGTGTTTCAGCTGCAAATGTAGAGAGAGGACCTATCTTATTGGCGACTATTGCAGGTTTGGTGGCAGGAGCAATTTCGATGGCTGCTGGAGAGTATGTCTCGGTAAGTTCACAAACTGACATCGAAAAAGCGGATATCGAAAGAGAGCGACAGGAGTTAGAAGCTATGCCTGATGTTGAATTAAAAATACTGTCAGAAATATATGAACGGCGGGGATTAAAAAAAGAGACAGCACTCTTGGTCGCCACAGAATTGATGGAAAAAGATGCATTGGGAGCGCACGTGAGAGATGAACTGGGCATTAATGAAATGAGTAAGGCTAATCCTATACAAGCGGCTCTTGCATCATGCGTCTCATTTCTGGCCGGGGGTGTGCTGCCTCTTTTCCTCGTTTTGTTTACCCCCTTATCCAATATGGTCTACTCACTGTATGCTTTTACAATTGTAGCACTTGCTGTATTGGGTATTGTTTCTGCAAAAACAGGAGGTTCTCATGTTACAAAGGGTGTGTTTCGAATAGTTATTTGGGGCACCTTAGCCTTGGGTATATCTGCCCTTGTGGGGTATATCTTTGGTGTAAATATCTAAGTAATCTGAACTTGATTGAGCGAAAACTGATTAAAGTAAACATATGAAATGAATAAGGCGCTTCTCTTACAAGTAGCGCCTTTTTATTAAATTCGAAACAGATTCGGTTTATCGTTCAATATTAGGTGATTCCAATCCGTATCCTTTTCGTTTGTCTTCTGCTTTCAACAGGAATGCAAAAACGAGTGCCAATACTCCAAAGCTTGTAAAGATCAACATCGGAAGGGTATAATCGTACGTGTTTACGGTAAGTCCATCACGTACAGTTTGTCCTGAGATACAAAATTTCTCCAGCACCCAACCAATCAACAAAGGAACGCCCATTAATCCCCAGTTCTGTACCCAGAATATCAGTGAATAGGCTGTACCTAGTCGCTTCTCTGGTACAATTTTGGGCACTGATGGCCACATAGCTGAGGGTACCAGCGAGAAAGCAATGCCAAGTACAACAACAAGTACCATTGCAAATATCCAACTGTTGAGACCAGGTACTGAGAAGAGCGCATGTACCAGAATTAACATGCTAGCCCCGATGATCATGATGGTGGCACCCTTACCTTTTTTGTCATAGATACCTCCAAAGAGCGGCGTTAGTAAAATATTACCAAACGGCAACAACATCGGAATCAAACCAGCCAAGTCTTCTGCCACACCAAATTTGTTCACCATGAGATCTGTAGCATACTTTAAAAATGGGAATACGGCTGAATAGAACAATACACACAAAATGGCAATAAACCACCATCCTCTGTTTCCCAATATCTTACCAATATCAGAGAGTTTAAACTCATCTTCCGGATTCTTTTCATCTACCAAACCTGTTGCTTCAGAAGCATCCAACTTTTTATCCATCATTATGTAAACAATGAATGAAATCAGACCGATACATAATCCGATCAGTGCAACCAATACGGGACGAGAAACATCTACCACTCCGGTAGCTTTAGCAATAGGAACTGAAAAGCCAAGAGCCAATGCAGTACCAATACGAGCCATTGCCATCTCCATACCCATGGCGGTTGCAAGCTCCTTACCTTTGAACCATTTCACAATAATCTTAGAAACAGTAATCCCGGCAACCTCAACACCAATGGCAAAAATGGCAAAACCAATACTTGCCCAAAAAACTTGTGAATTGAGACCGAAAAGAGTCTGGCCATCTAAAGAATTTGTCGAAACTGCCCAATATTTGATAGCAGTACCTAATACCATTACGGAGGCAGCTCCCAAACCAGTCATGCGTACCCCTAATTTATCAAGGATGATTCCACCGAAGATCAGCATCAGCAGAAAAACATTAAACCAACCATAGGCGCTGGTAAAGGTGCCATATTCTGCGCGTGACCATCCTAACTGACCTTCTAATAGTCCAGCTAGAGGTGCCATAATGTCGGTTAAAAAATAACCGCACAACATTGTAAAAGATACAATGAACAGTGCGGACCAACGTGCCAGCGAGGAGTCTCTCAGCGATTTTCTTATTGCTTCTGTCATGTGAATATATTTAACTGTTATGATTTGTTTTTAAGATTGGCAAAGATATACAATTTGTATCATTTATTCGGAAAACAATTGCATTTTATCAGTTCAATTCAACTCTATCTGCAATCTATTCAGAAAAGCCACTGTTTTTCGGATCTCTTTGTACATAACAATATCCTCGTCAACGAAAGGTACTTCTTTTCGATATTCACGGACTATCTTTTCAATCATTGTCGATGAGCGTAGAGGACGTCGAAACTCGAGTGCTTGAACAGCATTCATTAGTTCAATAGAGAGGATTGTATCAAGATTATCCATTACTTTTATCAGTTTGATTGCCGATGTTGCGCCCATACTTACATGATCTTCCTGTCCGTTAGAGGAGACGATGGAGTCGCTGCTGGCAGCATGACAGTACATTTTGTTTTGACTTACGACCGATGCTGCTACATATTGAGGAATCATGAAACCGGAATTAAGTCCCGGATTGGCGACCAGAAACTCTGGCAGTCCGCGTTTGCCGAGAATAAGTTGAGCAGTTCTTCGTTCAGAGATATTACCCAACTCAGCCAGTGCAATAGCCAGAAAGTCGAAAGCTATTGCGAGGGGTTGACCGTGGAAGTTTCCACCCGAGATGATCATCTCATCTTCGGGGAAAATGGTTGGGTTGTCGGTTACCGAATTAATTTCGGTCACCACCACTTTCCGTACATACTCGATCGCATCTTTGGTTGCACCATGTACCTGTGGCACACAACGGAAAGAATATGGATCCTGGAGATGATCCTTTTTTTGGGAGATCAGCTCGCTACCCTCCAACATTTGGCGTATATTCCTGCTTGTCTCCAATTGTCCCGGGTGAGGTCGTATCTGATGCAATCGCTCGTCGAACGGTTCCAAGTGACCGTCGTATGCATCGATTGAGAGAGCCGCAATCAGATCGGCACGTTTAGACAACCGTTGTCCCTTCATTATGGCATATACGCCATGGGCCGACATAAATTGAGTGCCATTGAGAAGTGCGAGACCTTCCTTGCTTTTCAATTTAATGGGTTTCCATCCAAATTCATCCAACACATCCCCTATATCCCGTTTACGACCTTTGTAAAACACATCCCCCACCCCAATCAATGGTAAGAAGAGGTTGGCCAACGGTGCCAAGTCGCCCGAAGCCCCTAACGACCCTTTATCATAAACGATTGGAAGAATATCGTTATTAAACAGGTCAAGCATCCGCTGTACGGTAACCACTTGTACGCCACTATATCCCAATGATAGGGCATGCGCCTTGAGTAGGAACATTAATTTCACAATAAGAGGCGGTACCTCCTCCCCCACACTGCAAGCATGCGATTTCACTAGGTTCTCCTGCAATGTACTTAAGTCTTCGTTGGAGATTGTCCGTTCACAAAGAGAACCAAATCCAGTTGTAATACCATAGATTGGGTTCTTCTCTGTTTCCATTTTTTTATCGAGATAATCGCGGCATTTCTGAATCCTCTCCTTGGCTTCAGTCGACAATTCCACCCGGATATTCTCATTGACAATCCATTCCAGGTCTTCGATGGTCAATTCTCTCTTGCCAATTAAATATATGTTTTTCATATGTAATTCCATTGAAAGAGTCACAACATAGACTTCACAAATTGAATCGCTTCTTGCTCCTTATCGCATGTTTCCTGTTCAATTCTGTTGCATTTTACTGTCAATTCTGCAACAAATTCTTTGTCTTTAATTCCCCCTAGATTTGTACGCACATTAAGGAGCGCCCCCATTATGGCGGTACGGCACGTCATTACACCGACAAGTCCGTCTGTCATTGCATTTTTATTACCCTTTTGCAGAACTTCGATCATTGAGTCAAGTAGGTTAAACGCCCTCTCTGCCACTTCCATCGGCACAAGCGAAGCAATCTTTGTGGCTTCTTCAATCTTCTCTTCACGCAATGTTACTTCCTCCTCCGTTGATTTTGGAATCTTATATGCCTCCATCACAAGTTTATAGGCATCTGAATCTCGGTCGATATCATTTACCAGGTGACTCCTATTTGTAGACATCATTGCAGCAATCAGCTTCATTCGCTCCTCGACTTCAGAATATTTTTGTTTTCCGATGGTCAGGTTAGCCATCATCTCAGTCAGTGCTGTAGCGATAGCAGCATTCAATGCAGCACAACTACCACCACCAGGGACTGCTTCATTGGCAGCTGTTCTTTCTAGAAATTGATTGATTGTAAGGTTCTGTAATTTCATATTTATATTTTTTTTAAGTGGTTAGCAAGTTTATGTTTCTGTATTCAATATTATCCGAAGGGAAGATTACACAACTTTCTCTCCTTTTTTAATTACGCATTCCACAATATTCATTCCCACATGATAGGGAAGGAACTTATATGAGGGGAATTGCAACAAGATGAGGTCCCCCTGTTTCCCAACATCAATGCTCCCGATACGGTCTGCATGGCCCAATGCTGCAGCACTGTTGATGGTAAAAGCAGAAACAGCCTCTTCCGACGTCATGTTCATATAGATGCATGCCAGGGCGAAGAGTAAGGGCACCGATGCTGAGAAGGAACTGCCAGGATTAAGGTCGGTCGCTAATGCCACAATACATCCTGCATCAATCATTTCCCTAGCACGAGCATAGTTCTCCTTCAGTGAGAAAGCAGTCAACGGCAACAATGTAGCCACAGTCCCTGTTTCTGCCAGAACACGAATTCCCTTGTCTGAGACCTGCAGCAGATGGTCTGCAGAAAGACAACCGAGTTCAGCAGCCAGTTCTGCACCACCCAATGAAACAATTTCATCGGCATGCATCTTAAGTTGAAAACCCTGCTCACGAGCAGCCAGTAAATAACGTCTCGATTGTTCAATCGAGAACACATCCTTTTCGCAGAAGATGTCCACCGCTCTGGCAAGTTTATGCTGAGCGACCAGAGGAAACATCTCCTCAATTTGGAAATTGAGAAATTCATCTTTACTGCCCTTCCAATCCGATGGGATGGCGTGTGCTCCCATATAAGTAGGTATGATATCTACTGGGTGGTCCTCATTCAGTTGTTGCATCACCCGCAACTGCTTCAATTCGGTCTCTTTGTCCAGTCCGTAACCGCTCTTCCCCTCCACAGTCGTAATCCCCATTCGGAGCATCGCATTGAGTCGTTGTTTTCCAGAAGCGACCAGTTCCTTTTCAGTCTCACACCTAGTAGCTCGAGTTGTATTGTCAATACCACCCCCTCGCCGCATTAACTCCATATAGCTATCACCCCGAAGTCTCCATGAGAACTCCTCCTCCCTGTATCCTCCAAAGACAAAGTGGGTATGAGGATCCACAAAACCAGGTAACAAAGCCTTACCGGTAGCATCAATGATGTTGTAAGACTGAGTATCGATTGGTATTGGCTCATCATTTCTAAGAATATGAGAGATGATACCTTCAGTTACAATCACGGTTCCATTCTCTATAACCTTCAGATTGGACATCTCTTTACCCCGCTTCCCGGTGAAACCGCTGCAAGTCACGACCTGCGATGCATTTTGTATGATCAGGTTGTTCATAATTGGTCAGTTTTTGCTTTCCATTCTTTATAGCCCAATATTGCAAGTATCAGAAAAACGGCATATTGCAAACTTGTAAAGTATAGCCCCTGCGAAGCATAGATCGGGATGGAGATAATGTTCCCAATAATCCAAAACTGCCAGTTTTCCAATTTCTTAATTGCCATCAGTAGCGTTGCAACCAAGAAGAAGGATGTGTTGAATGCATCGATCCATGGCAACCAAGATTGCATATATGCAATGTCGTCTCTGTTCACCCATTGCAACATGAAAAAGACAACAATGTAGATTCCTATTACGGAGATCCAGGCAAGGATATTCTGCAAGCTGTTGTTCCGACTGATTTGACGTTTGCTGAAGTCGTCGTTGCTCCTCGACCACATGTACCATCCAAAGATGTTCGAAATCAAGTAGACCACATTGATACCTGCATTGGCGTACAAACGTGCAGCAAAGCATATATAGATGTATATGGCCACGTTGGCAATACCAAATGGAAAGACCAAGATGTTTTCCTTTCGAGCATACCATACACTAAGAACACCAAGTAATGCGGCTACTGCTTCAATCCAATTCAAAATTACACCTCTTTAATAGTTCCATATTCAGTAGCCGTTCACTCCATCAATTTTGCTTCGAGCACCTGACTAATCGAAAAGTTTTCTAACCCCAGGTAGTAAGCAGCCGAATCGACCAAAGCAGCCATCGGCACCAAGCCAATTACCTCGCCTCCCACAACAGGCACACCATACCGATGTGCTTCCATGCGTACCATTTCATGAGCTTGGTAGATAGCAGTGTGAGTATAGTCCGTCAGGTTCATCGACACCTGTGTGATGCCACGCTCATACAATGACACACCCATTGCTTTACAATAACGTAACCCACCTCCAATATGTCGTACTTTCTTTGCAATGGCATCTGCAATTTCCTTATTGTCCGTACCAAGATTCACATTATATGCAATTAAAGGCATCCGAGCACCTACTGCCACTGCACCAGCTGTGGGGTGTGGTGAAGAAGGACCGTAGTCTGATTGCCATTCAGGCAGCTTCATCTTTTCCGGCAAACCTTCAAACTCCCCTTTACGTACCGAGGCCAAGTTCTCCCGATGCGGTGCCGTAGCCGACTTCTCATACAAGAATACCGGAAGTCCATACTTTTCGGCAGTAGATTTTGCCACCTCTTTTGAGCAAGCAATCGTCTCCTCCATCGTTACGTTTTTAATTGGAATAAAGGGAACCACATCAACGGCTCCCATACGAGGATGCTGGCCCTGATGCTGTGTTAGATCAATTAGTTCCACAGCCCACCCAATCGCATCTAGTACAGCTTCTTTCAATGTATCTGGTTCACCCACTACAGTAATAACCGAACGATTGTGGTCGGAATCACTACTATAATCCAGCAGTTTCACCCCCTCTTTTCCACGAAAGGCATCTACTATTTTCTCAATTTTTGTTTTATCTCGTCCCTCACTGAAGTTGGGGACACACTCCATGATTTTATTCATAAACGACTCAATGATATAATGTCAAATGTAAGGATATTTCACCAATAATAGTTCGATTTCCCGATGAAAGATCGACATCCATTTTTTCGATTAAATATATTTTTTAATGATTGCCTCCTCCACCAAGTAAGGCTCAGTAATATGATAACTCTCTACGTGTGAAGTGTTGAATTCTTTTACTGTGGCCATTGCATTTGGGTTTCTTGCCCATGCACGCCGAGCCACACCACCCATCACATCCCACGTCATGGCAGAATGAAGAATCTCATCTACCCGTTTACTTCCATCGCACACCATACCAAAACCCCCATTAATAGCTTTACCGATTCCCACACCGCCTCCATTATGAAGAGCGACAAGACTCATACCTCGTGCTGCATTACCGGCAAAACACTGAACCGCCATGTCTGCCATCACATTGCTACCATCTTTAATGTTTGCCGTCTCCCGGAAGGGAGAATCCGTACCACTCACATCGTGGTGATCACGGCCCAGCATCACCGGTCCAATTTCACCATTCCTCACCATCTCATTAAAGCGCAGTGCAATCTTTAGTCGCCCCTCTGCATCTTGGTAGAGAATACGTGCTTGAGTACCTACAACCAAGTTATTCTTCTCCGCATCGCGTATCCATATCCAATTGTCACGATCCTGTCCCCGTCTATTAGGGTTTATGCATTCCATTGCTGCCTTATCGGTCTTTGCCAAGTCCTCTTTCTTCCCGCTAAGACAAACCCAACGGAAAGGACCATAACCAAAGTCGAACAATTCCGGTCCCATGATATCCTCCACGTAGGAAGGCCAAATAAAACCCTCTTTCTCGTCGACACCGTTTCTCGACATTTCCTTTACACCAGCGTCGTAAATTGCTTTCATAAAGGAGTTTCCATAATCGAAAAAGTAAGTGCCAAGGTTGACCAATTGCTTAATTACCCTAAAATGACGCTGCAGCGATTCGTCGACCTTCTTCCGAAAAGTATCCCTATCTTCGTGCAGCATACGAGTTCGTTCATCAAATGAAATACCAGCTGGACAATACCCACCGGAATATGGTTCATGGCAAGAGGTCTGATCGCTCAGTAATTCTATATTGATATTCCTCTCGACCGCACACTCAAGTAGATCCACAATGTTTCCATGATACGCCACCGACAGCGGTTCTTTTCGTTGCATAGCCTCCATTGCCCATTTAAAAGCCTGCAATTTGTCCGCTGTAACACGCTGTACCCATCCCTGTTGACGACGCGTTTCAATGCGCGAAGCATCCACTTCAGCAATCACCGATACAGCTCCTGCAATTTCAGCAGCTTTAGGTTGTGCGCCGCTCATGCCTCCCAAACCTGACGAAACAAACAGATGTCCCCTGAGATCACCATCCTTTGGAATACCCAGTTTCAATCGTCCTGCATTCAACAAGGTATTATACGTTCCATGCACAATACCCTGTGGTCCAATATACATCCATCCTCCCGCAGTCATCTGCCCATAGTTAGCCACCCCCATCTGTGCAGCAACCTCCCAGTCGGTTTGGTTATCGAACATTCCCACCATCATCGAGTTGGTGATGATTACCCGTGGTGCATAGGGCCCCGATTTAAATAAACCCAGTGGATGTCCGCTCTCAATCACCAGTGTATGCTCTTGCGTCATCACCTCCAAGTACTTTTTTATCAGGCGATACTGCATCCAGTTTTGGCATACTTGTCCAGTTTCACCGTACGTAACCAATTCGTACGGATATAGCGCAATGTCGAATGAAAGATTGTTGTCGATCATCACCTGAAAAGCCTTTCCCTCAATGCATCTTCCCACATACTCGTCGATGGGTTTTGCTTTCAAATCACCCTCTGGTCGATACCTATAACCATAAATACGTCCACGTGATTTCAACTCATGAATGAACTCCGGTGCAAGTGTATCGTGCAGTTCAGAGGGGATGTACCGCAAAGCATTTTTTAATGCAGTTCTTGTTTGTGCTTCGTTCAGTCGGAATCCTCTATCCGGTGCACGTCGGATGCCCTTTTGAAACGAAGGAAATGTGGGTAGTTGATTGTCTAAGGTTATATACATACTCATATATTTTGTACCGACACAAAGAACAGTATATCGATCTGCAAATTGATCGGTGGATAAAAAAAGTTAACCGCAATCCTGAAGGTACGGTTAACAAATATAGTGATTTTTTTGCAATAAAACAACCCTTATTTCACGACAAAAAACGGTGTGTTTTTCACCACCAATATCGCAAAGAAAAAGCATCACGAGTACCACCCGTGATGCTTTCTATAATATCAGAAGTACATCTGAAGTCCAATTGTGCTTTGGTTCGCTTCAGGTCCTTTATTCTGTTGGAATACCGTAAATGGAGTATAGCTATAAAAGACACCAAAATCACCAATACCGGCTTGTACTAAGATATCCATTGTTGCTGGGCGGATATTCAAGTCACCAGATTGTTTTATTTTTCGTTCGCTTCCATTCTCAACAGTCCATATTTTTGAAGAAGAAGCCGTCTTCACCTTCCCTACCACACCGGCATTCAAGAATATAGTTTCGGTCCGTCCAATGGGGAAATTCACTTCCAGAAGCAGTGGAAAAGTCAGGAAAGTATAATGGAGTCTCGACTTTTTAAAAGTTTCGTCCGAAGTACTGATCACCGATTTATAGTCAACCACCTCAATAAATTTATTCTTCTGCAGGTGCATTGCGTTAAACTGAATACCGAAGCCCGAAACCAAGGAGAACCCATTTTTACCCAACTTCCAGTGATTGTCAAAGAAGTTCAAGTTATATTGCTTCGTTCGATTCAGATTGAGTGAAGAAGCCATTTCTCCGTCGAAATCCCATCCTGTAGGCATATTTGAAAAACCAATTCCAAATCCTGCCCAGTGTGACGAAGCTACATTTCGTTTAGCTTTCGGTTTGAATATATCGGGAATAAGGATGTCGAATCTGTTATCAAACTGACGTTCCACGCTTCTTCCGTCCGTAAAAATTCCCTCATAGATCTTGTTACTACTGATGGTATCTCCCCATTCATTTTGACGATAGACAGTTACATTTATCTCATCCGGTTGATCCCGAATTACCACTGTACGATCCTTATATTGAAAGACAGTATCGGTTGGCATGATTGAAGAAGCTTTCAGGCAGCTCATGCTGGCAAGCAGTGCAAGAATTGTATAAAAAGTTTTCATTGATTATATGATTTATTGTGTTGTTACGTAATGATTATTCTCTATATATTTTACTCCCTGACAAATAGCTTATTGATTAGCTCTTCCGATTTAGGATCACCCTCCATGTATATCAATGTTGCCTGTTGGTCATTTCCAATCTTAAAGAGGATGTATCGGTTCATATTTTTCCCCTCATCAAGGAGTTGATAGTAACCTGAACGTATGATACCGTTGCTAATCACCTCCTTAATTTTACGAGCCTGTTGTTTGTCCGCATTGAGGCATTCTTGCAAATCGACCGACTGTGGCTCCTCGTATCGTAAGGTGATGCTGCGGTATAAGCTAAGTTGGTAGTTCTTTACCGCTTCACCCGATAGGATAACCATGGTACTACCCTTTTGTTTTCCATACTTATCGAATATGTTATTAATTTTCAGATTCTGTCCTTGTGCCGAAGCCATAAAAAGCAGCATTGCACAACAGAAAAAGATTGTTCGTATTTGTGTCATAATTATATCTGTTTATCTCTTGTTTATTTCTATAATTTACTCCCCCATAAGGCGAAGTTGTTGTTCCAGCATATTTTCTTCCGATTTCACGTTTTCGAACGAAGTTTCTGCATATTTCCGAACCATCGCGATGGAGGTTATCTTTTCGCCATTCACCCATACGCAATTCTCAGACGACATCCGGTCAATACTTACAATCTTATTCAATAGAAGTACACCCAACAAAAGGCATGCAGCCATCGATGCGATCTTCAGGAAGGGGATACGTTTACTTATGTTTCGTTTAACCACAGTCTTCTCCACTCTCAATTCTTTCAGAAATTCAGTCACACTTTCCTCTTCACTGAAATAGGTAAAGATGGGTGCAATTTCTGCCAAATCACCTGTTGGTGTTTCCTCGGTAAAGTACTTTCGGAGTTGCTTCTCCTCCTCCCTTGTTGTCTCACCCCGGAAATATTTATCTATCAATTCATTTACATCTTTCATAATCAATTCTTTTACTCCGTTGTGTACAGAATGCCAATTTTATTTTCTCTCTTTCTCACACAGTTCAAATAGATCTCCCTTAGTTGTTTTCTGGCTCTAGAAAGATTGTTTCGCACAGCTTCGTTTGAAATCCCAGTCATTTGTACAATTTCGTTCGTTTCATATCCTTCAATCTCCTTTAGTCGAAGTATTTTCCCTTGCATTGGAGGAAGCATTGCTATGATCCGATGAATGAGTGCAAGTTCCTCTTTTATTTCCAGCATTTCATCCGGAAGATGTGATTCAGCCTCGGTATGATGTAGTTCTTCGATGGGCTCCCCGGTACGTCTTCCCCTTATTTTGTCGATGCTAATATTTTTAGTCATAGTCATACAATAAGCTTCTAAATTGTCCGGCTCACCGGATGTCCGGCATCGTTGCCAAAGTCTCAAACATACTTCCTGCACCACATCCTCCGCATCATCATTGTTCTGTGTAATGCGCTTTGCGACGATAAGCAATGCTGGTCGCAACTCTATGACGGTTTTTTTGTATGCTTCTATATTCATTTCTATTTATACGACGAATCGATTGTAAAAACGTATCATCGGAATTCAATTTTTTTTAAAAAAAATGATTGCCTTAAAAAATGGTTTTACTTGCACAAGTTTACATAAAATGTCCGAAATGTGAGGAGTAATATTGTCATTTTACCCCGGGAATCTTTGAACAAATTGTTCTTTCAGCGGTTAACCCTGTTAAATGTTTGAGTAATGGCACACAATTTAAAATTATCCATATTGGATCTAGCTTATTATTCGGAGAACGACGCAAACCCTGGCGATGTATTAAAAAATTCCACTGAGGTAGCACAATTGGCCGATAAGTTAGGTTATCATCGATATTGGTTTGCCGAACATCACAACAGTTCTGCATTGATGAGCATGTTTCCCGAAATCATGATCACCCATGTCGCTGCACATACCAATCGCATACGCGTGGGAAGTGGTGGGGTCATGCTTCCCAACCACAGTGCTTTAAGTGTAGCAGAACGATTTTCAATGATTGAAGCGTTGCATCCGGGACGCATCGACTTGGGTATTGGTCGTGCCCCTGGCACCGACGGAAGGACAGCCCTCGCATTGCGTCGTTCATGGGAAATAATGAAGGAGGACACGTTTCCCGAACAACTCAACGACCTGTTAGGGTACTTTGCCCATGATTTGCCTGATAATCATCCTTTTGTCAGGGTGATTGCCAATCCCGATCCATCCCTCACACCCGAATTATTCATGTTGGGTTCGAGTAGTGGAGGGGTTCAGTTTGCTCTAGATAAAGGACTTGGTTTTGTATTTGCCGGACAGATTAATGCAGAGATGGCAATACCCGTACTTCGATATTATCGAGATCACTTCAAGCCCTCCAAGTATTGTGTTGAACCCAAGAGCATCTTCTCCATCAGTGTCTTCACTGCTGATACCGAGGAGGAAGCGAACTATCTCGCAGCTCCCACCCTGCTAATGTGGACTCTGCTCTCAACCGGGAAGCGTTTCACAACGTTTCCATCCAGTAAGGAAGCCAACGACTATCCTTTCACACCACAAGAGATTACTATTCGGAATCAACAGTTGTCGAAATTTGTGATTGGCACCCCCGAAAAAGTAGCCCAACAGTTACACGACTGGGCAAAAAAAACCAGCGTGAATGAAATCATGCTGGTTGATGGATATGCCGAGATAGAAGCACGGAAGAAGGGTTATACCCTACTGGCCAAAGAGTTCGGCTTATAATATATCCTAAATAGAATTAACTCAGTATCTCTTATTTTGCCGGTCCGTAAACAGGTTGCAACCATTTTTCGGGTGCCTCATACAGGCTCAGTGAAGCCCAACGAATGCCACGTTTCATAATTTCCAGCACTTCGGGTCCTTCAAAATCCTTTGCAACATGTCCCAGTGAAGAGTAGAAGACCCTTCCCTTGCCATAGGTCTTCTTCCAGACTACCGGTATTACGGTCCCCTCAATCCAGGGAGCATGCTCTCCGGTGAAGGTTGTTGTGGCCAGCACTTTCACATTGGGATCCACATGCATGTAATACTGTTCAGAGTTCATGTGAAAATCTTTCAGTCCCTTTGTAACCTTGTCCTCATGATCAACAATGTTTACATCGTAGTGTATGACCCCTCCGGGATGTGCTACCCATTGGCCACCCACCATAAACTGAAACTCCACATTATTGCGGAATGCATCACCAATACCGCCATGCCAGCCAGCCAATCCCACACCGTGACGAATAGCATCAAGTAACCCCTTTTCCTGTTTGTTGGTGATGGTGCCCATTGTCCAAATTTGCACCACCAGGTCGAGGCTGTTCATCAGCTCACTATCGGTATAGACATCCAGGTTGTCGCTTACCACCACTTCCGCCCCTTCCGAGCGCATCCAGGGCACAAATATATCGCGCGTCAACACCGGATCATGACCCTCCCAACCTCCATAAACAAACAATACTTTCTTCCCTTTTAGGGATTGATCGCTTTGTTGAGCCAACAGGGAGGTGGAGATTGTTATCATCAGTAGTAGTGTTAAATAAAAAATAACTTTTTTGTTGAGACGTATCATGTTTACATTTTTATTTATGTGGATTTCAAATTATTACAAGTATCATCTATTCTTATACATACCACTTTTTACGACTCCCAATAGGGTAATTTATAAGGTTCTCTATAGTCATAATGGTAAAGTCTGTGTGCCAATGCCTCCTTGTCGTCACCAAAGCTCAACGTTGCCGGATCCCACTTCACCGGTCTGTTCAATTCGGTAGCAATATTAATGAGGCAGCACAGAATATTGGTGCTGCAACCAGCTTCAACCGGTGCAATAGGATTCAGACGTGTACGCATTGAATCCAGGAAATTTTGCATATGGGGAGCACTCACTTCATACGCCCCTGCTGCGATCTCCTGCTCTGTTTTTTTCAACAAAGAAGGATCGGAGCACTCTATGTATCCACGAGCCACTTTTATCCATCCTTTGGTTCCGACAAACTGAATACCCTTATCGTCTGGTTTATCATCGCGGAATGGTTGTTCAGTCATCACAATACCATTAGCATACTTAACGGTGGTGTATGTTGTTCCGTTATATCCGGCAGGGACATATTCAACTGGACCTGTGCCATCGAGTCCCAGCGCCCATTGAGCAATATCGAAATGATGTGCTCCCCAGTCGCCCGTAAACCCATTGCCCGTCTCTCTGTAATATCTCCAAGTAGCCCACTCACCCTTTTCACGATAATCGGGTGGAGCAATAGGAGGACACATGGTTGCGTTATAATGCACCTTTGGGTCGTTTAACGGTCCCAGCCATTGTCTGAAATTCAAGTTTGAGGGAACCGGCATTTCAGGCAGATTAAATGGTTTTGGTGGCTCACCAATTCGCACGTATACTTTTTCGATATGTCCTATTTTACCTTCACGTACTAATGAGACAGCCTTTTGGAATTCAGCGCTGGAACGCTGCTGACTTCCCACCTGGAATACACGTTTATGTTTTCTTGCTGCTTCCACCATTGCCAGACTCTCGGATATTGTGTACGACAACGGCTTCTGGCAATATACATCTTTACCCGACTGGCAAGCGTGAATAGCCGTGAGTGCATGCCAATGATCAGGTGTAGCAATTGAAACCGCATCAATATCTTTTCTTTCCAATAGATCCTCATAGAACTCGTATGTATCGCATTTCACGGGCAAACTATTTTTTTCCTGCCACGCTTTGACAACATTCCTGAAACGGTCATTCTTAATAGAATCCACATCACTTCCTGCTACCACTTGTACGCCTGGGCAACGGGAGAATGCATGGAAGTCGCTTATTCCCTGCCGTCCCAATCCTATAAAACCCAGGTAGATTCTATCACTCGGAGCAATTTTCACTCCATTTATAGCCCACGAGGGTAATATGGTTAATCCTGTCAATCCCAGTGCCGAAAGGCCCAGGAACTTTCTACGTGTTACATTTTTTGATTTGTGTTTCATTTGTATATGTTTTTAGTATGATAGGGTCATTATTAGTGTGAAGGTATCGATCCGAGACAAATATACAAAAATTCGCGAAAGCTGGCATCAATTCACATTATATTTCGGGCAGCGTAGCATGTACACCTTCGAACTAGTTGGAATTAGCGTCATGGTATTTAAAAAAACCAACATGAATTAAGCTTTTTTTAGTTTTAAATTAATCGTCTTACGCAACTGAGAAGCCCTTGCATAAAATAACTCGTTACTTCCAAAAGTGAATAGTCGAACTACCTCATGATGACATACCCTGCATCTCCCCTTTATCCAAATATCGTTCATTGTAGTCAGGCATATTTCAGTCACTTCTACTCCATCTTTGGCTAGTGCCCTGCAATGAGCACAAAACACAAGATGATCGATTACAAAATTGTAAAATAATTTTTCTGTATCATCAAGTAAGACAGCCAATTGAAATGAATTAATTGCAACCTCAGGAGAACTTCTCATACACACCTTCTAAACAGTCTGGTTAAAGTTTATGCAACATAGTGTAATCTTTATTACTATTGATGAAGCTGGGTGAACTTTATTGATTTTCAGCAACATGGAGAATTTTTACATAATATAGACAACAGATGAGTAAATGAATAAGTGCAGATATCCACCAAGTTTTTAATACATTCATTTAACTCTGTTATCTAAATACAAAGATAATAAAAGTTTATTAATAAGCAAGAAAATTCATTAAACATACCAGCATATTTTCACTGATAGGAGAAAGCTACTTACGATAGGGTCTGATGGTCACAGTTCGATTATATGCTGTTGGATATGCTTTGTATGCATTGAAGATACCTTTGGCTGAACAACCAACACCGGAGGTGGCATAATCAAGATTGAAAGTCAAATTGTCTGTCTTATGAATTTGGTATTGATAAGATGCCTTTGTCAAATTATCCGTACTGTATTCATACACATTGAAATTGAATAGTTCATTACAAGAGAACTCCACTCCATTACCCTCATTATCTGTCATTCTCACCCAACGGTTATCTGTTCGTAGGCCGAAATCCTGCGGAATCAGATAGGGCTCATACATATCCGAAACAGTCGTATCAAAGATACCGACCCTGTAACCCCTCTTCCGGTCCGGATAGTTGGCCTGTGGACCACGTCCATACCACTCCACATTCGACAGCGAACCGTTAAGTGTCATTGTCAATCCTATACGTGGCAGCCATAGCGGCATATTGCCCTGAGGATTAACAGAATGATATATATTAACCGTACCGTCTCCATAGACAGTGTATCTGTACACATTCTCAAATCCGGGAGCAGTGAATCCATAGATATAGAGATCGCGCTGACTCATTTGTGCTGTGTCACGGTTAAATAGCACAACCTCTCTCACATCCACAATCACGGCATCACCGGCCTTTTGTACCTTTATCTCAGCGGGCAAGTAGTCAAGCTTATCAACGCCATATGTATAGAACATCGATACGATCCAGTTGGCGTATCCTGGCCTAATTTGAGCATTTCGTACAGTGCCTCCATTCCAACCATCGAGCTCGTTTGCCATAGGTGCTCTCCAGACATTGAATTTGATCGGGCTCGTCAGTATTTCTTTTCCATCTATCCGAATAGAGACAAGCGCGCCGCTCATGGCGTCGAACTTATAATCGAATCCATTACCTGAAACAACAATCATACTGTTGTTTTCTTCCATTGAGACCGTACCGGAATGAGGTGTGGTAGGTGCAGGGATATTCCAATCCTTGAGTTCAAACTGCCCCCAGGACACCTCGTGCCCCTTTTGAGCCCATAGCTTGTCCTCTTTCAAGACAGTTGAAAAATTAAGGCGATACTCTTTACCCGGGACAAGAGAGGCAGGTTTTTTGAACGATACCTGAATGACAGTCCTTGACCAAGGTGCAAGACCGGACAGATCCACAATCCCCGACTGCAAAACCTTTTCATCTTCAGTCAACGTCCAGGTTGTCACATATTGTGAAGCATCTGTAAATGAGTTTCTGTTCCAGAACTCGACCAGTCCCTCCTCAATGTTCAGTAAATCAAATTCGAGCGGTTGCGTACTCTTTTTGAATTCCCACATCTCTGGTTGCGGCACTCTGTCGGGCCAGATAGCACCATAAGTACGGGCACCGATGCCATGCGAGAAATACTTCTCACCCTGTGTCTCAGACTCAAAATCGAGCCACAATACAGACTTGTCTGCAGTCAGTTCATCATTTGGCGCATATGCCTCTGTGAATATGCGCACATTGTCAACAATGGCATCACAGAAATATACCCTTGTTTCCTGCCCGCAGCTCTCCTCATCCCTACCAATGCAAATTGGCCATGGAAGATTACGGATGTTGCCTGTAGCATTTCCTTCGGCAACCAATGAACCATCAATGAAGAGCTTCATCTTTGAGCCATCATAGACTGCAAAAAGATTGTGCCAGTTGTTTTTCCAGTCGTCCGGTAATTCGGCAAAAATTTCGATGCGCTTACCGGTGTCGATGTAGAATAAAAGCCTCTCCTCTCCAATCTGGCGAATGCCAAACTGGTTGCTTCCCTTGGTCAGGAAATAGCCACCTGAACTGTTTCTTTCCCGCGGGAATACATCCATCGACAATGTAATTGCATTACCATCAACCTCAACATTGTCTGCACGATACACCTCAACCCACTGATCGGTTGTATGCAGATCGAGACAATATCCCCAGGGACCTTTATTGCGCTTTGCACGCCCCATGATTGAGACTTGGGTGTTGTATGGTGATTCATCTTTGATAACTCGCTCATACTCTGTCAGACCCGGACTAACAAAGTCCCAGATGGCACCTCCCAAGATTTTGTCATGCCGATAGATGACACTCCAATAGTCCGTCATACCACCTCCCCCATTTCCTGCAATAGAAAGATACTCATCCATAAAGGAGGGGCGCATATCCTCTTTGTCGAGGCCATATAGGACCTCATGTTCAAGCGGAAGAGGATATCTTGGACCGATGATATCCTCGGCCGGATTCTTTTCGTCGTTACCCCCATACATCCAGAAACGGGTTGGGTCATACTTACGACCTTCATCAACCACGGCGGCAATGTTTGGTCCTTCACCACTTTCATTGCCGGCACTCCAGAAGAGTATGCTGGGATAGTTACGGTCACGCAGCACCATTTTGCGAGATCGCTCGCGATACATTGCCTCCCACTCAGGTTTTGACGAGAGGTATTCCGTTGCATGCGCCTCGTCGCCACACTCATCAATTATATAAAGACCATACTCATCCGCGAGCTCCAAATATCTGTTTACAGGAGGATAGTGGGAAGTCCGCACACCATTAAAATTAAATTTCTTAAGCAATTCCATATCCTTCCTGATGGTCTCCTCATCCATCGTATGCCCCAAGTCCGGGTGCTGCATATGAGAGTTTATGGCATTCACCTTGATCTTCTTGCCATTAAGAAGGAATACGCCATCCACTATTTCGGTCTTCTTGAAGCCGATTTTTTTAGATATGCGCTCAATAAGTTTATCCGATCCGTCGGTTAATGTCAACGTCATGTCGTACAGTTCCGGAGTCTCTGCCGTCCATTTGAGGGGGGACTTCACAAGGGCTTTGAGAGAGATATTGCGTCGTGCTTTAGGTTCCATGATTCCAGATCTCTCCGTCATTTTTGCAACAGCAACACCGCCCCTTGAAACCTCAGCACTCACCATAAAGCCTTCGAGGCCGGCGTCATAAGTGCGCACATCTACATCGATAGAAAGATTGGAATCGGTATAGGTGTCGTCAAAATCGGTAACCACATACCAGTCGAAGATACGAGCTTGTTTGGTTGCATAGATCCACACATCATCAAAAATACCAGCAAGTCGCCAATAATCCTGTCCTTCCAAATAATAACCATCCGAGTATTTGGTCACAAGTACTGCCAGGCTATTCTTTCCCGGTTTGACATATTTTGTCACATTATACTCCGAAGGCTCCTGTGCCCCTTCGTTGTAGCCAACCTGCTGCCCGTTGATCCAGACAAAGGAGGCAGAGGCCACCTTTTCGAAGCGGAGAAATATCTGCTGCCCCTTCCATGACGATGGGATGGTGAATTCACGTTTATAGGCCCCTGTCGGGTTCAAGTCATGCGGTATAAACGGAGGATTGGCCTTAAATGGGGTTGGGGTATTTCTGAAGAGCGGCTGGCCGAAGCCCTGCATCTCCCAGTTCGAAGGCACCTCAATCTCACGGAAACTCTTTGTGTTAAAGTTAGCCTCAAAGAAATTTGCTGGTATGAGTGAGGGGTTGTCCGCATACAAGAACTTCCATTTCCCGTTAAGAGAAATAGCTGGCTCAGGAATATGAAAGGCACGCCCATCCTCTTGACCAACTTCATAAACTTCAGTATTCTCAAGGTAATAGTAAAGGTCCTCCATGAACGGTTTATCCTGTGCTTTAATGCCGATGCTGAAAGTGTATACCACCAGCAAAAGTGCAAATAGAAAATTTCTCATAATTAGATTTATTTGCGAAATAAAGATGGCTATATATTCTTACTGATAAAATCTCCTAGTATGATCATTATCCACGTTGTGGAAATCTCTGCAAAGCATCCGCCATGAACCTATTGAAATGATTTCTCAAGTCCTCCTCATTAGCTGCAAGAAACTCAATACCAAGGGTTGGATTGATTGCAGAACTCTTATAAAGAGACATGATCTCGAGTGATTGTTGCAGCCCATCAAAAGAATGGTACTTCTTGAGTCGGTTGGTTCCGATGAAATGAAAAATGAAACCTTTCACTCTCTTTGGCAACCACCAGTAGTTCAATAAGAGAGACAAGTAGAAATTAAGGGCAAAACAATTGAGACGCCTTCCATTGCTATATCGTTCAAAATCGGAGGCTAGCAGATAATCGTAATACATGTCGGCCATGATACCTGCATAGCGTCCAAATGTGGGTCGCAGCAGCTGTACCGTCTCCTGAAAAACAGGGTGGTTATCGGTGAAATGGTCGATTTCCCTATGCAAAAGTATTCCTTTCTTTATGCACGATGGGTAGGACCTGTATTCGCGTCCTTTGACAAAATCTCCAATGAAATTGCCAACGGCAACCTGTCGATTGCCGTTCGATAAAAATATATGAGCGAGGTAATTCAACGCAGAGTGATTCTTACTTTAACAGTTCTTTCAAGAACAACAACGTATGATTCCATGCTCTTTTTGCCATCACTTCGTTGTATTCCGGTGACTCAGGATTTGTGAAGGTGTGTCCTGTATTGGCATATGTAATTATTTGCCAATCGGCCTTTCCATCGTTTAACTCTTTTATCAGATTTTGGAGATCCTCTTGCGACACGCTTTTATCTTCAGCTGGATGTTCAACCAGGACTTTAGTACGAATAGGATTGTTGGGGCGACTAGCATCTTTCGACAAGCCTCCATGAATGGATACCACACCCTTCACATCGAACCCGGCCCTTGCTGCTTCGAGTGCGCCGGTTCCGCCAAAACAATACCCTATCACAGCAATTTTATCGGCCTTGGCACCCTGTGCTTTCAATTGCTCCAAAGCCACAAGTATTCTACGTTGATAGGTCTGAAAATCATTCTTGTAGGAACTTGCCAGCTTGGCAGCCATCTCATTGGTTGTTGGTGTATACCCTTCGCCATAAATATCGGCAATAAATGCTATATAACCCTCTTTTTCAAGATCAAGCGCTGCAGTTCGCGCTTCATTGTCCGCACCCTTCCAGGCAGGTAAAATAAGCACACCCGGTAACTGTTTACCGGCATTGGAGGTGACCAGTCCATTTAACTTCTGGGTACCATCTACATACGTAACTGTTTTCAGTGTTTGCGATTGTGTTGTTTGGAAAATACCCATAAGCAGACATGCGATGATGAATCCTTTCATGTTTGTAATAATTAAGATGCTTGAATTGTAACAACACTCAATGCTTTTTTGTTTGCTTAGAAAATCACTTCACTTAATTTGATTTCCGACAATACAATACGGCCATTCCCAGCATTGCCAACAGAAAAGACAATCCTTGCCTGAGCATCGGTATAGGCTGAAGTAAAAACAAGGTTGTAGCTTGCTTCCGATTTATCGATGAGTAGAGTTTTATTGCCATAGGTTGTCCAAGGATCAGAATTTCTGGACACACCCACACTGATTGACCTGACATCGTTATCGGGCGAAGAAGCCGTAAAACTGAGTCGGTACGTCTTTCCTTTAACAATGGCGATATCCGCTTTTATAAACTGAATATGCCAATCCACACTCCCCGGTTTGGAAATTGTAATTGTCGCATTGTTGTTCGCAATCTGCAGCGTTGATGCCGCTGAGGCATTGTTGTTGGTGATAAACCACCCGCCAGCCTGTCCATTAGAGAAATTACTACTATAGAGAGAGACGTAAGAGGGTTGAAATGCTGCCGGCATTGGATCCTTGGTGAGCGCATTCACCAGTTGTTGATGATACTGACCGGTTTGTGGATCATAGATACCGAAACCAGAGTTCCACTCCCAATAAGCCCAACTAAACTGCTGCTGCTCAAACCATCGAGCAAGAAAGCGTGTCCATTTCACCCGTGAATCCATGTCCGCACGCGAGTAGGCACCAAATTCACCCACATGCAACGGAATATTCTTCTCATTTACAAATTTAACAGCAGCCTTAAAATCATCTTCCACATCTTGTCGCTCAAATTCGGTATCCTGCCATTTCGTACCCAGCCACGCATCAGAACCCTCAGACCAGCTGGCACCCTGGTGTGTAAACTGAAAAGGATTGTAGTAGTGAAGCGTCAAAATCAAAGGCGGATCGTTGGGTAGCTGCAGCGATTGTAGTCCGCTTACCCCTCCCCAGTCGGCCGTACCAATCAGTACACATCGGTTGGGGTTGGTCGCCCTAATACGCTGCAAGGCTTCACTCAAATAAGTGTTCCACAGGGAGGGCGTTAGTTGATCGTGCGGTTCGTTCAGGATCTCAAACAACAGACTATCAGGATAGGATTTAAAGCGATCTGCAATCTGCTCCCACTGAGAAAGGAAACGTGCCTTTTGGGCTGAAGGATTGGCAAAGAGGTCATTGTGATGATGCATATTAATGATCACATGAAGCTTCTGTTTCAGTGCTTCATCGACCACCGACTGAATAGTCGCCATAAACTCCGGATAGATGGTGTAGGGTGCAGTAGCCATGCTTCGATCATCACGCTCCCAGCGGATAGGTACACGAATGTGCGTAAAGCCCAAGTCGGCAATACGTTTTAAATCGTCCGCCACAAAAGGAGATTGCCACGATTGCTCCGCTTCAAATGTATTTCCCAAGTTTATACCTCTTCCCAAATGGCCATTTATCTCCTTAGCTATAGCCCATTTCTCACTATCATTGGGGTCTGTGGGATTATTCGGTTCTGAGGGTTCATCCGGCTTATCCGGTTCTTCCGTTTGATCGGGGTTGTTCGGCAACTCCGGCTCTACGGGTGTAGCACTGCTACAGTGTAAAAGCAGGAAAAATAAAATGATTAGAATTGAAATATGCCGCATATTGTTCCTATTTTAAAGTATGCATTAATTTGAGGTATTTCTTTTCAATGGTAATAATATTACGGATTGTCTGACTACAACTACAAGAATACAACTATTTTACAGAAAATGCAAGAAAGTAGCCTAATAATTTATAATGGATTAGCACCCAAATCTCTGAAATCGTTTTTATTGTACTCTCAATTTCGTATTTTTGTCTATTAAATTGAAAACAAAACCTGATGACTAACGAATACAAACTGGAAATTTGTGCCAACTCGGTGGCCAGCTGCATTGAAGCAGAAAAAGGAGGAGCATGGCGTGTAGAGCTGTGTGCCGCCATTCCCGAAGGTGGTACTACCCCCTCCTATGGCGATATTGTCCTGGCCCGCGAACTGTTGAAGATTAAACTGCATGTGATCATCCGTCCACGGGGGGGCGACTTCCTATACTCTCCCCTGGAACATAGGATCATGCTGAAGGACATTGAAAATGCCCGTAAACTGGGTGTCGACGGCGTGGTGATCGGATGTCTCACACCGGAAGGAGATGTGGATATGAATCGTAACCGAGAGCTGATTGATGCGGCAGAAGGACTGAGTGTGACATTCCATAGGGCTTTCGATATGTGTCGCGACCCGTACGAAAGCCTGGAGCGAATCATCGAGTTGGGGTGCAACCGAATTCTAACCTCGGGACAACGTCCGCGTGCTGAAGAGGGAATTGAGCTGTTGCACGAATTGGTACAAAAAGCCGGCAAACGAATCATCATCATGCCTGGAAGTGGTGTAAACGTAAACAACATTGCTAAGTTGGCCAAAGAAACCGGTGCCGTAGAGTTCCATCTCTCCGCAAGAGAGTCGATTGAAAGTAGAATGATCTATCGAAACCCTCATCTGAAGATGGGGGGCGACCAGATTTTTATTGATGAATATGCCCAACAGGTGACCGCCGCCAACAAGGTGGCAGAAACATTGGTTGCTTTGAGTAACTTATCTGAATAAACCATTCACAAAGAAATGACAATATGAATACTATTAACAGATTACTAACTACATTAATGCTTGTTTCAGCACTTGCATCTTGTGGTACAGGTGGCAGTGGAACAGTAGAGGCAAATTACAATGTGGTGCCATTGCCCAATGAGATTGAGGCCAAGGATGGTGCAGCTTTTATTCTCTCCGAGTCAACCCAAATTGTGTTTCCGGAGGGAAATGAAAAGATGCAAGGCAACGCCCAATTCTTGGCAGAGTACCTGGAACTGTCGGCCGGAATAAAAACGGCTGTAACTGCTACATTGCCCGAGAAGGATGCCATCATCCTGGCGACAGGTCTTCAAAATGACAACCCGGAAGCCTTCCGCATTTCCATCACCGAACAGGAGATTCGTATTGAAGGAACTACTGAAGCTGCAGTCTTCCTCGGCCTACAAACCCTGCGGAAATCTATCCCCGTGGGGAATTTTGCACAAGTATCCTTTACTCCTGCTGTCATCAACGAGGCACCACGCTTCGGCTATCGGGGTGCAATGCTCGATGTGGCTCGCCATTTTCAGCCGACTGAATTCATTAAGAAGTACATCGACCTGCTTGCGCTGCATCAGATGAACACGTTTCACTGGCACCTGACTGACGACCAAGGTTGGCGCATTGAAATTGATGCGTATCCTAAACTCACGGAGATTGGGTCCATGCGTAAAGAGACAGTAATCGGTCGCAATTCAGGTGAATACGACGGTATCCCTCATGGAGGTTACTACACCAAGGAGGAACTGAGAGAGATTGTCACCTATGCCGAGGAGCGCTATATCACCATCATTCCCGAGGTGGACCTGCCCGGCCACATGCTGGCTGCTCTTGCTGCATATCCCGAGCTGGGATGCACCGGCGGACCGTATGAGGTTTCGCGTGAATGGGGTGTGTTCGATGATGTTCTCTGCCCCGGTAAAGAGGAAACATTCACCTTCCTGGAGGCAGTATTGACCGAGGTAATGGAAATATTCCCCTCGAAATACATCCACATTGGAGGGGACGAATCACCCAAAACTCGCTGGGAAGAATGCCCCGATTGCCAGGCTCGCATTAAAGAACTGGGATTGAAGGATAGTGACAAACACACCGCAGAGCATTACCTGCAAAGTTACGTGACAGCCCGCATGGAGAAGTTTCTAAACGAACATGGTCGCAGCATCATTGGCTGGGATGAAATTTTGGAAGGTGAACTGGCTCCAAATGCCACCGTGATGTCGTGGCGTGGAATGGGTGGCGGTATTGAGGCAGCTCAATTGGGTCACGATGTAATCATGACCCCAACTACATACTGCTACTTCGACTACTATCAGACCGATCAAACCGATGATGAGCCCCTTGCTATTGGCGGATATGTACCTCTGGAGCTTGTATATAGCTTTGAGCCGGCACCGGAAATTCTCACCGAAGAACAGCGTAAACATATTTTGGGACCGCAGGCAAACCTTTGGACGGAGTACATCATTGAACAGCAACATGTAGAATACATGGTATTGCCACGCTATGCTGCATTGTGTGAAGTACAATGGTTACAACCGGAGAAGAAAAATTATGAATCGTTCTTGAAGCGATTGCCACAGCTGATTGCACTCTATGAGAAACTGGGTTACAACTTTGCAACCCATGTTTTCGACGTGAAGACAACACTTGCTGTCAACTTCGACAGAAATGCGCTGGATGTATCCTTCTCTACTATCGACAATGCACCAATTTATTACACACTCGATGGTACTGAACCAACTCAATCATCGCTGCTTTACGAAGAAAAACTCTCCTTCAAAGAAAACGCTGAAATTAAAGCGACCGCCATCCGAGAAGGGAAAAAGAGTAAAATCTTCAGTGAAAAACTGCTTGTCAGCAAGTCTTCGTTCATGCCCATCGAACTGCTGACTTCACCCGCTGAAAATTACACCTATGGGGGTGCTCCCATGTTGGTAGATGGACTGAACGGAAGCAACACCAATTACAGGTCGGGTCGCTGGATTGGGTTTCCGGGAGTAGACTTGGTGGCGGTGATAGATATGCTCCAACCCACAGAAATAAGCAATGCCGAAGTGCGCAATGCAGTAGTAACGGGCGACTGGATCTTCGATGCATCGGAAATTATCATCGAAGCATCGGACAACAATAAAACGTTCACCTCTGTTGCTACACTAGCCATTACCGATGAACATACCGACAATTGGAGCGATATCTCTGTTCACTCTCTCTCGTTTGAACCGGTTACAGCACGTTATTTCAAGGTTACCGTGAAACCCTCCAATATTGCCGATTGGCATGTTGGCAAAGGGCGTCGAGCCTATATCTTTGTCGATGAAATTCGATTGAACTAAGGTGTTCTTGAGCCATAAAGCCGACGGGTAAATGGCCTGACTTACACATCACATCTGAAGGCTGTCTCTTTAAAAAGAAGAGGCAGCCTTTTTTTGGAAACATACTCCGTACCTTCTTGTATGCTTGTCTTATTTTTTATAAGGAATATACAGAGGGGTAACAGAGGGGTAACAGAGGGGTTACGGAGGGGTACCGAACAAAGTGTCTCGTTGTCTCGTTCTGATATTGATTTACACTTTACCTGCGATTTTTACACCTTTACAATTCAAATTTCATAACTTTGAACATAACATTGAAACGATTCAGGATGAATTTATAATTTAATATCGCAAATGGAAGAGAAAAAATTCAAAGCCGATAATGGTCCAATAATCGTTTATTGGGTGGCATTTACTGTGTTGCTACTAGGATTTGTAATTTATGGATATATACAATCAGAAAGACTCTGGATTAACTTATTCTATATGATCTTTGCCCTATTGTTACTTCTTTCTGTAACGATAAAAGAGTATGCTATCACAGAATTAAATTTTCTAGAAGTACGATTTGTTTTAAAAATCTTCATAAAAAGCAAGAGAATTGCGATTGGAGATATTGTAGGTTTGAAGAAGCAAAAAAAGAATCAGCTACGTCTTGATTTGGTGCGAGGTTTTGAAATACTTCGAGTAAAAGAATCGGAAATTGATGCATTGATAGCCGAGTTACATGATCGAAACCCACGTATCAAGATTGTGTAGAGAAAGCCAAACTTAACCAGGTTATTATTCTGTTTTTTTCAACCAAGGATCAAGAAGTGTCGCATCGTAACCTAGCTCCCCGGCCTTTTTAAAATCGGCACGCGCTGCAACCTTGTCGAATTGCTCTAACCGCACACGACCGCGTAGGATAAAGAAGTAGGGATTGTGTAATTGCTTGTTTTCAATAACCCTCAAATCGGCAGAAGCCTTGAAAATCTGTCCGGTATTAACATAACACTCGGCCCTGTTCAAAAAGAAGCTTGGATCTGCTTGTTTGTCGGAATTGATAAGCGATGTATATACTTTTTCAGCACCCTCCCAGTCATCATCGAGCTTATATACCAATGCTTTACTCAATTTTGTAAAGAGATTATTGGGGTCGATCTGCTCCGATTTGATGAAATCAGCCTCTGCTTTTTCTCTGTCGTGTTGTTCCAAAAACAACAAACCCCGGCGGTAATAGGCCTCCACATCGTTGGGGAAAAGTTGGATTATCCGGCTATAGTCCTCCATAGCTTCGTCAAATCGCTCCATTTCACATAGTAAGGAGGCTCGGTTGTGTAGCACCAATGCAGGCATGGGATTATTGCCCATGGAGGCAGTGAATGAGATGTATGCATCGTCGAGCAAACCTATCTGACGTTGCAGTATTCCCAGATTAAGGAGAAGCATGGGGTTGTTCTCATTTGCAGGATCGAGTGACATTGCCTTCTGAAGCATTTGAGCGGCAGTCTCCAGATCGTTCTCTTCGATGAGGGCGGCGGTCTGTTCAACAAGCTCTTCGTAACGTTGAGCATGGAGCGTGACCGGGAGTAAAAATAGGAATAACAGGAATTGTAATGTTTGTCGCATATACCGTTTTGATAAGCTGATAGAATCGACAAATTTAATCAAAAATCTTTATCTTTGTCTTTTCACGATTAAACAATAATGAATATGCCATTTACTCTTAACGGTTCAGAAAACGATATTCTAAGTTCCTTGTTAAACTCTCCATTGGCAGACAAACCCAAAAGTTCGACGGCCGAATTAATAAAAGAAGGAAGGTTCGATGAACTTGCCGATCATTTCCTTACAGGAAGTATCGACATCATGGGAAAACTGTTAATAGCCCTGGTTATTTTCTATGTGGGAAAATGGGTCATTAAACGGGTTGCCAGATTTGTGGGAAAGATTTTCAACAGACGCATTGAAGATCGTGCTCTGCGCAGCTTCCTTTTGAACATACTGAATATTGCACTTTTTGCCGCGCTAATTATTTTTATAATTAATATAGTTGGTACAAAAACAGTCTCAATTGCTGCAATCATTGGTTCGGTAGGTCTGGCTGTTGGTCTGGCAGTGAAGGATAATCTGGCCAACTTTGCAGGTGGTGTGATGCTGCTCTTCAACAAGCCCTTTAAAGGTGGAGATTATATTGAAGCACAAAGCGTTGCAGGAACGGTGCAGTCGGTGGGCATTCTATATACTACCTTAACAACCGCCGATAATAAAACAATACATATTCCGAACGGTCCTCTTTCAACCGGTAACATTGTCAACTACAACACACAGACATCTCGTCGTGTGGAATTGACGGTTAAAGTGGATTACGGTTCTGATGTGGCGCTTGTGAAACGTCTATTGCTTGACATTGCAGATCGACACCCATTGGTTTTGAAAGATCCGCCACCCCTGTCGCGGATGGTGAAGATGAACGACAGCTCCATCGATTTTATACTGAGAGTATGGACGCTCACCCCAGACTACTGGACAGTAACATTCGACTTGAACGAACAGGTATATGAGTCACTTGTGGAAAATGGACTGAATATCCCGTTCCCACAAATGACCGTACATTTAGCTGGAAATCAGAACTCGGAGTTGAAGTGAAAACGGATGTTCTTGAAATCCTGCTGCGCCATCATCAATATGTAGCTTGATTCAGCGAGGAAGACATCGCGGCCCTCTTTATCGTGGGCCATGTATTGGAATTTGCGCTTTTTGAAATCGGCCAACTGTGCCACATCGTCGCTCTCAATCCAGCATGCTTTATAGAGGTTGATGGGCTCCCAACGGCATTGTGCTCCATATTCATGCAGGAGTCGGTATTGGATAACCTCAAACTGAAGCTGTCCCACCGTTCCAATGATCTTGCGACCGTTAAACTGGTTCACAAAGAGCTGGGCAACACCTTCATCCATGAGTTGCTCGATGCCTCGCTGCAGCTGTTTCGACTTCATGGGGTCGGCATTCTCAATGTATTTGAACATCTCAGGCGAGAAGCTGGGTAGTCCTTTGAAATGCAGCATTTCACCAGAAGTGAGGGTATCACCAATCTTAAAGTTACCGTTGTCGGGCAAGCCTACAATATCGCCTGCAAATGCTTCGTCCAATATCTCTTTCTTTTGCGCCATGAAGGCGGTGGGAGAAGAGAACTTCATTAGTCGGTTAAAGCGCACATGTTTGTAATTTACATTGCGCTCGAACTTACCGGAACAGACTTTCACGAATGCAATACAGGAGCGGTGATTGGGGTCCATGTTGGCGTGAATCTTGAAAACGAAACCGCTGAACTCATCCTCCAACGGGTTTACAGTCCGTTCTTCGGTTTGCACGGGTCGTGGCGACGGGGCAATCTCCACAAAACAGTCGAGCAGCTCCTTCACACCAAAGTTATTCAATGCCGATCCAAAGAAGACGGGCGCCAGCTCACCGGCTAGATAGGATTCTTGTTTAAAGGGTTCGTAGACTTCGGTGATCAACTCCACATCGTCGCGCAGCTTTTGCGATAGTTTGTCGCCAATATGCGTTTCCAAATCGGACGATGCCAGATTGAGCTGCACCGATTTTGTGATAACCTGCTTGCCGGGTTGATAAAGGTCGAGACTCTCTTGATAGAGGTTGTAGACACCCTTGAAGCGCTCGCCTTGGTCGATGGGCCAACTCAAGGGGCGCACCGCAATCTGCAGTTCCTCCTCCAACTCATCGAGGATGTCGAATGGATCCTTTCCTTCACGGTCCATCTTGTTGACGAAGATCATCACTGGCGTCTTGCGCATACGGCATACTTCCATCAACTTGCGTGTTTGGGTCTCCACCCCTTTTGCGACGTCGACCACCACAATTACGCTATCCACAGCGGTGAGCGTACGGAAGGTGTCTTCCGCAAAGTCCTGGTGACCGGGAGTGTCGAGGATGTTTATTTTGTAGTCGCGGTATTCAAAACCCATGACGGAGGTGGCGACCGAGATACCACGCTGTTTCTCAATCTCCATCCAGTCGGAGGTAGCCGTCTTTTTGATCTTGTTCGATTTAACAGCTCCCGCTACGTGGATGGCGCCACCGAAAAGTAGCAATTTCTCAGTAAGTGTGGTTTTACCCGCGTCGGGGTGACTGATTACGGCAAAGGTCCGTCGTCTTTCTATTTCTTCTTTGAATGTCATTGTGTAATATTAAATCGTAAAAATCGTTTGTGTCCAAGTCTCAATCATTCTGTAATTTGTGGATACAGCGTTCCAGGGATTTCTCCCATGAAGGAATTTCTACGTTAAAAGTGGATGTTGTTTTGGACAGATCCATCACACTGTATGCCGGTCGGCGAGCAGCAGACGGATATTCATGCGATTGTATGGGGATGAGCTCACACGTGGTGATACCAGCTAACTTTTTGATTGTTTCGGCAAACCGGAACCAGGTGGTTGCTCCGTTATTTGAAAAGTGATAGAGGCCACTCCTCCATTCCTGCTCTTCGGTGAACTGCAGAATGTGAATCACCATCTCTGCCAAATCGGCCGCATAGGTTGGGCAACCCCATTGGTCATCGACAATGGTCAGTCGCTCCCGCTCGTTCATGAGGCGAATCATTGTTTTGACAAAGTTATTACCGAATGTGGAATACAACCAGGAGGTGCGAAGGATAATCCACTCCTCCCCCGCCGCAGCCTGAAGGGCCTCTTCTCCTGCCAGCTTAGTTTTGCCATATACCGACAAAGGTTGGGCTGTCGCTGTCTCCTTATAGGGGACGGTGGATGTGCCATCAAAAACAAAGTCGGTGGAGATGTGTATTACCTTTACCCCATATTTCACCGCAGTTTGCGCGATATGGGAAACGGCGGTAGCATTGATCATTGTGGCTTTCTCCACATCCAACTCAGCCTTGTCCACCGCAGTATATGCGGCACAATTGATAAGATACTGAATGTGGTTCTCTGCCACAAAGGCATCAATCTGATTTATGTTGGTAATATCCAGTGTGTCGACATCGGTAAAAAAGAAACGGAAAGGGAGATTCATTCGGGAAGTACGCTCTTTGAGCTCACTGCCCAGTTGTCCGCTGGCACCTGTAACCAGTACATTCTTTAGTACCAGACCGTAATAGAACTGCGGCTGGTGCTTCTCAGTCTCAGTTCCTCCCAACGCTTTGCTAATTCCTGTAAAAATTGCCATATCATTTAATATATATCCGGATCCTCTTCATCCATCGTTTTGTACTTCAACGATAGCAATCGAAGCATTGCCGTGATTTGTTTTACAGAAGCCTGCGTTTCGGCTGATATCTCACGCTGTTGTAGCTTTAGGAGCATGTACCCGTAGAGAGCGGTAAAACAGGTTTCTATCTCCGAGATATGCTTGTCAGCAGACTTGGCCCGTACGGCAACGATGTGCGGTAGGGTGTTGTAATAGAGGGCAATATAATCCGATTCCCGGGGATCTTTCAGCAACTGCAAGTGCAAATCGGTCAGTTCAATGATGATGTTCTTGTTAATCTGGAGATGACCTTCACTCCGTAGGTTTTCAGACTTCATCATCATGATCAGTCCCTCATACCAATCGCGTGCAGCATCACGCTCTTCCACCGTCTGATAAGTAGAATTGATGATGGATTGCTGCACTTTATCTATATCCAGCTCACATGCACGCAAAAGGTCTTCTGTTTGCCACATATAAAGGAGGTACTCAGCAATATTATCCTTTTTTTTCGGTATGTTCATAGGGGTGTTGGATGTTCGGCAGATTTGTTACCCAAATCTTTTCACTAAATTTGCCACAAAAATACAACATTATGCGCACTTTTCAACAAAACGACACCTCATTTCACATCATTGAATCGGGCTATTTTCAAGGTGATGGTGGTGTGATGTTCGGACCGGTGCCTAAAAAATACTGGTCGGCGAAGTACAAGGTAGACGAAAAAAATATGTGTATCATGTCGCTACGCTGCCTTTTCATTGTGAGTGGCGACCGTCGGATATTGGTTGATAACGGAATCGGAAACAAGCATACGGCAAAACTGAAGTTCTTTCAACCTTTCGACCAGAAGGATATTCGGGATGAGATCCGCAAGATAGGGTATGAACCGGAAGAAGTGACCGATGTGATTCTCACCCACCTACATTTCGATCATTGTGGAGGGAGTACGGTTTTTAACGATCAACAAAAGGCCGTGCCTACTTATCCCAATGCCACTTATCACCTAAGCTTGAAGCAGTGGCAGAACTACCGTAACCCGTCGCTTTTCGAACAGGGATCTTTCTATCCTGAAAACATTGAACCGGTCTACGATTCGGGGCAATTGCAGTTTGTACTGGAAGATATGCAACTCAATGAACATGTGCGACTTGAACTGTACGACGGACACACACCCGGACAAATTGCGGTGCTGTTTGAGACCGAAGTGGGGAACTATGCGTTTCCCGGCGATGTGGTTCCTACCTCGCTCAACCTGGCTCTGAGTTGGCTTTCGGCATATGACAACAGCGTGGCGATTGCCATGGAGGAGAAAAAGCGTTTCATGGATAAAGCCAAAGCGGATAAGCGCACACTGATTTTTTATCACGACGCCTATACCGCTACGGCACAGTTATAGTACAAAATTAAGTAGAGTCTGTATCTGTTTTTTTTGGGGGGTACTTAATTACTTGTTTTTCTTCTTTCGCGTGATGATGATCACACCATCTTTGGCTTCTTCGCCATAGAAATCTATAGAACTGTTATTTTTCAACACCTCAATAGATTCTATTTCGCTGGGATTAATACTGTTTATTTTAAAATCATAGGCCATTTTCTCCCCATCAATAATAATTAAAGGTTTACTTCCACTAAATTGATGTACGCGAACAGGTGTATTCTCAGTCAACTTATCCATCATTTTTCTTACAGTACCTTTTGTAGTACCCGTAAAAAGAACCTCCGATGTGTCCCCATCCACAATCTTCTTGTTTGTTTTGATGAGTATTACTCCTTCGCGACCCTCTTCGCCATAAGCTTCGGTATCTTTTTTATCCTTTATAACATTGATGGCTTCGATTTCATCGGGTTGTAAACCTTCAAGCTCTTCTCTCGTAACCTTTTTCCCGTTCACAATCACTAGTGGAACATTGCTCATTTTTGTACTATCCATTTTGCCATAACCAATTACTCTGACCTCAACCACTCCCGTATCGATCGGCATGGCAGTTTCTTTTGGCATCAGGGTTGCGTCATTTTGCATCAGGGTTGTTTTTGCATTGAGTGTGGGAACGGAAAGTAGGGTCATGGACAGGAAGAGTGCGGGTAGAACCATTGCATAGACCCATTTCATTTGTTGGTCTGTTTTGCTTTTCTTCATCATTTTAATTCGTTTGTGCAAATCGCGTTGACGGAAATTATTTGCCAAGGCAAATTTAAATTCACCAGCACTTTTGCGGATTAATAATAGTTGGTATTGTTTGGTGTCGACTCCCTGACGGAGTACGTGATCATCGGCCTGGTATTCATGTATCGACTGCATCGCCCGTCGCATAAGCCACGAGAAAGGATTGAACCAGAAGATTGCGGTAAATAGATCGAACAGGATCATATCGAACGAGTGATGCAGCTGCATGTGTGCTTTTTCGTGATGAATGATCGCTTCGTGACTCTCCGATAACTCTGCACGCGTGATTACGACGTAGCGCATCCAACTGAAAGGAGATACTATTTTATCGGTAACACAGAGTATGGTGCGATCTCCCTGCATTTGCTTTTCTGATGTTCGGATGATGTGTATAATCTGGTACAAACCAATCAGGTAACGAAATAAGGTAAAAAGAAATCCGAGAATGAATAGACCAAAAAGTATTTCGGTCCACGGTATTTCAGGGGATGTGCGATCTAATACCAATGAATTGTCAATTAGAGTTGTATAATCGACCGAAGAGGTATTACTTGCCACATTTGCATCCTCCTTTAGTAGGAAATTGTAACGAAATAGTGGCAGTACGGTGATCATCAGCTGCATACACAACAAAGTCAAACGGTTGGCAGCATGAAATGTATTTTGGGCAAAGAAAAGACGGTATATGCCATAGAACAGCACCATCAGCACTGATGCTCGCAGCAGATAAAAAAACAATGATTCCATAGTCAATAATTATTTGTCGTTTGTTTTTTCAACCTCCTCCAGCAGTTTTCTTATTTCCTCTACGGTGATGTCATTTTCTTTTATCAACGAAGAGACTACATGCAAGTAGGAGTTATCAAAATACTTTTGCACTACATTCTTCAGGTTACTTTTTCGATATTGCTCTTCTGAGACAATGGGAAAATAACGGTAGGTAGGTCCCAACTCCTCGTGAGAAAGATATCCTTTCTCTTCCAGCGAACGAACGTAGGTGGATAGGGTATTGAAATGGGGCTTGGGATCGGGATACTTCTCCACCAACTGCTTCACAAACAAAGGACCTTCCGCCCAAAAAAGATTCATCACTTCTTCTTCTTTGATTGTTAATTCTTTAAATATCTGCATATTATCAATATATTGATGGTTATTCATTAAAAACTAGCATATTCATTACATGTTCTGGTGACAATCGGATCACGGTGCAAATATAACTATATGTTTTAGTTTGTCAACTATTTTGTTTAGTTAATAAACTATTTGTTTTAGTTAAATGATTTGAAAGATTCGGCAACAGACTCTTACATAGATGATAAAAGGATATGAAAAGAGTATGTATATCGAATTAAAATGATTATCTTTGATGCTAATTACACAATAAGAGTCAACGGATATTCGCAATATTGTTCATCAGTTTTTAAATCGTTATATCGGCCCGGCACATCTCTATGTTTTGGCAGGGGAAATAGGGAAAGTGCTCTACGGTTTTTGATAAAATTGATTAACTTTGCGCCATACAACACATTGACTGAGATTATTTAACAATTGATATTCGTAATCAAAATTTTTTACGCTCATGAAGAGAGTCTTATTTTTTACATTTGCATTTATGTCTTTAATCGCATGCAACAACTCACAGAAATCGGACACAGCGTCCGGTGAAAAAGGATCGATCTTTTTCACAGAGTTTGACACCCCTTACGGAACACCGCCTTTTGATAAAATTGAATTCGCCGATTTTAGGCCTGCTTTTTTAATTGGTATAGAGGAGGAATCTGCCGAAATTGAGGCAATCGTTAACAATCCCGAAGCGCCTACTTTCGAAAACACAATTGTGGCTCTCGATAATAGCGGCAAATTGCTATCTCGCGTCTCTAGGGTTTTCTCCGGGTTGAAAGGTGCGGAGACAAACGACTCAATTCAGGCATTAGCGGTGGAGCTTTCTCCGCTCTTGTCGGAACACAGAGACAACATCAACCTCAACGAAAAATTGTTTAACCGCATCAAGGCTGTTTATGATGACACCACCGGAATGAACCTCACTACCGAGCAGTTCCGACTGTTGGAAGATAAATACAAAGGGTTTGTTCGTTCGGGAATTATGTTGGGAGAGGCCGAAAAAACAAGGCTTCGTGAGATCAACAAAGAAATGTCAGCACTCACCCTTACGTTTGGAAACAACTTATTGAAAGAAACAAATGGGTTTAAATTGATTATTGACAACGAAGAGGACCTTGCAGGATTGCCCGAAGGTGTGATAGCTGCTGCAGCCGATGCGGCTAAAGCTGCTGGTGAAGAGGGTAAATGGGTTTTTGGCCTGCAGAAACCAAGCTGGTTGCCATTCTTGCAATATGCCGACAAACGAGAACTACGTGAAAAACTGTATAAAGCTATGTATATGCGTGGCGACAATGACAACGATAACGATAACAAAAAAATCATCAACAAAATTGTCAACCTACGCATAGAAAAAGCCCAATTACTGGGTTTCGACACACACGCTGATTATATTCTCGCCGAAAACATGGCGAAGAGTCCAGAAAATGTATACAAACTTCTGAATGAAGTATGGGGATATGCGTTGGCTCAAGCCAAGAAAGAAGCGGCAGAGCTACAGAAACTTATTGACGAAGAAGGTGGGAACTTTAAACTAGCATCGTGGGACTGGTGGTATTATACTGAGAAACTACGTCAGCAGAAATATGCACTTAACGAAGAGGAGCTGAAGCCCTATTTCAAAATGGAAAATGTGCGCGAAGGTGTATTTACAGTAGCCAACAAGCTTTATGGCCTAAACTTTAAAAAACTTGATAACATTGCAGTTTATCACCCCGAAGTTGAGGTTTATGAAGTTACGGATGCTGATGGTTCACATGTGGCTATCTTCTATACAGACTATTTTCCAAGAGCTGGAAAAGGTGCTGGTGCCTGGATGAGCAGCTTCCGCGGTCAACAAGTACTGAATGGTGAAAATATTCGTCCTCTTGTGTTCAACGTGGGTAACTTCACACGCCCAACCGAAACTACTCCTTCCCTACTCACTCTCGATGAGGTTGAAACACTCTTCCATGAATTTGGACATGCTCTGCACGGAATGCTTTCGAATGTGAACTACGCCGGTCTTTCAGGCACAAGCGTTTCGCGTGACTTTGTAGAACTACCTTCTCAAGTTATGGAACATTGGGCATTCCACCCCGATGTATTGAAGCTATACGCTACACATTATCAAACAGGTGAAGTAATACCCGATGAACTGATTGCAAAAATTGACGCTGCTTCGAAATTCAACATGGGTTTTACAACTACTGAATTTGTTGCTGCAGCCCTGCTCGATATGGATTATCATACCCAACGTGTGAAGAAAGAGATCAATGTGCGCGAATTTGAAAAACAGTCCATGGCAAAAATTGGCTTGATCGACGAAATTATTCCTCGCTATCGCAGCACATACTTCTCTCACATCTTCAGTGGTGGTTATTCGGCAGGATACTATGCTTATCTTTGGGCTGAAGTTTTAGATGCTGACGCATTCCAAGCATTTGTTGAAAAGGGAATCTTCGATAAGGAAACGGCAAAATTGTTCCGCGACAATGTGCTCTCGAAAGGTAACACAGATGACCCGATGACACTTTATAAGAAATTCAGAGGCGCTGAGCCTAACCCCGTTTACTTGCTCAAAAACAGAGGTTTTATAGAATAATAATCTACATCGAAATTTGCCGGATTATTAGAAAGAAAATAATCCGGCATTTTTCTTCTTAAGAAAGATAAAAAAACGTATATTTGCACGCTCAAAAACAAAAGGGCATTTACTGTGCCTTAAATTTTTAATTATCAAATCAGTTAGTAACCTGAGAAATAGTAAATTGTAAACAAAAGTAATATTGAAATGCAAAACAAAGGATTTATTCAAGTTTTCAGTATTATCCTTACGGCTATCTGTTTGTTCTATTTGTCTTTCACTGTAGTAGGAAGACAGTATAACAAGAAAGCGGATCAATACGCCAATGGAAACTTAGCCCTGAAGAATCATTATTTTGATTCGCTGTCTACGGAGAAAGTGTATCTGAACTACACACTGAAACAAATTCGTGAAAAAGAAATCGGCCTAGGTCTTGACCTTAAAGGCGGTATGAACGTTGTCCTCGAGATTGACGCTTCGCAGGTAATTGCATCATTAGCAAACACCGACGATCCGTTGTTCAATCAAGCACTGAAGGAGACCATCGTTCAGAATCGAAAGGGAAGTTCTGCCGACTTCATTACCCTGTTCCAGCAAAATTACGATCGTATCAGTCCTGATGGAAAGCTGGCCAACATTTTCAGTGTCACCATGAGCGACAGGGTATCCCCCACTGCAAGTAACAGCGATGTAATTTCAGTATTACGTAACGAATTGAAAAGTGTTGCCGACAATTCATTCAATGTATTGGCTACTCGTATAGACCGTTTTGGTGTAGTAGCTCCCAACATTCAACGACTTGATCGTGCTGAACGCATATTGGTGGAACTTCCGGGTATCACCGAACCTGATCGTGTTCGTAACCTACTCCAAGGTAGTGCCAACCTTGAATTCTGGAAGACATACAACGTGAATGAATTGGGTATGTTCTTCAATGAATTAAATGCCAGATCGAGCGAATATGCAATGGCTAAAAGAAGTGCTACAAGTGAAACAGCTGAGGTAGAAACATCACAGCAAGACTCATTGACTGCACAACTGCTTGATGTGGCTGACGCATCGACAACAGTACTCACTGAAGATGAAAGCGAAATATTGATTACCAAAAGTTTCATTGAATATTTCAACGAGCCTTATTTCGCAATGAGCGGAGTATCAGGACCAATTGTAGGTAGTGTTTCAAAACTTGACACCGCTGCAGTAAACTTCCTACTCGATAAATACAAAGATGTTTTCCCGTCAGATGTCAAATTTAAATGGGGTTTCAAAGCAATTGACCAACGTGAAACTTACTTCCAATTGTATGCTCTTAAAGGTGACGGCAGTAAACGAGGCCCTGCGTTGGGTGGCGATGTGGTTACAAATGCACGTGCCGACCAAGGTCAGAATGGTTCTGCATGGGAAGTAACCATGACTATGAACTCATCTGGAGCTAGTCGCTGGTCTACAATCACAGGGGCAGAGGTTGGTAAATCAATCGCCATACTACTCGACAATTATGTATATTCTGCTCCAACAGTGAACGGACGAATCGATGGGGGTCGCTCTTCTATCACCGGTAACTTCACACCACAAGAGGCACAAGACTTGGAGAACGTACTCAAATCGGGTAAGATGCAAGCCGGTGTACGAATTGTACAGGAAGATGTGGTTGGTCCTTCACTTGGACAAGAAGCCATTAAGGATGGTTATGTATCATTCATCATAGCACTTATTGTATTGTTCATCTTCACCTGTATACTTTACGGTTTTATTCCGGGTATGGTGATTAACGGAGCACTGCTGTTAAACTTCTTCTTTACGCTAGGCGCACTTGCGGCATTCCAGGCTGTTCTCACACTACCAGGTATTGCCGGTATGATTTTATCTCTTGCGATGGCAGTAGATGCGAACGTACTTATTAATGAACGTATTAAAGAGGAACTTGCTGCAGGCAAAACACTTCGTAGAGCACTTGAGGATGGATACAAAAATGCCTTCTCTGCGATCTTCGACTCTAACTTAACAACAATCATCACGGGTATCATTCTTGCAATTTTTGGTGCAGGTGCCATCAGAGGATTCGCTATCACCCTGATCATCGGTATTATCGCTTCGTTCCTCACTGCTGTATACATGACTCGTCTAGTATATGAGAACCGTTTTGCAAAGGGTAAATGGCAAAGTCTAACATTCAATACTGCCTTCTCGTCTGCAATGTTCAGAGAATATAACTTCAACTTTATTCATAACAGCAAGAAGGTATTATTGGGTATTGCAATCTTCGTTGTAGTAAGTGTTATTTCTCTCTTTACACTGAAGATGAACGTGGGTATCGATTTTACCGGTGGACGTAACTATATTGTACGCTTCGACCAACCTGTTAAGACAGGTGATGTGCAAGATGCACTGGCTCCTATCTTTGGAGAATCAGTACGCGTAATCACCATCGGTACTAGCAATCAGGTACGTATCTCAACCAACTACATGATCGAAACAGAAAGTGATACTGTTGAACAGGATTTACGTGACCTTTTGGCTGAAGGATTGGCACAGTTCATTACACCGGGACAATCTATCGATGATCATATTCAAAGTTCACAGAAGGTAGGTCCAAGTATCGCTGAGGATATGATTCGAAATGCATTCTTTGCATTGGCTATCGCTCTTATCTGTATGGGTCTTTATATACTCTTCCGCTTTAACAACTTCGCATTCTCTGTGGGTACTGTAGCAGCACTTGCGGTAGATACATTTGCGGTGATTGGTCTCTATTCGTTACTGTGGAAGGTGATGCCATTCTCCATGGAGATTGACCAGACTTTTGTGGCGGCGATCCTTACCATTGTAGGTTACTCTATTAACGATAAGGTGGTGGTATTTGACCGTGTGCGTGAATACACGCAACTCTATCCAAAACGTGGTCTACTTGCATTGTTTAACGACTCAATGAACGCAACACTTGCTCGTACTATTAATACTGGTTTGAGTACCATCTTGGTAATCATCTGTATCCTCTTCTTTGGAGGCGATGCTGTACGGAGTTTCGTATTCGCTATGCTTATTGGTGTTGTTGTAGGTACTGTAACCAGTTTGTTCGTAGCAGCTCCTGTTGCATACAAAATGTTGACCAATCAACAACTTAAAAAAACTGCTGAATAATATTTTTCGGAAAAGCTAAATACTAGGGAAAACGGGCTGGATATTTTACAGCCCGTTTTTTTTTCTGAACAATTTTTTTTACTAATTTTGCAAACCCTAAACATAAGCCACAATAGCTCAGTTGGTAGAGTAACGCATTCGTAACGCGTCGGTCGCGAGTTCAAGTCTCGCTTGTGGCTCTTAAATTACATTACACAAACTTTAAAAAATTCCCTAAATTTGGGAATTTTTTTTTATCTTTGTCTAAGGGTCAAGTAAATGCCCCATATTACAAAATGTTTATTTATGGCTGAATTAATAGGGCATATTTCCCAGATAATCGGACCAGTGGTGGATGTACATTTCGATTTCTCAAATCCACTTGAGGTAAGATTACCATCAATATATGATGCACTGTATATAGTACGGCCCAATGGTCAGGAAGTTTTTCTTGAAGTACAACAACATATCGGAGATAATATCGTTCGTACTGTAGCTATGGAGAGTACAGACGGTCTCTGTCGTGGACTCACAGTAAAATCACTTGGCCGACCAATTAGTGTTCCTGTAGGAGAACAGATAAAAGGGAGATTGCTAAATGTTGTCGGTCGTCCGATTGACGGACTCTCAAAACTTTCACGTGATCATCAGTACCCAATCCATAGGAAAGCACCGCAATTCGAAGATCTCGTTACAACGGAAGAAGTACTTTTCACCGGAATAAAGGTAATTGACCTTCTACAACCTTATCTTAAAGGTGGTAAAATTGGACTCTTTGGCGGTGCAGGTGTTGGAAAAACCGTAATCATCATGGAGCTGATAAATAACATCGCTAAAGGTCATAACGGTTTCTCTGTCTTCGCAGGTGTTGGAGAACGAACTCGTGAAGGAAATGACCTACTTAGAGAGATGATCGACTCCAATGTTATTCGTTATGGTGAGGATTTCAAAAAGAAAATGGAGGCTGGTGACTGGGATCTTAGCAATGTTGACTACGAAGAAATTAAAAAGTCGCAAGCAACACTGGTTTTTGGGCAGATGAATGAGCCTCCTGGTGCGCGTGCTTCGGTTGCCCTCACAGGACTTGCTGTTGCAGAGTCATTCCGTGATGCTGGAGGTACAGGTAGTGATATTCTTCTTTTTATCGATAACATCTTTCGCTTTGTACAGGCTGGTTCCGAAGTATCTGCCCTTTTAGGTCGTATGCCTTCAGCAGTGGGTTACCAACCCACACTGGCTTCGGAAATGGGAACTTTGCAAGAGCGTATTGCATCTACCAAGTATGGTTCCATCACTTCAGTACAGGCTGTATACGTACCGGCTGATGACCTTACGGACCCTGCCCCAGCAACTACATTCAGCTACCTTGATGCTTCTACAGTTCTCAGCCGCAAAATTGCCTCATTGGGTATCTACCCAGCTGTGGATCCATTGGAGTCTTCATCACGCATTCTAGATCCGTTGATTGTGGGTGATCTGCATTACCATACTGCCATGCGGGTTAAACAGATATTGCAACGTTATAAAGAACTGCAGGATATAATCTCCATCCTCGGCATGGAGGAACTCTCAGATGAAGATCGGCTAACAGTGAATCGAGCCCGCAAGGTACAACGTTTCTTGTCTCAACCTTTCTTCATGGCTGAACAATACACTGGACACCCAGGCGTTATGGTATCCATTGAAGACACGATCAAAGGATTCCAGATGATACTGGATGGTGAACTTGATCGTTATCCAGAAGCGGCATTTATGAATGTTGGAACCATTGAACAGGCCATTGAAAAAGGCGAGCTGATGTTACAACAAACCGAAAGCGTGAAATGATACTTGAAATCATAACACCTGAAAAGACATACTTCAACGGTGAAGTAGATTCAATTTCCCTTCCGGGTGAGACTGGTTCATTCCAGATACTTAACAACCATGCCCCTATCATCTCTTTGCTAAAGAATGGAATACTCGCATTTTCTGTTGGAGATAAAGAGAGGGAAGTAACAATTACAGATGGATTTGTTGAAGTGAATAACAATAAGGTGACAATTCTAATCGATAAAGTAATTGGCTCATAGTATCTGTGATGAATATTCATTTAAATGATGAAGAGATGAATAAAATGTCTAGATATTTTTTAATCTACCACACGAATTTATTTCTTGTGACAGGTTTGGGTTTGTGGTTCATACTCAAACGATTCTTGCCATACATGTTATTTGAGAGCTATCCTCTGATCCCCATTTTCTTTTATCTGCTGGGACTTCTTTTCATCTATGTGTTTAATCATAATAATGCGAATAAACCTGCGAAAGTCGTAAATAGGTATATGCTCATGCGAATGATCAAGTTATTTGCATCGGCTGCGACTCTATTTATTTACTGGATTGTAGATAAAGCCAATATTCGAACTTTTGCTATCATATTTGCCATTTTTTATTTCATCTACCTGATATGGGAAACCTTTATTTACCTGAAGATGGAGACCTATATCAAACATAAGGAAAATCACAAAGTACAAACCTGAGCGTATATTGATTGATGATAAAGGATAAACTACTTCAAAACCTACTTGCTGTTTTCATGCTTTTGCTTTCTGCGTCTTCACTTTTCGCAGCGAATAGCAATGTGTCGATGAACAAAGAGTTGAATGTGAAAGAATTTATTCTGGATCATTTGGCTGACTCATACGAATGGCATATCACAACTATCGGAGAAAAAGACCTTTCAATACCACTTCCCATAATCCTTTATAGTAAAACCTCCGGTTGGCATCTCTTTTCAGCCTCTCATTTTCATCATGGAGAGCATGCAGTTGAGGGATTCCAAATTGCCACCGATGGAAAATACAAAGGGAAAATCATAGAAATTGATTTAATTGGAAATGTAGTACGTCCTTTGGACCTTTCGCTTACAAAGAATGCAGTCTCATTGCTTTTTTCTTCACTGCTGCTTATTTTCATCATCATGAGTGTAGCACGATCGTTGAATCGAAATCCGATGGAGTCAAAAAAAGGATTTATTGGGCTCATGGAAATGTTTATTATGACGATAAACGATGATATAATAAAACCATCTGTCGGAAAGGATTACAAACGATTTGCGCCCTTTTTACTCACAGTATTCTTCTTTATATTTGTAAATAACCTATTGGGGTTAATACCTTTATTCCCAGGAGGAGCCAACGTGACCGGAAACATCGCGGTGACCATGGTGCTTGCTGTCGCTACTTTTCTTGTGGTCAATCTGAATGGCAGTAAAGCATATTATATTGATATTTTATGGCCCGAAGTTCCAACATGGCTAAAGGCACCCATTCCACTGATGCCGGTTATAGAGATCGTAGGCCTACTAACCAAACCCTTTGCTTTAATGGTGCGTCTTTTTGCCAATATCATGGCAGGACACTCCATTGTTCTGGGTCTTACCGTACTCATTTTTATCACAGTTAGCCTTGGTAGCTCTATCAATGCTGGTATGACAATAGTTTCTGTTATATTCACTGTATTTATCGATTTTGTGGAATTACTTATCGCTTACATTCAGGCATACGTATTTACTCTTCTTTCAGCAGTTTTCATCGGTCAAGCTAGAGTATCACATTCCGAGAAACCAATTTAGACGAATAAAAAACTTTTTATTGAAGATATAACAATTAAATAATAAACAACTAAAAATAACATCATGACATTACTAACAGTATTATTGCAAGTATCCAACGCAGTGGGATTAGAGACTTTGGGTGCAGCATTGGGTATTGGTCTGGCTGCAATAAGTGCAGGCTACGGAATTGGCAAAATTGGTAGTTCAGCCATGGAAGGAATTGCACGTCAACCTGAATCGGCATCCGACATCCGCACAAATATGATTATTTCTGCAGCTCTAATTGAAGGAGTAGCATTATTTGCTGTGGTAGTTTGTGGTTTTATTCTCTAATTTAAATTAGTTTATGTCGTTACTATCACCCGAGCCCGGTCTTCTTTTCTGGATGATGCTCTCATTTGGCATTGTATTATTCGTACTTGGTAAATATGGTTTTCCGGTTATTCTAAAAATGGTGGATAAGAGGTACAACTATATCGAAGAGTCGCTCCAATCTGCCCGAAAAGCCCAGGAAGAACTAGCACGAGTTAAAGAAACGGGTGAAGCATTACTTATTCAAGCTCGCAAGGATCAGGCATTGATTCTTAAGGAGACAGCACGTAAAAATGAAATCCTGATTGTGCAAGCCAGAGAGGAGGCCCAAAAGGAGGCTGAAAAGATTATTATTGCTGCGCGGAATCAGATTCAGACAGAAAAAGAAGAGGCAATACGATCGATTCGGAATGAGGTATCCCGTCTTTCGATTGATCTTACTGAACGAATTCTTCGTGAAAAATTATCCACAAATGAAGATCAATTGAGGTTGATTGATCGACTATTTGAAGAGATTGAGATTTCTAATTCCTAAACTGTATGAATACAGGGCTTATTTCCACTAGATATGCAGGTTCTTTACTTGATTATGCCATATCAACCGGTGAGGTGATGGCTGTGTATGAGAATATGAAGCTGCTGTCGGAGATGTTTCTAGCTTTTCCAAAACTGCGGAGCTCAATTACTAATCTTGGCTTAACAAATCTCGATAAAAAGAGAATAATAATAACAGCCTGCGGAGGAACTGTTCCACCGTCACTCGACAAAATGATTGACCTCATATTGAGAAATGAGAGGGAGGAGCACCTCCAAATCATTGCGTTACGCTTTGTTGAACTTTATCGAAAAAAATTCAATATACAATATGGCAAGCTGATCACTGCAGTCGCAATCGACAAGGAAAGGGAGCAACAATTTATTGAACGAATTATAAAGATCACAGGTAAAGAGTTAGAAATGGAGTTGGTTGTTGATACAGATATTATCGGTGGCTTTATACTTAACTTGGATAACTATCAATGGGATGAAAGTGTTCAAGGTGAGCTCACAAGAATCAGGAACAGATTCAAAAAAACACAAAATAAATAAGGGTATTAACAAGATAAAATGGCTGATAATTCAATCAAAATAAGTGAAATCTCTGAAGTGTTGCGAATGCAACTGGAAGGGATAGACACAAATGTAAAATACGATGAGACAGGAGTTGTGATCAGCGTGAGCGATGGCGTTGTTCGTATCTTCGGACTTCAGAATGCTGAATCAAATGAGCTGCTGGAGTTCGACAATGGTATGCAAGCTATAGTGATGAACCTGGAACAAGATAACGTGGGAGCTATCCTTCTTGGCGACTCAAGTACCATTAAAGAGGGTTTCACAGTGAAAAGAACAGGACGTGTTGCCTCCATATTTGTAGGTGAAGGCTTACTGGGAAGGGTAATCTCCCCAATTGGTGAACCAATAGACGGTAAAGGCCCCATCAACGGTAAATTGGTAGAAATGCCCTTAGAGCGGAAATCACCAGGAGTTATTTTTCGTCAGCCAGTAAAGACTCCTTTACAAACAGGTCTAAAGGCTGTAGATGCTATGATACCTATTGGAAGAGGGCAGCGTGAATTGATAATTGGAGATCGTCAGACCGGAAAAACAAGTATAGCCATAGATACGATTCTTAATCAAAGAGAGAATTTTGAAAAGGGTGATCCCGTTTACTGTATCTATGTTTCAATCGGACAAAAAGGATCATCTGTAGCATCTCTTGTTAATACGCTGAGTGAGAAAGGGGCATTGGACTACACAACTGTCATCGTAGCAAGTGGTTCTGATTCTGCTGCTATGCGCTACATCGCTCCATTTGCAGGAGCTGCAGCAGGTGAATATTATCGTGACACGGGTAGACATGCTCTCGTTGTGTACGATGATCTCTCCAAACAGGCTGTCGCCTATCGTGAAGTTTCGCTTATATTGCGACGTCCATCAGGTCGTGAAGCCTATCCCGGAGACATCTTTTATCTTCATTCTAGGTTGTTAGAAAGAGCTGCTAGCATCATCTCTCAGAATGAGGTAGCCAGAAATATGAATGACCTTCCTGAGACTATAAAAGATAATGTAACTGGTGGAGGCTCCCTTACAGCCTTACCCATTATTGAGACTCAAGCAGGTGACGTTTCGGCATATATACCAACCAATGTGATTTCTATAACCGATGGTCAGATATTTCTAGATACCAATCTCTATAATAGGGGTATACGTCCTGCTATTAATGTAGGTATCTCTGTATCGAGGGTTGGAGGAAATGCCCAGGTAAAAGCTATGAAAAAAGTGGCGGGTACTTTAAAGATCGACCAAGCACAGTATCAGGAGCTAGCTGCCTTTTCTAAATTTGGAGGTGATATGGATGCGGTTACAGCCATGGTAATCGACAAGGGACGAAAAAATGAAGAACTCCTTGTTCAGTCGTTACATAGTCCTATGAGTATTGGTCATCAAGTAGCCATACTCTACTGCGGAACCCACGGACTACTAAAGGATGTACCTCTAGATAAGATAGATACATTCGAGAAAGAATTTCTCTATTTCATGGAAATTAGTCATCGAACTGACGTCTTAGAACCACTGCAACGTGGAGAAATAAACGATGAGATTTCCGCTATCATCGAATCAGTAGCTGCAAATATAGTGAGATCTCTGAAATAATAAGAATATGTCTGAGTTAAAAGAGTTAAAGGGTAGGATTCAATCGATCCGGTCAATCGAAAAGATTACATCGGCAATGATGATGGTTTCTTCTGCGAAACTGCATAAGTTTCAGCAGATCATCAGCAATTTATACCCTTATGAGCAAAAACTTAACAACCTCTTGCAACTCGTGTTGAGTCAACAGGGAGAAGAGTTTGTCTCTCCCTATATGAAACAAAGACCTGTTAAACGAGTAGCCATTGTTGCTTTTTCGTCCAATTCAAGTCTGGCAGGTAGGTTCAACAACGATATTGCTGACAAGTTACAAGCAGTAGTTTCCACCTATAGCCATTTGGGAAAAGAAAATATACTCATTTTCCCAATTGGTGACAAAGTAGCAAAAGCTGCTAAAAATATGGGGTTACATGTGCAGAGAAACTTTTCGGATATAAGCGCTAAGCCAGCTTATGATAAAACCTTACCGATTGCTGATGAACTGACGAAAATGTTCCTCAACAAAACGGTCGATCGGGTGGAACTTATCTATCAACACTTTCGAAGCAAGGGTTCACAAATTGTTCAGTATGAACCATTTCTCCCTATTGATTTGAACATTGATTATAGAAATATATCAACCGATGAATATATTATTGATCCTGATAGTGAGTCAATTCTGAATCAACTGATTCCAAAAGTACTGCGGATTAAACTATATACAGTTCATACAGACTCTGTTACTTCTGAACATGCTGCACGTATGACAGCCATGCAAATAGCTACCGACAATGCCGATAATCTCATTGAAGAATTAAGACTGGAATACAATAAACTACGTCAGGAATCTATTACCAATGAACTGCTTGATATTATTGGTGGCTCTTTTGGCAGATAGCTATAACGACTTATTAATTTTATCAATATAGTCTAGTAGTTCATCTCTTCCCTCCCCTTTTTCTGAAGAAGTTACAAAGATTGGAGGAAGTTCCTCCCAGCTTTCGAGAAGTTTTTCTTTGTAGTTTATGATGTTCTGATTGAGGCGACCTGATCCTAGTTTGTCGGCTTTTGTAAAAACAATTGCAAAGGGTATTCCATTTTCACCCAGCCATTCCATAAACTCCAAGTCTATTTGCTGAGGCTCATGACGAGAATCTATCAACACAAATAAATTTGTCATCTCCTCTCTACCCAATATATAATCCTCTATAAGGAGACGAATTTTTTCTCTCCCTTCTTTTCCTCTTCGTGCATAACCATAACCAGGTAAATCGACCAAGTACCATGCATTGTTTATCAGAAAATGATTAATTAACAATGTTTTCCCAGGAGTGGAAGAAGTCATTGCCAATCCCTTACGATTGGTGAGCATGTTGATGAGCGACGATTTACCCACATTTGAGCGACCAATAAAGGCATACTCCGGTTTTCCGTCCTGTGGGCATTTCCGGAAGTCGGTGTTACTGATAATGAACTCGGCTGATTTAATGAGCATATCTTTGAGAATTACATGTTAGACAAATCGAACAGTGCATGTTTTGAAAAAAGAAAAGAGTACAAATGTACAAGTAATTTGTTATGTACAAAACACAATAAAAAGAGATCAGATATACGTACAATGTACAAAAAAACAACTTAGTTATAACCGTCTCATACGTAAAGTCCAAAGTCCAAGTCCGGTAATCAATCCATTCAATAGCAGCAATTCATATCCCACCTTATATCCAAACCATTGTTTCAAACAAGACTCTAAAACAAAACACAATATAGGTGCAGCTATGGCTACCCAAGGTACGAACTTATCTATTGGTTTAACTTTGGTATAAAGACCAAAGAAATATAGTCCCAGTAACGGTCCATACGTATAGGATGCCAATTTGTAGATTGCATTGATGATACTGTCGGAGCCAATTGTTTTAATGAGCAAGATAATCAGTACAAATACAGCACTAATTGTTACATGGACAATACGGCGCGTACGAATGTCTTTTCGTTCCTCTTCTTTTGTTAGTGAAACAGTCTTCATGTGCATAATATCCACGCAGAAAGATGTAGTCAGAGCAGTCAATGCCGAGTCGGCACTCGAGAAAGCAGCTGCCACAATACCCACTACAAAGATACCCAGCACTATCGGCCCTAAGTGTTCGCTGGCAATCATTGGAAGTAGGTTATCGGATATTGCAGGCAGTGCAATTCCTTTATGCTCTGAAAAGATTATTAAAAGTACTCCCAAAGAGAGGAAAAGTAAATTAATAGGTGTAAATGCAAGACCGTAGGTCACCACATTCTTTTGCGCATCTTTAAGCGTGCGTATCGTGAGGTTTTTCTGCATTTGATCCTGATCCAGACCGGTCATCACAATTGTGATGAACATACCACTAAAAAACTGTTTGAAAAAGTTTTGGGTTGATGCCCAGTCGTCAAAGATAAAAATTCGGGAGTGCGTACTCTCCCTAATTGCATTTACCACACCAAAGAAATCAAGATCCAGTCTCAATGCCACTTGCCATACGATAAGGACCAGAGATGTAATGAAAAAGATGGTCTGTAACCAGTCAGTCCAAATGATAGTCTTAATGCCACTTTTAAAACTGTACAGCCAAATAATCAGTATGATTCCAATCACTGTAATCATGAATGGAACACCCCAAGCATCGAAAATCAGCGTTTGCATAATAAAAGCTACCAGATAGAGTCTTGCTGCAGCTCCAACAATTTTTGAGATCAGGAAAAACCAGGCTCCTGTTTTGTAGGATTTAGGACCGTAACGTTGTTCTAGATAGCCATATATAGTTGTGAGGTTCAGTCGGTAATAGAGTGGCAGCAGAACGTAGGCAATGACCAAATAGCCAAAAAAGAAGCCAATCACCATCTGCATATAAGACATGTCGAGGTTTCTGACCATTCCCGGCACCGAGACAAAAGTAACTCCAGATATAGATGTGCCAATCATGGCTACTGCCACCACATACCATTTAGAGGATTTGTTAGCCCGGAAGAAGGCATCATTCCCTGATCCCTTTCTGCTGGTAAGGTAGGAAACCAGCATCAGGACAGCGAAATATACAGCTATGACAATCAAGATGAATACCGATTGCATACATCAAAGACTGAGGTAATAATCGACCAGATTCGTGAAGGAATCAAATTTTAATGCATACTTTGTCGTTTCTCCGAATCCATACGACACAAAAATAAAAGGAACACCTGCAATTTCCGATTGCACTCTGTCTGAATCAGTATCACCAACATAAACAGGCCTTTGCAGACCATATTTGTTGATAATTAATTTCATATTCTCATGCTTTGGCTTGAGGTTCATCCCATGCTCCATATAGTCTGTAATAAGATGACCAGTTTTGGTATGCTTCATAAAATTAACCAGTCCCCCTTCCTCACAATTACTCAACAAGAAAAGTTTATACTTTTTGGAAAGACGCTCCAGCCCTTCCAGCACACCATCAAAGATCAACGGTTTCATAACGGGGACCAGTTCCTGATACGACTCAATAACCGCCTCATATAGTCTATCCTGATCTCTTTCATTCCACTCCGGCACTATTGCATTAAGCATTTGTCGGATTTCTTTTCCCATTAGTCCCATAAGCTCTTCGCGGGAAACTTCTCTTTTATGGCCTAATTTTTCCATTCCCCGTGTCCAGCATATTGCATAAGAGTTTACGTTATCCCAGAGGGTACCGTCCATATCAAATATAATGCTGTCGGGAATAAATGCAGATGATTCTGCTGTTTCTGAGAGGTTTGAAAAACCTTTATGGTGACTCATTCAGTTCAATTTTTAACTTTCACTGCAAAAGTAATTAACAATCAGCGAAAGGGCAAATAAAAAGGGTTAAAACAAAATAGAACTCCATTTGTTTATCTTTGTATACCAATAACCAAAATTTGTGCAAAATGTCCAAAGAAAAAGTTTGCCTTATTATCAATCCTTTTTCCGGCACGGAATCCAAAAAGAACATTGCCGAAGAGGTAGCTTCAGCCTTCGACCAGAAAAAGGTTGATCTAATGATTCGTGTCACCGGTTATCCCGAACATGCCACTGAAATTGCCCACAAAGCTGCCAAAAAGAAATACCGCTATGTGATAGCCGCCGGTGGCGATGGTACGGTAAATGAAGTGGCACGTGCCCTTGTAAAAACTGAAACCACACTTGGCATTCTCCCCCTTGGTTCAGGTAATGGACTTGCCCGTGAACTTGGAATTCCCATGGATACAGAAAAAGCGATTGACATTCTCCTTCGTGGGAATACCCGTACAATTGATTATGGCATAGCCAACGAACATATTTTCTTTTGCACCTGTGGATTTGGTTTCGACGCATTTGTAAGCGACCGTTTTGCAGAGGATAAAAAAAGGGGTCCCCTCGGATATGTGCGCAATGTATTGGAGAGTGTAGTAGACTTTCGCGCTGAGGAGTATGAGATTACATCAGACGAAGGTACTTTTCACGAGAAAGCCTTTATCCTCACCTGTGCGAATGCCTCGCAGTATGGGAACGACGCCTTCATTGCACCCGGTGCAAGTATGGAAGATGGTATGATGAATGTCTCCATTTTAAAACCCCTGAATGCGTTGGAGATACCGCAGACCACAATTCAGCTCTTTACAAAGAATATTGACAAGAACAGTAAGATGATCTCACTGCTCACCCGCAATCTCCACATAAAACGTACCCATCCGGGGGTGATGCACATTGATGGCGATCCGGTGAAAACTGGTACAGAGGTTAATGTCCACATTGTTGACAAGGGATTAAAAGTGCTAGCTCCCTCCTCTTCCGATTTGGATGAACGGAAAAGGAAGGATATTGAAAATGTATTCAGTGCACTCACCCGTTAGTTCAACGAGTAATTATTTTTTCTTCCAAACAGTTACCTGTAATATTTGTAGTGTGGTAAGTCGGGACGATTTTTTTCGGGTCCGTTTCAATTCGAGCGGATCCCCCACTCGATTGAAATTTGGCTCCAGTATTTTTGTGATTCCCTCAAGAGAAGTAACAGGCTCTCCATCTTCTTTGAAGCCACCTGGCCAATTCTCCCTTTTCGTTGTATGAGGATTCCACTCATAGTCGGACGCCAGCACCAACAAACCATCATTATTCAATCGTGTATGTATCTGCGAAAGGAACAACACTGGGTCGCTTAGTTCTTCCAACAATGCAGGTACCACTATCAAATCATACCCCGTATAAATCGGTTTAAGGTTCATGGCATCTGCCTGCATAAACAGAATCCGATCTTTGGCGGCAGTAAGATCAAAATCCTCAAGCACCACATCCCGATAGAACACCAGCTCACCCTCATCCTTCATGGTGTAGCGCATGTAACCCTGTTCCTGCAATTGAATGGGCATACGAATCATACGTGCCGTAAAATCGAGAGCCGTTACATTCTTGCAGTTGCGAGCCAGTTCAAACGCCAGTCGCCCAGTATCGGCATTCATATCGAGAATTCGTTTATCGGTATTACCCTGCAACAAGTTACGCACAACATCTGCCATCAACAAAGGAAATGCTCGTTCCGTAGTATAAGCGTCACCCCAGTTTTCCTCACATGAAAGAGCAACTTCCCCATCCGTCTCATAGTCAGCCTGCTGAATTTTCAAAGGCGCATCGGACTGAATATACCGGAATCCTGCATGCTGATAAAAATGTCTACGAAAAGCATAACGAGAGTGGATGGTAGCTTCGTTTCCGGTCGATATCCAAGACCCACCTTTAATCAGGTTGTGCTTCCCATCGAAAGTAGGCGTGGAAAAATCGTCGTACATCGGGTGTACTTTGAAACCCGGATAGCCTGTGATAGGCGTTTCTGTCCATTGCCACACATTACCAATTACATCGAAGAAGTTACCCTGTGCAAAACGGTCCACCGGACAGGGCGATGTGAAATATTCCAAGTTGATATTACCGGGTGCCTTTTTCCATTCGGTTACTTCTTGCAGTTGTGCCACTTCATGCAGACGATACCACTCAGCTTCAGTCGGTAGTCGGAAAACATTACCAGTTTTCGCGCTCTTCCAATTGCAGAAAGCCTTTGCCTCCAAATAGTTCACCTCCACCGGCCAGTTCCAGGGCATTTCAATCTCTTCAGCTACCAGACGCAGTCGATAACCCTTCTCATCTCTCCTCCAAAAGAGTGGCATCTCAGCCTGTTTAAAGTTGCGCCAGTTCCAACCCTCCTCAGTCCAGTATTCTTTTATGTGATATCCATCATCTTCAATAAATGCCAGATATTCACCATTCGAAGTAAGAAACTTAGCAGCTGCAAAATCAGACACCTCTTCCATAAAACTACCATATTCGTTATCCCAACCATACAGAGGATGATCGGCAGGCTTACCCAGGTTCATTGATGCACCTGAAACAGGAATCAGACTGTTTTCCGGCGCAGGACCGGCATCGGGACAGCGAGTACCAAAGAGCCCTTTATTCAGCAAATCGAGCGGCAGCTGTCGTATTAATACCGACGAAGTCTCAAGATGTATCCGTTCATGCTCAATACCCATCATGATCATCCAAAAGGGATTGTTCCACCCAATAGGTAGTTCAAGCGATGTATGATCGATCACATTCAAAATCACCCTTTTCGCCTCATCGCGATAGGCACGGACTTCCGGCACTGGAGGCCAATCATAATGGTTGTTATCCAAATCATCCCAGCTCATTTCATCCACGCCGATGGCAAAAATCGACTCAAACTTAGGATTTATACGTTTATCAATAATTCTAGCCAGATATAGTTTGTTGATAAAAAACACAGCAGTGTGTCCCAAATAGAAGAGAATGATGTGACGCAACGGATCTCCCCTGTGATAAAATACCTCATCCGACTTCAACTGTGTGTAAAGCAACTCATCAATGGCCCAGGTTTTTAGAAAATAATCTCGTATCTCCTGCTTTTTACTTTCAGGATTTCCCGAGCGCAAATCGATTGTTTTTGTGATTAAATTGTTCATGTTAAACAGATTAAAAAGAATTGATATGTAAATAAATCTTACTCATTTCAAACGATTCACCGGATAAATATTTTTTTGTCTGTGTGATGGTTGCTACCGGGTGAAAGCCCATTTTTGTGTAGAGCGACAAGGCTGGTTTATTCTCTTCCCAAACACGAATCACAATGTTGGTATATGTTTTTGCAATCAGAGATAGCAACTCCCTGATTAATGACTTGGCAATACCCTGACCGCGTAGGTCGGCATGCACCATTAGCTCTGCAATGTAAAAAGTTTCTTCGACTTTTATTTCGGGTAGGCGATCCACCGGAAAATCTTTGTCGTGCATAAGTGGCAACCCCAGTACTACACCAGCAAGCCTGTCCCCCACTAGAACATATATACCTGTACCTCGTTGCACTAGACTATCCACCCAAATTTCGGCTTCCCGTAGATCTATATGTTGCGCATGCTCACCAGTGGAGAATGCATGCAGATAGAGGTTCAAGATTACAGAACGCAACTCCGAATAATTAAGTTCGTTCAGTACATAGAATCGCATTGTATCTTTCGCATTGTCCATCACCGCAATTTACTAGATGAACAAAAATAAAAGGAGGATGTTCACCACCCTCCTACTCTTCCGCCTCCACCTCCCATGCCGGAGAAGCCTCCCCCGAATGATCCGCTGCTCCAATTTCCGCCACCAGACGAAGCTTGCTGAGGTGGTGTAGCAGCATGACTTACTGTATTGGAAAGTGTACTGTTCAATAAATGAGCCAACATGGAGGCTCTCATATACGATCCTGTATACCACACGGGGTGATACGAATCAGGCTGCAATGTTGCAGAAAGCAACTCTTTTTCGAACTTCTCACCCCATATCTTTTCCATATCAAGAGCGATAGCATAGGGCAGGAGCTGCTCAAACAGATCGGGTGTAACTGAGGGAGGATTAAAAAACTGCAATCTCTTCTCTTCTGCCACATCCATATACATCTTCAATCCCTCAATATTAGACCGATAATGGAGTTTGCGTTCCCCGGGACGAATAATCAGCCAAGCATACACCAAATAGCTGATAAACAAGAAGGGAAACGTTACGATAAGCGCAATTTTGTTCGGCTGGAACCGAAGCAGTTCCTCATTTGCAAACCCAATGAGGCTAATTACATAGAGAATGAACATCAACCAAGGGAAAACATGAAACTTCAGATTCATACCCTCACTCAAAATCGGTCCAAATTGTTTGGTTAAGCTCTTGCGGTAGTCGCTCATCATATTCGCAATTGACTCATCGTACTTGCCATCGAGTNNCTCGTCGTTTTCTTTTAATTTGACGAGAGAATACCGTCTGTCGCGGCGCATACCAAAGAGCCCTGCTTTTGCCATCACCTCTTCAATACGGATAAATCCTTTCACCGAGAGATTTACAATGGAAGCAGTAACTAGGTCGTCAAGAAAATGCCCTTTGTGTAACATACCGACAGCTGCAGGCGATAGACCATCTGGTGGTGAAAACTGAGGAATGACTACCGGCTTTGGTGGGTCAATTCCATGTTTACGCCAGGTGAGAATATAATAAAATAGCAACACAGCTACCCATATTAAGCTAATGATAAACAGCCCGTTTCGGTGAAACCATGTTAGTTTTCGAGGTTTGGGTGCAGGTGGTTGTGTGACAATACCCTTGGTGAAGCCAACCGAGAGTGTAAGCTGCTCACCAGGAGGCAACAGCGTTGCAATCGTATAAATTGTCCCATCATCTCTTATGTCGGTGATGCAGTTTGTTTCGGTGGAGCCATATAGACCGGTATAACAATGAAAACCAAGTATCTCAGCCTCTATAGGCAACCACAAGATTGCGCTTACAGAATCAATTGTTTTATCAGAAGCACCGTTAATGTTCCAGCTAAGTTCGTCGTAGTTTTCAAAGAACCCTACATGCCCTCCTGTTTCGTAAAGCAGCTCATAGGTATAATAACCGGGATCAAGGAACTTGTCTCTTTCACCCACGTAAATAACTAGATCGTCGTTTTCCTTTTCGGTAAAATAATTCACCGATTTTCCATCCAGTAAAACCTCCTGTACTCGATAGGTTATTTTTATGCGGTTATTATCCTTATCTCGCCTACTAAGTGGCAAGGCTCTAGTTATACCTCGCTTAAAAATATCACCAGCAGCATATATGCGAATCTGTTCACGCACAACAGTCAAGCCTGTGGTGTCGAGTTTTATATCCGCATGGAATGCAATCATTTTTTCCTCTTGGGCCGTAAGTGAAAGCGAGGAGAGGAATAAAAGAAGAAAAACAAGAAATTGGCGCATTAGAATTTTATCTGTGGAACCTCCTTTTCAGCCTCATTTTCAAGCTCGAAAAAGAGAGACTTGGTAAATTGAAACATATTGGCAATAATGTTGCTCGGGAAGGTATCGATCATGATATTCTTTTCGCGTACCGTGCCGTTGTAGTATCTGCGCGATTTTTCAATATCCGATTCAATCACGCTCAGCTGATTCTGCAACTGTAAGAAGTTCTGGTTTGCCTTTAGTTCAGGATATTGTTCAGCCACAGCCAACAACTTAACAAGGGCGTTGTTCAGGTTGTTTTCAGCAGCCTCTTGCGATTTCACATCGGTAGCCTGCATTGCATTTGCTCTTGCTTGGGTTACATTTTCAAATGTTTCCTTTTCGTGCGTGGCATACCCTTTCACGGTCTCCACCAAGTTAGGTATGAGGTCGTGTCTCTTTTTCAATTGTACATTGATACCGCTCCAAGCTTCCTCAACGAGGACACGCAAACGAACCAACTTATTGTACACAGAAACTCCATAAAGAAGCAACAGCACGATTAGTGCAAGAATGATAAGAAATGCGAATCCCATAAATTTACATTTTAGATGTTAGATACTTGTCTATTAATTCACAGAGGCTAAAGGTACAATATTTTTTTTTATATTTTTTATCTATGGAACAACATATTTACTACGTATCTTTGTTGCTGAACAACCATGCATCCAAAGATGTTTTAACTGGATGTATTGATATTTTTAGTGGAACATTCATAACTTACACAACAGATAGTATAGATAAACGTATTAGACATGAAGAATTTTGTTTTTCAAAACCCGACTAAATTAGTTTTCGGAAAAGGAGAGATTGCGAGACTACCGGAACTGCTTCCCGAGAACGTAAACCTAATGCTCACCTTTGGGGGAGGTAGCGTGAAACGCAACTGCGTGTACGACCAGGTAAAGGAAGCGCTCAAAGGACGTAACTACATTGAATTCTGGGGTATTGAACCCAATCCACACGTGGAGACATTGCGTAAAGCAATTCAGTTGGGTAAAGAGAATAAGATCGATTACCTACTGGCGGTAGGCGGTGGCTCCGTACTCGATGGTACCAAGCTAATTGCGGCCGGCATTGCATCGGAAAAAGAGGCATGGGATATTGTCCTGGAAGGATATGCACCTGAACAGATTGCGTTTGCATCGGTGATGACTGTACCGGCAACAGGCTCTGAAATGAATGGTGCTGCTGTAATCTCAAGAGATGAAACAAAGGAGAAATATGGATTCTTTGGCGATTATCCTCGATTCTCAATTCTCGATCCGGAAGTGACCTACTCTCTCTCTGAACATCAAATTGCGTGCGGTCTTGCCGATGCATTTACCCATGTCATGGAGCAGTATATGACCACTACAGGACAGTCACGCATCATGGATCGTTGGGCGGAAGGGGTACTTTCTTCCATTATTGAGATTGCACCAAAGATCAAAGAAAATCCGCACGACTATGATCTCATGGCCGACTATATGCTAGCTGCCACACTTGCATTGAACGATTTCATACGCATGGGAATTACACAAGACTGGGCTACGCACAATATTGGTCACGAACTGACGGCTCTTCACGGCACCACTCATGGACATTCTTTGGCTATTGTATTGCCGGGTCTGTTACGTGTATTGAAGCCCCAAAAACAGGCAAAGCTGGTTCAATATGGGGAACGTATATTCGGTATTACAACAGGTACAGACGAAGAACGTGCAAATAAAGCTATCGCATTGACAGAGGCTTTTTATCGTTCACTCGGACTGACCACTCGCTTGTCGGAAGAAGGAATTGGTGAAGAAACCATCGAAATTATAGCCAAGCGCTTCAACGAACGCGGTGCAGCTTATGGTGAAAACCAGAACGTGACGGGTGAGGTAACAAGGGAGATACTAGAAAGCTGCCTCCCTCCTTACACTCTTTCTTGAAAAATCCTACAAACTGGCTTATGGAGTGAGGAAAAGTTTTTGTAAATTTGGTTTTTTAATATCCCAAAAATGCAAAAAATCACTTCACTAATCCTGACAAGCCTCTTTGTATTACAGGCTTTTGCAATCGATGACGCGCGAATGCTGCGTTATCCTGATATCAATGGAAATTTAGTCGCTTTTGTATATGCAGGCGACATATGGACAGTGGACGCCGTTGGCGGAAACGCCCGGCGTCTCACTTCTCATCCCGGAAACGAATTGTTTCCCAAGATCTCTCCCGATGGCAAGTGGATTGCCTTCTCGGCAGAATATTCCGGAAGCCGTCAGATTTGGGTAATGCCCTCACAAGGGGGAACAGCCCGTCAGCTTACATTCTACAACTCCATAGGAGAAATGCCTCCCCGAGGTGGATTCGACCATGTGGTGCTCGACTGGACACCCGACAGTAAGTGTATCCTTTTTAGGGCTAACCGCAGTGCATTCGGAGATCGAAATGGCCGCTACTTTACAATCGCCCTAGAAGGGGGACTCGAAGAGTCGCTTCCTATAGTTAACGGTGGTTTTGCAACCTACTCTCCCGACGGGTCTAAACTCTGCTTCACACCGGTAGATCGCGAGTTCCGTACTTGGAAGAGATACAAGGGAGGACGTGCCACCGAATTGTGGAGCTACGACCTACAAAATATCAAGGCTCAACAGATTACCCAATGGAGTGGTTCGGACCAATGGCCTGTATGGCACGGCGATAACATCTTCTATGCTTCCGACCAGGATACCCGTCTCAATATCTGGCGCTACAATACCACTACCGGCAAAAACGAGCAAATAACACATCACGAAACATTCGATGTAATGTGGCCTTCGGGCGATAATGGAAAGCTAGTGTACGAAAATGGTGGTTACCTTTATGTACTGGATCTTTCGACAAATAAATCGGAGAAAATTACGGTCTCCATAAATTACGACAATCCCAACTTGCAGCCTTACTACCGGAATGTGTCTAATTATGTGGGCAGCTTCAGCCTGTCGCCCTCCGGAAAAAGAGCATTATTTGAAGCGCGTGGCGATATTTTCTCTTTACCTACAGAAAAAGGGGAAATAATCAACCTCACCAACACACAGGGCGTGCGGGAACTCTTCCCCAGTTGGTCACCCGATGGAAAACAGATTGCTTTTTATTCCGATGCAACCGGTGAATATGAGCTTTACTTCCTCGAGAATAGAGAGGGTGCCAAGCCAAAACAAATAACAAATGGTTCAGCGGCTTGGAAATATGCCCCTGAATGGTCGCCTCGCAGTACACACCTTATCTATAGTGATCGCACCCTGAAACTTTGGCTCGTGGACGCTACTTCCGGTAAACAGACCGTTATAGATGAAGCTACCAGCGATGAGATTAGAGATTACTCATTTTCATATGATGGCGACTGGGTGGTTTATAGTAAACCGGCCCCTAATTATCAGTCGGCACTATGGGTTTATCAACTGTCGACCGGTAAGAAACAGCAATTAACCGATGCTTCTTTCTCCGACGGAAGTCCGGTGTTCAGTCGAGACGGAAATTATATTTTCTTCCTTTCCGATCGCGATTTCAATCTCACATTCAGCAGTTTTGAATTCGATTACTTATACAACAACTCCACCCGCATATATGCCATTCCATTGCGTAACGACGGTACCACTCTCAAACCTTATAAGAACGATGTGGAACCCTCTGGCGAGGCAACAAGCAATGTTTCGGACAGAGCGGTGAAAGAAAAAATGGAGGGTAAAAACATAGAGAGTAAGAACACCGATGCCCAATCTGCTTCGAAGGTAACGATTGACTTTGACAACATTGTAGATCGTATTGAAGCGCTTCCCATGCCGGCGGGTAACTACCAAATCATCGGTACAACAGAAGAGGGACTCCTTTATACATCCGGAAACAGAATCATGCGCTACAACATCAATGAAGAAAAAAGTGAAGAAATTCTCAGTGGTGTTGGTTATGGAATCCTATCAGCAAATGGCAAATCGTTAATCTACCGAACAGGAAGGGATTATGCTGTGGCCAAAATAAATCCGGGTCAGAAAACCGGAGACAACAAGATCGACCTCTCTAATTTAACCATGAAGATCAATCCCCGTTCAGAGTGGAAACAGATTTATGCCGATGCATTCCGCATTTTCCGCGATTACTTCTACGTTAACAACCTGCATGGAGTAGACTGGGATGCCATCCAAAAGAACTATGGTGAACTTCTACCCTATGTGCCCAGTCGGTTCGACCTCGACTACATCCTCAACGAGGTGGTTAGTGAAACCAATACCGGTCACGCGTATGTGGACTGGGGCGATATCAATCGTGTAAACCGTATTGAAGGAGGTTTATTGGGTGCCGATTTGGAAGCCGATCTTGTTGCCAAACGATATCGCATTCGGAAGATATATGCAGGAGAGAATTGGAACGAAAGTCGACGTTCACCTCTCACCGAAAGTGGCATTCAAGTAAAAGAGGGAGACTACATACTTAGCATCAACGGACAGGATCTCACAACGGCACAGAATCCGTATGAATTGTTAGAAAACCTCGGCAACCGTTTTGTGGAACTTACCGTCAATAGTGAACCTTCCACAACGGGAGCTAAAAAATACATGGTGAAAACTATTACTAGTGAAACCGAACTCAGGTATCTCGATTGGGTTAGAAGTCGCCGTGAGCTGGCCGATAAACTATCCGGTGGCCGTGTTGGATACATTCATGTTCCCAATACCTCCATCGAAGGAAATAGAGAACTCTTTAAAGGTATGTTAGCCTATAACGATAAAGATGCGCTGATCATCGACGACCGTTTTAATGGCGGTGGTTATATTCCGGATAGAATGATCGACCTACTCAACCGTCGTACGCTAGTGTACTGGCACCGCAATGGTCTACCACAGCCTATGAAGTCACCCGGTATCACACACGACGGCCCCAAGGCAATGCTTATCAACGGATACTCCTCGTCAGGCGGAGATGCTTTCCCCTACTTCTTCCGCAAAACCGGAGAAGGTAAACTTATTGGCACCCGCACGTGGGGCGGCCTTGTAGGTATTTCAGGCAATGCTCGACTTGTAGATGGTGGTTACATCTCTGTTCCTCGTTTCGGGATCTACAACGAAGAGGGAGAATGGATTATTGAAGGAATTGGCGTTTATCCCGATATTGAAGTTGTGGATCGTCCCGACGAACTGGCAAAAGGCAACGACCCATCTCTTGAAAAAGCGGTGGAAGTACTGCTAGAGGAATTACAGCAAAATCCTCCCAAAAAGATTGTTGCTCCAGCACCTCCAGATAGATCGAAATGGATTGAAAAAGATATTTAACAAATCCTTTACCTATCAACTAAATAGAATTAAGGCCGTCTCATTGTTAAAGGTGAGACGGCTCTTTTTTTGTTTCACTCTGTAGCATCCTGTTTTCACCCTCACCCCTTCCTCACCCCTTCCTCATTCCATCTTCATTCCATCTTTATTCCCTCTTCATTCCATCCATATATCCTCTTTAAGTTTACATAAGCGAAACATAAGGAATATACAAGGATGATGCATGCCATGTATAATTTAAATTGCTTTCTCTATATGTGATAGAAGATATAATATCCACAATCAAACCCTATAATGTGATTTAGATGGATGGACTATCCTATAACATCAACTGTCAAAACAATTGCACTTGAGAAGTTGTTGTAGATAAAAATGAATTCAAATTTTCTAAATAAAAAATCTATGAAGCATTTACAAATCACAGCTCTACTACTTTTATCATACCTTCTCCTCTCCTCCTCTTGCGACGAGAAGAAGGCAAACGCACAAAATCCCTCTGATGAACTTCTACCACCGGTAGAGACACAACAGCCCAATACCAATTACAAACCTGCTTTTGAAGGGCAAACACGTGTAGCAGGGGTTAAGACAACAACTCCCTATAACGTAACAATCATTGCAAACAATCTCTCAAGTCCATGGGCTGTTACTCCGCTACCAGACGGGCGTTTGGTAATTACAGAAAAGGATGGCACACTACGATTAGCCACGACCGATGGTCTGGTGAGCGAAAAGATTACAGGATTCCCGGAGGTAGACAACAGGCGTCAGGGTGGATTGCTGGATGTAGCTCCTGCTCCCGATTTCAACAATAGTAGGATGCTTTTTTTCACATTCGCCGAACGTACGCCGCAGGGTTCACTCACAGCTGTTGGAAAAGGAAGATTGTCGGACGACGAGAAATTCATTGAAAACTTCAAGGTTATTTATCGCGCCATTCCCTATTTCGACAATAGCATGCATTTTGGCAGTAGGTTAGTATTCGACAATAAAGGTAATCTCTTTGTATCTACCGGAGAAAGATCTGATCTTGCCACTCGTCATAATGCACAAAACCTGCGCACAGCTCATGGGAAAGTGGTTCATATTACCCAGGATGGTAAGCCTGTAGCAGACAATCCATTCGCACACACTTCTGAGGCGCTACCAGAAATTTACAGCTACGGACATCGTAACCCCCAAGGACTTGATATCCATCCTGTAACCGGAGAACTTTGGTTAAGCGAAATGGGACCGCGTGGTGGTGATGAAATCAACCTCATTCAACCTGGAAGGAACTATGGATGGCCTACCATTACGTATGGCATTGAATATAACGGCAATAAAGTTGGCGAGGGTATCACCCATAAAGAGGGTATGGAGCAACCGGTTTATTACTGGGACCCTGTGCAGTCGCCTAGCGGTATGGCATTCTATAGTGCAAATGAAATCCCCGAATGGGAAAACAACCTTTTTGTTGGGGGATTAAGCAGCAGGCACATTGCACGACTTATTATTAAGGATGGTAAGGTAGTAGGTGAAGAACGTTTATTGGTTGATGAAGATCAACGCTTTCGAGATGTAGCCGATGGTAAGGATGGAGCACTCTATGCTGTGACCGACGAGGGTCGTCTCTATCGCATTTCGAAAAAATAAACTCCTTGTAAATAATACAAGCCCGACAACCGTGGTTTCATCACCTCTCGATTGCCGGGCTTTCTTTTTATACAACTTATGAAGTGGTATAAATCTGAGATTAAGGTTGTGTTAAGGGAAAATTAATCATCCAGCAAATACCATAACGATCCTTGAAACTTCCGAAATAATCGCCCCAAAACATTTCCTCCATGGCCATTTCAATATCTCCTCCAACAGAGAGCTCATTGAAAAGCCGGTCAGCCTCCTCACGACTGTCGGGCGTGATGCTGATGTAATTGTTGGTGCCTACCTTGAAATAGGATTTCCATTCATGTGAGACATCAGATCCCATCAGAATATCGTTGCCAATTGGCAGACTCACATGCATTACCAAGTTATGGTCTGCTTCACTAATCTCTGCGCCCTCCATTGGAAAGTCACCCATCTTAGAAAAATAACTAAACTCACCTCCGAATACCGATTTATAAAAATTGAAAGCTTCTTCGCAGGTACCATCAAAGTTGAGGTAGGGATTTAATTTTGCCATAATGTGTATGTGTTTTTAAATGATTAAGTAATTGTAAAGAATAAAAAAAGCTACATGATTTAATAGGTTTATTGTTATTGAATTATTTCGATTCCTTTCGGTCACTCAGCTGCCTCTTGCAGTTTCTGAATATCCAACTTACGCATTGACATCATAACCTCCATCACACGGGGTGATTTTTGCAATAGATCTTTCATGACTACCGGGGTAATTTGCCAACTCACGCCATATTTATCCCGCAGCCATCCGCACATACTTTCCTCTCCGCCATCGGCAGTGAGCTTCTCCCATAAATAGTCAACCTCCTCTTGTGTATGACATTCTGCCACTAGCGACATTCCTTCTGTAAAACCAAATGCATGCGAATAGGAGCTATCCATGATCATGAGTAGATAGTTGTTTATTTTAAACTCCGCATGTTGCACATTTCCTGGTGTTTCTCCTTCGGAGCCTGAGTAACGGAGGATTCCTCTTTTTTCTGAATTGGGAAAAAGAGTCGTATAGAAATCGATGGCCTTTTCCGCTTTTCCATTCTTGTCTCCTACAAACATCAACGTAGGAACAATCCGCTGAATGATATCACTTTCATTGCCGGTATAGAGTTGCCACGATACACCATAACGATCTTCAACCCAAGCATATTTGCTGCTGTACGGATATGAATCGAGCGGCATTAGATCTTTGCCTCCGTCGATTAACTTCGAATAAATCTCTTCCGTTTCTTTTTCATCTGTTGTAAGATACATCAACGAAAGAGAAGGATTGGGGCGAAACATTTCTCCTCCATTCAATAACATGATACGCTGACCGTGACATGTAATGACCACGACCCACGGATTAACGTCTACAATAGCTGATTCTGGGAAAATAGAGAGATATTTTTCGGCCATTTCAACGGCATTGTCATTACACCAGATACAAGGATAAATCAATTTGTCCATAATACAATTTATTTAGAATGAATCTATGTTGCAAATATAAATGTGATGCAGTAAAGAAAACTTATCTTATGACAAGAAACGCAATTGGATCATAAAAAAGCGGACAAGCAATTTGTAACCCATGTAAACTATCTTGCAGCGAGAAAACTCCCTTTTGATAGTTCTTTTCGAATCCTACTCAATGAGGTGTCTGTGATACCCAGGTAGGTTGCAATCTGTTTAAGGGGAGCTTGACGAATTATCTCTGGCTTCTCTTTGATTAATTTCAAATAACGTTCCGATGCTCGTTGTGTAATCATTTGTACAGATCGTTGTTTAAAAACTGTTAGCTCTTCCGAAAACCAGGCTCGTCCCCACTCGCTCATTCCAGGAATGGTATGAAAAAGTTTCTGGAAAGCTTCAAAATCAATTTCCCAGCACTGACAGTCGGTCAGCGCTTGTATGCACTCTTCAGACGTCGTGTGCTTGAAAAGTGATAATACCTCAATCACCACATCATGCTCTGTAAAGAAATGGGTGGTAATTTCATTCCCGTCATAATCATAGACATACGAACGCATCAGTCCTTTTTGTAGAATTAGGTAACTGTGTGGAGTCTCTCCTTTACGTAGAAAAAAATCGCCTTTGTGGAACAAAACTTGCTTGTGTAATGCACATATTTGTTGTAAATCTTTCTCCGTTAAGAGGGGGTGCTTATAGACTGCATGAAGTAGATGCTGATTGTCCATTGGATGGGGTATTGGAAAATATTAAGTTATAGGAACGATCTTTCAGAAAATATTTATGCTAAAACTAGATGCAATGTATTCCAGTATTCGTGACTACTTACTACGATATAAC
>DBQD01000066.1:0-44080 GCA_002305715.1 Proteiniphilum sp. UBA1403 | reverse complement strand
AACTGGCCATTTACGAAAGTATTTGTGACTACTTACTTCAATGAAGCACGGATAGCATCTGACAAAGTTGGGTATATAAACTGAAAATCAGCATCTTCAATCTTTTTGGAGGAGACACGACTCCCTTCCAATACCATTTCAGCCGCTTCACCCATTATTAGACGCAACATAAATGCGGGGATTTTAGGAAAGAAAAATGGACGATTCATCTCCTTTGCCATCGTTTTCATAAAAAGTGCATTTGTTACAGATTCAGGAGAAACGGCATTATATACTCCGTGCATGGTTGTATCTTCAATAACCTTAAGATACATACGGCAAAGATCATCGAGATGAATCCACGGCATGTATTGCTTGCCACTACCAAGAGGTGCAGCCAGACCAAATGTTACAGGAATCTGCATTTTTTTAAATGCCTCACTCTTCTCTGATAATACAAATGCGGTTCTCAACAATACGGTGCGGATTCCAAGTTGTTCGTGAAAAGCTCTTGCTGCCGCTTCCCATTTTTTGCAGGTGCGACTAAGGAAATCATTTCTGGCGGGATAATCATCTTCGGTAAATATTTTGTCGCTGGTGTACATTCCATAGAACCCAATTGCTGAGGCTGAAATAAAAGCTTCAGGTTTCTTGGTGAGATTTCTCACTGTTTCAAGTAACAGTGTTGCTGTCTGGACACGACTCTCTACAATCTCCTGCTTTTTGCGACGGGTCCACTTGTCATCACCTAAATTAGATCCTGCAAGATGAATAATAAAATCTGCTTGTTCTAAGGCCTCCTTTTCAATTTCTTGTTTATGATAATTCCAGCGATATCGGGGATAATCGCCATTCAGATGCCGCTCCCGGCTAAGCCAAAGAACCTTGTAACCGTTCTCCCGAAGCATTTCAGAGAGTCTACGACCAATAATTCCGGATCCTCCGGTCACCAAGATTGTCTTCATATTTTCGCGATTGATTTATTGTTAAACAAAAAAAAGAGAGCGATTGTTGCCCTCTTTTTAAAAAATATTGATGGATTTGAAGTACCTATGGTAACTCCATGGGTACTTCCATAAGTAAAATCTCTGCTTTTTCGGTAGCTTCGAGTGTGAAATTGTCCGTCTCCCAGACTCCATAACCATCGCGTTGATAGAGAATCTGATCACCCACTTTGGCTTTACCACTTATGACGAAAAGATAAACACCGTTACCTGTTTTTTTTATGTCATAGGTTGCCTTTACCCCTGCACCAAAATCGGCTAGGTGAAACCAACTGTCTTGGTTTATCCACAAACCTTCATCCTCCGGAATAGGTGATATGATTTGCTGAAAATTATCTGGTTTTGCATAGTCAGCAATCCGCATCTGCCCATATCGAGGTTCAACTCCTTTTTCTCGTGGGAAAACCCATATTTGTAAAAACTTTACCGGTTTGTCTGCATTCGTATTAAACTCGCTGTGTGTTACTCCTGTACCAGCAGACATCACCTGAATATCTCCTTTGCGGATAATACCACCGTTGCCCATACTATCTCGATGCTCTAAATCACCTTCTAATGGTATGGAAACGATTTCCATGTCGCTGTGAGGATGTGTTCCAAAGCCTTCACCTCCGGCAACTTGATCATCGTTTATGACACGCAATACCCCGAAATTCATTCGGGCGCGATTATGATAATTGGCAAAACTGAATGTATGGTTACTCTTCAACCAGCCATGGTCAGCATATCCTCGGCTATCAGCAGGGTGATATATTGATTTCATAATAAATACTCCTTTAATTGATAATATCTATGAGAACAATCAGCCCTGTCGGTTTGTTCATCTTCTGTTGCCGCTCATAGCTATCATGATGTAATAGAGGAGTGTAGCGAGTGAACTTAGTGCTGCAACCACATATGTATAGCCTGCCCAACGGAGGGCATCTTCTGCTTGGTGATGATTGCTTACATCGGTGATTCCTGCACTACTCAACCAACGTAATGCTCTGTTAGTAGCATTTTTCTCTACTGGCAACGTAATGAAGCTAAAGAGAGTGGTGAGTGCAAACATTCCAATACCAAACCATATTAACATGGGGAAGGTCTCTATCATGATAATACCTAGAAGAAGAACCCACATAACCCATTTGGAGGTGGAAGAGATGACGGGAACCAATGCTGAGCGCATTTTCAGAGGCGCATAACCTTGAGCGTGTTGCAACGCATGTCCAGTCTCGTGAGCGGCAACGGCTGCTGCGGCTACACTATAGCTTCCATAAACCGATTCACTGAGATTGATGGTTTTGTTCAGTGGGTTATAATGATCGGTCAATTGACCTCTTACGGAAATTACTTGTACATCGTAAATACCGTTTTCATGCAGCATCTTTTCTGCTACTTCCTTACCTGTCATCCCATTTCGTAATGGAATTCTTGCGTATTTCTTAAATTTGCTCTGCAGCATTCCCTGTACAGCCCATCCAGCGAGGGCTATCCCGATAAATATAATCCAAATTAATGTCATAATTTAATGTTGTATTATCGTTTAACATCTTCACTAATTCAAAAGTTCACCTTCACAAAGGTGATAACTTTTCTTGTATAAACTATACAAATATCATACCGATAAAAAACAACCATTAATTTCATCGGCATAATGTCAGTTATGTAAAAAAGCGCCCGTATTGGAGCGCTTTTGTTGTCTTTATTTGTACAGCAATCTTATCGAATGATCGTTTGAGCTCTGTCTGGTCCTAGCGATACAATTGCGATGGGGACACCCAATTCTTTTTCTAGGAAGGAGAGATAACTGTTGAATTCATCCGGAAACTCATCTTCCGATTGCATGTTGGTCATGTCGGTCTTCCATCCGGGAAGCTCAACATACTCAGGTTCTATACCGTCTGCAATATCGAATGGCAAATCTCTTGTTTTTTCTCCATTGATATTGTAAGCGACACAAGCCTTTATGGTATCGAAATTATCAAGCACATCGCTTTTCATCATAACCAGTTTTGTAACTCCATTCAGCATCACAGCATAGCGGAGTGCAACAAGATCAATCCAGCCACAACGACGTGGTCTGCCCGTAACCGAACCATATTCCCTTCCTTGATCCCGCAATTGTTGCCCATCGTCATCGAACAACTCGGTAGGAAAAGGTCCACTTCCTACACGCGTACAATACGCTTTGAATATCCCAAATACCTCTCCAATCATTTTGGGAGCAATTCCTAATCCTGTACAGGCTCCCGCACAAATGGTATTGGAGGATGTAACAAATGGATAGGATCCAAAATCAATATCTAACATTGAACCCTGCGCTCCTTCGGCCAATACCTTTCCTCCATCTGCAAGATGTTTATTAATGAAATGCTCGCTTTCGATAATCTGGAAAGACTTCATTTTCTCTATTCCTTCGAACCATTTTTCTTCAAGCTCAGGTAGTACGGTTTCCCAATCGGTAGGTTGAAGTTTTTCCTTGTGACGTTGTACTGCATTTCGGTATTTTTCCTCAAAGTTGTGAAAGAGATCTCCCACCCTCAGTCCATTACGACTAATCTTGTCGGTATATGTTGGTCCAATACCTCTTCCTGTAGTACCTATCTTGGCATCGCCCATTGCCTTTTCCGATGCAGCATCTAGTAGTCTGTGCGTTGGTAGGATTAAATGAGCTTTCTTGGAGATATTAAGCCTGTCGGTGAGAATGTGACCGGAAGCTTCCAATGCCTCTACCTCTTGTTTGAATAAAGCAGGGTCGATTACCACTCCATTGCCAATGATATTTATTTTACCATTTTGAAATATTCCTGAGGGGATAGATTTCAGGATATATTTCTCACCTTCAAATTCAAGGGTATGCCCAGCATTTGGTCCACCTTGGAATCGAGCCACAATCTCATAATTGGGGGTAAGAACATCCACCACTTTTCCTTTTCCTTCATCACCCCACTGAAGGCCTAAGATTACATCAACTTTCATAATTCATCTTATTTGTTTTCGGCTTTATCATTATTGCTACGAGCCAATTTTCTCAACTCCATTTTTTTGGCATGACTGCATTTGCTACAAATGCCATAAATATACATACTATAATAATTTACCGTGAATTTTTTAATTTTCTTCAATTGGGCTTGCGTAAGTAAGTCACTATTTTTGGTTTCCCATACCTGTCCGCAGGAAGTGCATATTAAATGATCGTGGTTTTCATTTCCGTATGCTCTTTCATATTTCGACACATTACCGCCAAATTGATGCTTCACCACCAAACCGCAATCCAACAATAGATCAATGGTATTATAGAGAGTAGCACGACTCACACGGAAATTTTCATCAATCATGGATTTATAAAGTGAATCCATGTCAAAATGACCTTTAGTGGAGTATATATGATCAAGTATGGCGAAACGTTCGGGTGTTTTCCGATGCTTGTGCAGTGTGAGATATTCCATAAACTCATCGCGCACTTGTTTTTTTAGTTTTTGACTCCCGTCCATTGTTACAAAATTATTCCAATTAATTGATTAAACCTAACAATCTCCTCATTTTTTTGATGCTATATAAATACAACAAATTGATATAATGAACATTATTTGACTATTTCGGAATGGTAAAAAAATGCGGGTACACTTACTTCACTCTCATTATGGTATGAGTCCGATACAGTAATAAAATAATAGTAAGCTCTGTCATCATCGGGTATGATGAAATGTACAACAGGTTCACGCAATCCTATTGCTAATAAATTTTCAGCTAGGTCTGTACGTATTTCTTCAGATGCGCTCCTGTAAACATTGTATGTAACCCGCTCGTCACTTTTTTCAACCTCCCAAGTAAGCTGAAATACACCATTTTCCAATTTTTCAGCTGTAAGGTTTAATGGTTTAGACGGAATGGTATCAGATAACCAAGTCATTGCAGGTAATTTTGCTGGATATAAGTAACGTTCCCGCAATTCATCCAGTATACCTTTGGTGTTGGAAAGTAGATTTTCGGTACGAAAAAATGCCTGACCTGCAGTATCCTTACCACGTGAGTAATCCAACTGATTTATGATATCCTGACTCGACCATCCCAGCTCAATCATTTGATATGCACCTAATCCAGGGACAATAAACCGTCCATTTCCATATTTCAACCAATCATCAACATAAGGATAAAAAAGTTGATCCTTATAGTACATCATCGGATAGATTGCATCGTGATAACCATTCTGAATCCATTTTCCTGCATCTTGAAACACAGTCTCAAAAGCAGTCCAACCGTGGCCGATATTATTTAATGTCCTATATCTACCTAATGGAGAACTACTAACCTGTACCCAAGGCTTATGTTGTTTCACTCTCTCGTACGCTTTTTTAACGAAGCGTGTAATATTATCCCTTCTCCAGTCTGCACGTGATTGGCCTTTTCCATATAGCCTATACATTCCATCGTCAGGAAATTGTCCCCGATTATCCGGATAACGAATATAATCGAAATGAATCCCATCAACATCATATTGGGTGACAATCTCTTCGACTATAGAAAGCAGATAATCATCTGTTCTTGGATTACCAGGATCTAGAAACCACTCACCTTTGAACTTCTTTGTCAAGGTCGGATCCTTCTTTGTCACCGAGGAGAAACCCAAACTTTTCACATGTTTATCATTACCCAAAGGGTACGTTACAATCCATGCGTGACATTCCATACCTCGTTTATGACATTCATTAATGGCAAATGCCAAAGGATCGAAATGAGATGCCCCCATATCTTTTTTCACTAATGACGACATGGGTTCAATACGAGAATTATAAAAAACCTCTCCTCTTGCCCTAGCTTGAAAAATTACCGTATTGATATTAATCTTTTTAAGTTCATCTAGGATTGTAATTAATTCCTTTTTCTGCTCATCCTGACTTATTCTGCTATGTGGCCAATCCAATCCATAATTTGTTGTCAACCACACTGCCCTAACCTCAGTGGCTGGTTGCTCAGTGGATAGGATCTCCTGTGTAAAACAAAATAATAGAATGAGCAAAAGAAATATATTGTTCATTAATTATATTCAATCTAAACTTATTGTGCAAATATAGTACAAAAATATTGGTTTCTCACTGTCGGGAAATGATTTCATAGTAACATATTACAGTGGATATCGAACCAAACTAATACACCATAAATAACGTCTATGCAATTAACATTGCTAGATATAGCATATAAATAAAATAAACATCCTATTGTAATAATTTTAGGATGTTTATGAAATAAAAAAAAGCATTCAAAGAATGCTTTCCTTTATCCTTTTTATATTTTGCAAGAGCGAAAGACGGGGCTCGAACCCGCGACCCCGACCTTGGCAAGGTCGTGCTCTACCAACTGAGCTACTTTCGCAATATGTCCTTTGCTAAACCCTCATGTAATCTGGATTTGCGGGTACAAAGATAGTATATTATTTCTTTATATTCAAAAAATCGCACTAAAAATTGAGCAGTGAAACCAATTTTTCCATAAAAAAAGCATCAGTCTCATCAAAACAATCCAATTTATCGCTATCGACATCTAAAACTGCTTTAACCACCCCATCTTGCATGACTGGAACAACAATCTCCGACTTCGACAGTGAACTGCAAGCGATATGTCCGGGAAATTGATCAACATCAGGTACAATCAATGTCTTTTTTTCTTTCCAGGTTGTTCCACACACTCCTCTACCATATGAAATGCGTGTACATGCAATTGGTCCTTGAAACGGTCCAAGAACTAGAGACTCTCCCACTACACGATAAAAACCGACCCAGAAAAAATTGAAAACCTCCTTTAATGCTGCTGCAATATTCGCCATATTAGCTATCTGATCGGGTTCATCTTCAATGAGTCCTTTCAGTTGTGGAAGTAGAGACTCGTATTTTTCTCTCTTTGATGCATCATTGGGTATATATAAATCCTCAGCCATTATTGTAGAATGAAAAAAAACGCGTCACCATAGCGACGCGCTTAATAGTAATGAATAAAAATCTTATTGAGCTTGTTGTTTAGCCTCTTCAATCATCTTAGCATTTGGTACAATAAATACCTCAACACGACGATTTTCAGCTCTCCCAGCAACTGTACTATTATCAGCAATAGGTTGAGTAGATCCAAATCCTGCAGAAGTCATTCTATTTCCAGAGACACCTTTTGATAACAAATAATTATATACTGCCTCTGCACGACGCTCCGATAAAGGATTATTGATTGCATCGCTACCCGTGCTGTCTGTATGTCCGTAAATGCTTACATCTGTATCAGGATTATTCATCAAAGAAGTGGCGAACTTGTCTAGTGATGCACGTGAAGCTGTATTGAGAGTGCTTGAATTAGTAGCAAAAAGGATACCAGATTCGAAGGTAACTTTGATAGCTTGACCTTCATTTACTTTTTCTACCTGTGCACCTTCAATCTGTTCTAATTCTGCAGCCTGTTTGTCCATCTTTTTTCCAATAATGGCTCCAGCGGTACCTCCAAGTACAGCACCAATGCCAGCACCAATGGCTGCACCTTTACCGCCTCCGGCAATAGCACCAACTCCTGCTCCTACAGCTGCTCCCGCTCCTGCACCAATACCTCCACCTTGGAACATTTTACTTGTTCCACAGCCAGAGAGTATTAAAGACCCTCCAAGTAGACCAATACTTAATAATTTTGCAAATTGTTTCATACTTATAAATTCTCTTTTTTGTTAATGATTTTGATTAATTATCAAAGAGTATAACCATTATACTTATCAGTCAAACAGATTGAGTGAGTCGCAATATGCAAGTTCACCAGCAACAATGGCTTCAATTTGCTCGTCGGTATAATCTCTGATTTTATCTTTATGGGCATTCTTGATTACGAAATTCAATAATTCCTCTTCATCAATCTCTACCTCTTCTTCATTGTTGTTTTCATCCAAAAAACCTTTTTCTTCGTAGAATTCGTAAATTAAATCCACAATGTAATTGATTTCATCGTCTGAAAACTCTCCCTGAAACTCTTCCGGCAAGTGATTCTGTATAAACTTCAGTGAATCATCTTCATCGTACTCAAGAATCTTATTTTCTTCACTCATAACAATTTTATTAACCAATAAAGAATACTTCTATCATTTTTAAAACAAATATCGAAAAAATAAGTTCATCTTTTCATCCTTCATTGCATTTCAATGCAATTGGGGTATACATAAACAAAACTATTATATTGTTAATTTTTGCACAAAAATCAATGTTCATTGTAACAAAAATCAAAACTAATTAAAATCTGGAATAATATTTAGAGATACCTTGATCTTATCCTTTTAAAACATTGAAATAAACTTACTAAAAAAGGAGGATTAGCAACAACCCTCCTTTTCGTATAGTTATGCTAATTTAATGGATCAATTACGATAATTACGTTTTGCATTTGTACGAGCCTGTTCTCGAGCCTTTCTCTCTTGCTCTTTCTGTGCTTCCGCCAAACGAGCCATGAAACCGGATGCTTTCTTTTTCGGTTTCTTTTTATTCTCTTCCAGTTGGGCCAATATCTTATCCTCGTTGATAAACTGCTTCATCAAATAGGTATGGACAATGGTAAAAAGTGTAGAAAGGAAATAGTAGTAGTTCAATCCTGAGGGATAATTATTCAGGAAAAAGAACATAAAGATTGACATGAAAATGGGCATATTCTTCATACCAGGCAATGTTTGTTGACCGGTATCCATTGATGCCATATTGTATTTTGTATAGATGACGTTAACAATCGTCATCAACAAACAGAAAATACTGATGTGGTTACCCAAAAAGCGGGTGATTAATGGAATATTACCACTCCAGGAGATCAATGAATCGAATGTCGAAAGGTCATCTGCCCAAAGGAAGCTTTGATGACGCAATTCAATGGCCGAGGGAAAGAAAAAGAAGAGGGCCAACAGTACCGGCATCTGTATAAGCATAGGTAAACATCCACTCATTGGACTTACTCCCACTTTGTTATACAACTCCATAGTTGCCTGCTGACGCTTCATCATCATATCTTGCTCCTTACCTGGGAATTTCTTTTCAATCTCCTGTATCTGTGGGCGCAAAACACGCATTTTAGCCGATGACATAAACGACTTATAGGTGAGTGGAGATATTATCAACTTCACCATCAATGTAAGAATGAGAATGATAAGCCCCATTCCCCATCCGAGAGATAAGAAGAAATTAAATACAGGAATAACGAACCATTTATTCACCCAACTTAACCACCGATAACCAAGATAGACAATTTCCTGGAGTTCAAGTTTTTCTGAGCTCTCTGTTATTTCTTGGTCATAAGCTTTCAGTGTATTGTAGTGTACAGGGCCAAAATAATACTTAAATCCAGCAGAGATCAGGTCACTCTCGGCATCTATTTCACCTGGTACCCAAACCTCAGCTTTGTATCTCTTTGTATATTCACTATCCTTTAAAATTTCTGAGGACAGAACAGTATTGTTAAATGGTCTTTCACCAACAACAATTGATGTAAAGTACTGATCTTTAAACGCAAACCATTTAAGTGGCTCGGAAAGTTCCTTTCGGTCATTTCTCGATTCACTCATCTTTTGCACATCCTGACGATCATATTTATAATGGATACGAGAGAAGCGTTCTTCAAACTGACGTCCTTTCTCTTGTTGACGCAACTTCTGATCCCAATTGACCCTAAAGTTGGTCAAACTTTCAGGATGAAGTCCATTTTTCATTCCCACAACCCGAATATCAAAATCCATCATGTATTCATCGGCTGGCAATGTATAAATGAAATCGATGTATTGTTCGGGTGAGTTTTGGAGGCGCATGATTACCGACTTTCCATCGGCACTTTGGATTGGCGTAAAGTATTCCTGTTCCGTTGATAAACGTACACTATTACGATTAAAAAGATCTAAATTAAAGTGCGCTTCATTTTCCTCATACAAGTAGAGGTTATCTCCGGTATAGCGGAGATGTTCTTTCAATTGAACAGACTGGATACTTCCTCCTAGTGTATTCAGAACAAGACGTATTTTTTCATTTTCCAGTACGATCTCCTCCTTTTTCGCAGGTGATGGTTGAAAAGTTGAATCCTGCAAATTTGGCAAAGTATTCAGGGAGGTTAAGCTATCAGAGAGAACCTGTTGGGTTGTTTGACCCGCACTAAAAAAGTTACCTATGTTACTCCCTTGTACTAACTGAGCTTCATTGCTGCTATCGGAAGTTACCGCGGGAGGTAGTTCAGATTGAGCACGACTAGTCTCGACCTGTGCAATTGAATCACGGCGCATTCGTTCAGCTTCGATCTGTTCCTTACTAGGTCGGTTATAGATGGTAAAACCAATGATTATCGCAGTAATCAATAGTAAACCAATGATTGTATTTTTATCCATTCTTATTATCTGATGCAGAGACTACTGCATTTGATTAACACATTTATTAAATTAGATATTTTCTTCTCGGGTTGCAGCAGCTGCCTCCATAAAACTCATAAACAATGGGTTTGGAGAAACAACTGTACTGTTATATTCGGGGTGAAACTGTGTGCCAAGATACCAGCGCAATGTTGGCACTTCCACCACCTCCACCAAATCCGAATCGGGATTGATACCTGTACACTTCATACCGGCAGCTTCAAACATCTCTTTATACTTGTTATTGAATTCATAACGATGTCGATGGCGTTCTTGAACCTTTGCTTTACCGTATGCTTTGAAAGCCAACGAACCCTTCTTAATTGTACAGTCGAAAGCTCCTAATCGCATGGTAGCACCCATATTGGTTATGTGTTTTTGTTCTTCCATCAAGTCGATAACATTGTGTGTCACTTTTGGATCCATCTCGGTAGAATTGGCATCAGCAAGACCCAACACATTCCGAGCATATTCGATAACCATACACTGCATACCAAGACAAATACCAAAAGTGGGAAGATTATTTTCACGTGCATACTTTAATGCAATGAACTTTCCTTCAATTCCACGCTGTCCGAATCCTGGAGCAATAACAATACCATCGGCATCACCCAAAATTTCAGCCACATTTTCAGGAGTAATCTTTTCAGAATGACACACATCCAATACCAGGTTACGGTTGTTGTATATGGCCGCCTGAGACAATGCCTCGTTAATCGATTTATAGGCATCAGGTAGTTCAGCATACTTGCCTACAAGCTTGATGCGTACCTCTTTCTTTGCATCCTTACGCTTTTGGAGGAATGCTTTCCATCTCTCCAAATCAGCCTCTCCTTCTGTGGGCATGTTAAGTTTGCGCAGCAACACCTCATCCATTCCCTGTTTTTGCATCATTAAGGGCACTTCATAGATAGTTGACACATCGACAGATTGCATCACGGCACCCTGTTCTACATTACAGAACAATGCCACCTTATCCAATATTTCCTTATTTAGTTTTCGTTCTGTACGTAAAACAAGCATGTCAGGTTGAATACCTAGCGACTGCAATTCCTTCACGGAGTGCTGTGTTGGTTTGGTCTTTACTTCCCCAGCTGCTGCAATATAGGGTACATAAGTAAGATGCAAGCAGAAACAATTCCGCCCTAGCTCCCAACGAAGCTGACGTACAGCCTCAAGAAATGGAGTAGATTCAATATCTCCGACAGTACCGCCAATTTCGGTAATCACAAAATCGAATTTATTTTTCACACCCAGAGACTTCACATTGCGTTTAATCTCATCGGTGATGTGCGGAATCACTTGAACTGTTTTGCCCAGATAATCTCCACGACGTTCTTTTTCAATTACATTCTGATAAATTCGTCCAGTCGTGATGTTGTTGGCTCGTGTAGTCTGAATATTTAAAAAGCGTTCATAGTGACCCAGATCAAGATCTGCTTCGTGGCCATCAACAGTCACATAACATTCACCATGTTCATACGGATTGAGAGTTCCCGGGTCTACGTTGATATAGGGGTCGAATTTTTGGATAGTCACTCTATATCCTCTTGCTTGCAATAGTTTTCCCAGTGAGGATGCGATGATTCCTTTACCTAATGAAGAAACAACACCGCCTGTAACAAAAATGTACTTTGTATCAGCCACGATCGTAAAGTGTTAGAGAGATAATTTTTTTGAAGGTGCAAAGGTACAAATAATCTACACAATTTCCAATCCCATATTTTCACAGCGCATGATCTTTCCAGGAAAAGCTTGCACGATGGAATAGTTGTGTGTCGACATGATTACAGCTGTACCTTTCGATGCAATATCCTGTAAAAGTGCAACAATCTGGCTGCCTGTATCGGGATCGAGGTTTCCAGTAGGCTCATCTGCAAGAATAAGAGCCGGAGAATTTAGCAACGCCCGGGCAATGACAACACGCTGTTGCTCACCACCTGATAATTCATGCGGCATCTTATATGTTTTATTTTGCATTCCCACCTGCACGAGTACCTCGTTAATTCGGTCTTTAATTTCTCGTTTGTTTTTCCATCCAGTTGCGCGAAGTACGAATTCCAAGTTCCGCTCAACTGTTCTATCTATCAGGAGTTGAAAATCTTGAAAAACAATACCAATTTTCCGTCTTAAAAAGGGAACCATTTTACGTTTTATAGAAGCAAGCTCATAGTCGAACACCCTTGCGTTACCCTCTGTAATAGGCAATTCTGCATACATACTCTTCATGAGTGTACTCTTACCCGATCCCACCTTGCCAATTATATATAGAAAATCGCCTCTGTTCACATTGAGGTTTACATTTCGAAGAATGATATTCTCTTCTCGATTCAGCTGCACATTTGAATAATTGACCAATTGCTCCTGTATCATTATTTCACAAATTCAATCGTAAAAGGATATTTCCAATACTCTCCGTTGTTTGCTTTCATGGATGCCAATACAACAAACACTACATACACAATACCTACTACAATTGCCAATGGCATACCAATTAACGTAATAGTAAGTACCCCCGCATAAATTAAATAGCTGATCATGAAATTAAGAATGTTCTTACCGTGCATGTCTACTTATGCGTTGGTATCTTTATTGGTAATCCACATCAGGATAGGTATAATGAAACCTGCTATCGGAATCACAATACCGGCAAGTTGACTAAGGTGCATCAGCATCAGATAGCTATTCTCTGTCATTCCAAATAGCGGTCTACTTGTCTGATAACGTGGACCATCATCGTTCAATATTTTCGCTTTTTCACGTTGGTATTCCTCTTCGGATATACTCCCTTTTTCGCGCAGTTCATCGAGAATTTTTAAATCTTCGTATTTCATCTTTTCAGGATTTAAATGGATGTAAAACAACTGAACATAAGCACCAACAATGCTGGAGTGTAAATATTTCGCACAGAATTACCCATGACTCGATGTATACATGCCATGCGCTAATATATCTGTTTCACAAAGATATATTTTTTCTACTGATTCTCTCTTTTCTTGCAGAAAATAATTACGATGAGCGTAGCGCACAGTGACCCAAGAACATCCGCAATCCAGTCGCCCCATTCGGCGCTACGAGGCTGAAAAAAATACATCTGCATTAATTCAATTACACCACCATAGAGGGCAGGGAGAAGGAAGCCCCACCACATCCAACGTAAAAAAACAGGATTCCCGTTATGCATTCGATAGTAGTCGTACAAAGATACAGCTGAAAGAAAGAAGAACATACCGAAATGCACTATTTTATCCCATGGAAAACCACCCGGCATGCTGGGCACCTGTGAAGGTTTGAGCAGGCAAGTGACAAAAAAGATTAGTATACCGGTAAGTATTGGCAAGAATGTATAGCGGAGAAGTAACTTCATATGTGAATTTTTATGCAATTGACGGCTGCAAAGATATGTGCGATTTATAAACATATAACGAAAAGAAGGGTTCATTTTCGCAAAAAATTTGTTCCTTTGCTGGAAAATGGCTTTTAAGCAGCGATAGTTGCTTGATTATGATCTAAAAGAGGTAATTCGGAAATAAAAATATGAGAAAACTATTTCTTTCAATGTTGGCTGCATTAACTGTAATGCACGCTGTAGGACAAACAACAGGAGACGACAAGAATAAACGCTATTACGACATTAATAAAAACATAGACATATTCAATTCAGTCTTACGAGAACTCGATTTATTTTATGTAGACAGCATTGAAGTCAACAAGTTGGTACAGGGAACCATAAAAAGCATGTTAACCCGCCTCGATCCCTATACTGAGTATTATGCCGAAGAGAACATGGGAGACTTACAGTTTCTCACAACCGGCGAATATGCAGGAATTGGTGCTATTATCTCCTACAACGACGGTCAAGTTGTAATAAACGAGCCATATGAGGGTTTACCGGCAGACAAAGCAGGTTTAAAGGCCGGAGATGTCATTTTGGAAATCGATGGTGAGGACATGCGTAAGTCGTCCGTAAAGCAAGTCAGCGACAAGCTCAAAGGTATACCCGGTACAGTTTTGCAGGTAACATTTCAACGTCCAGGTGAAGATAATCCATGTACACTATCAATAGCAAGAGAAAAGATAGAGATGGATCCCGTCACATACGCCGGAATGGTCACTGACAAAACGGGCTATCTCCATTATGGAAGCTTCACGACCAACAGTGCAGATCGGGTGAAAGAGTCAGTTATAGAACTAAAGAAGCAGGGAGCCACCTCCCTCATTTTGGACCTTCGTGGAAATGGTGGAGGTATACTTGAAGAAGCAGTCGATGTGGTCAACCTTTTTGTACCCAAGGGAGTGGAGATTGTCTCTACGAAAGGAAAAGTAAAACAATGGGATCGCATCTATTACACACAGAATCAACCGTTGGACGAGCTCATCCCCATTGTGGTACTAATTGATACAGGCTCGGCATCCGCATCGGAGATTGTTGCAGGCAGCCTTCAAGACCTCGACCGAGCAGTGATAGTCGGCAGTCGTTCTTTCGGCAAAGGATTGGTGCAAACCCCTCGCGATTTACCCTATGGCGGTAATATCAAGATAACCACTTCAAAATATTACATACCTAGTGGACGCTGCATCCAAGCCCTCGATTATTCACACCGCAATCAGGATGGTAGTGTCGCTCGCGTACCTGATTCGCTGACCAACGTCTTTCAGACCCGCAATGGCAGAGAAGTTCGCGATGGTGGAGGAATAACCCCTGACATTGCACTCCCACAGGAGACGGGTGCTACCATCACCTATTATTTGATGGCCGATAACATTGTCTTCAATTATGTTACACAGTGGATGCAGAAGGGGAAAGAGGTAGAATCGCCGAAGAACTTTCGCCTCGTTGATGAAGATTACGCAGAATTCAAGGAATTTGTGAAAAGCAAGGATTTCAAATACGACCAACTTAGCAAACGCACATTGGAACAATTAAAGAGTATCATGGAGTTTGAGGGATATATGGATGTAGCTTCCGCTGAATTCAAAGAGTTAGAAGCAAAACTTCAACCCGACCTTGATCGTGACTTAGAACTCTTTAAAGATCAGATTAAAGTGATGATTGAGTCTGAGATTGTACAGCGACATTTTTACAAAAAAGGAGTACTCTTGCATCAATTATCCGAAGACAAAGTGTTCGACAAAGCGTTAGAAGTTTTAAGTGACCTCAACACGTATCAGTCGCTTCTTCAGCCAAAGAAGTAAGATACCATTAACTCGGCAGCCATAAAGCAATTTAGCAAGCCGACATGAAGAGGAATAGTGGTCGCAAACCCTGTAAATGGAGGGTTATTCATGAAAAAGTGGACCATATTATTTCTTTTATCATGCCTATTTCTTCAGGCAATACCCCAGGAGAGTCGTTTGACTCTTCTGTTTGCCGGTGATGCAATGCAGCACCTACCTCAGGTGCAAGGTGCAAAAAATGAGGATGGCACCTTTTCATACGACTCCTGTTTCTATTGGGTGAAAGAACGAATTGGAGCAGCAGATTTGGCTAGTTTAAACTTAGAAACCACCCTTGCTGGTCCTCCTTATTCCGGATACCCACTTTTCAGTTCACCCGATGCATTTGCTCAAAGTCTGAAAGATGTTGGTTTCGATCTTTTCTTCCTAGCCAACAACCACGCATTAGACAGAGGCCGTAAGGGATTGGAACGAACCATTGACACACTTGATTCCTTACGCATAAAACATACCGGTACCTTTAAAACCTCCTCCGCACGCACCTTATTTTACCCCCTAATGATCATTAAAAACGGGTTTCGCATCGCTTTTTTAAACTACACAGTTTACACCAACGGTCTAAAAGTTGAGGAACCCAATATCATCAATCAAGTCGATACAAACCTCATTCTTCGAGATTTACAGCACACCCGTCTCTACAAGCCCGACATAATTATTGCTCAGATGCATTGGGGAGAAGAATATCAAACAACACCATCACAGAATCAACGAAGACTCGCCAATCTTTTACTTCGAGAAGGTGTTCGCATAATTATTGGTCATCACCCGCATGTAATACAACCGCTAGATATTGGCATGAACACAGAAGAAATCAACCATGTAGTCTATTATTCATTGGGTAACTTCATTTCCAATCAGCAGCGTCCCGAAACAGAAGGAGGTATGTTGGCAGAGATTGTTCTCAGCAAGAAGACACCCACCTCCCCAGTTGTCATCGAGCAATGCAACTATACCTTTGTATGGGTGCAAAAGAAATGGCAAGATAATAAAGTACATCACCGCCTTGTTCCCTCATGGAGCCTACATAAACCCTCCATGAATGAAGAAGAAAAACAAAAAATGGATATCTTTGTTCGTCAAGCCGAAAAGATTGTCCGGCAGAATCAGTAAAAAACGAAATCAATGGAACTGATAGATTTTATCATACGCCTATTGGCTGCCACCACAGCTGGAGGAGCATTGGGAATTGAACGCGAACAGAACAACAAAAGCGCCGGTCTCCGCACCCATACCTTGGTGTCTGTAAGTGCCTGCATGTTTGCATTAATATCTTTGCGTATCATTGGAAGTGATGGAGCAGGCGATCCCAGTCGCGTTGTAGGACAAATTGTAACAGGAATAGGTTTTTTGGGTGCCGGTGTCATCCTTCATAGGGGTCCCAACGTACTTGGACTCACAACAGCTGCTACAATTTGGTGTAGTGCCGCGTTAGGATGTCTCTCGGCATTTGGGTACTACTGGGAATTAGCATTTGCAACCGTATTGGTCATCATCATCAATACCTTCTTCAAGAAAGCAGATTTTCTGTTTCAAAAGAAGCCCAAAAAGGATAACAAGAATCGGAAAGACACCGAAATGTTTGAGTAAACACATTGAATAATTCGATCAAAGAGAACCTTCTGTTTGTTGAAAGACATTGAATGGTTCAATCATAGAGAACCTCCTTTTTGAATTAAAATTAAGATTATATGATCACAAAATCTTCGATACCAGCACGCCGACACAAGATTTCTGACCTTGACAATACTCATCGATTGTTTTCTCATCGACCAGCACTTTCATCTGATTGGTTGAAGCATGAATAAACGATAGTTTATCACCTTTTTTGAAAGCGAATCCCACATGTGAACAATCTAAACCTTTGATACTGGTCACAAAGCCAATCATGGCCATATGTGGAATCTCCGATGCAACATTCCCAATTTTCTCCTTTGGAATGTAAGAAAAACCTCCCCTACTATTGACTTCCTTTTCCATGGTGATAATCTCTTTCAAAGCTTCATCATCGCTCATCAACTTTCTATATAACTGCCTATTAGTTGACATAAAATTAATCTCCTTTCTCTCCATTACCCCTCTCAAGAAGGCCGAAACATTTTTTAGTCTTCCATGTGTTTCCTGCTCAAACACCCAATCAGACGTATAATGAATCCGGGAAGCATAACCCGTCACAACACCGTTTCGATACCGGATATTGCGCAGTTCCGAAAGAAAAGTCTCAAACGATGGAGAATCAGAAAGCACCGTTCGCGAAAGCGCCAAGACCGTCTCCACGAAAGTTGTACAGTCGAACTCCCGTAGGTTGACCACTAGGCACTCTTCGTCCGATATTTCAAGAGTATTCGACACGTAGGGCTTTCCAAGGAAGAAGACAGCCGTCCTCTCACGAATTGAGTCAGCCCCCAAATACCGATGCGGCATAATATAAGAAAGAAATTGCCCAAAGATCTCACGATCTTTGGGCATATACTGTGCACTCCCTTGTGCAAACAGGGTAACAATCGATAAGAACAACCCCATTAAACAGAAGAAATGCCTCATAAAATCTTGCAATAAAGGAGTTTCAGTTATTTTGTTTTTGCCAACAACGCATAATCCATGAGTGTCATGGCAGCCATTGCTTCAACTATGGGTACGGCGCGCGGTAACACACACGGATCGTGCCTACCCCTAGCTTTGATGGTGGTATCTTCACCATGAATATCTACCGTTTCTTGCTCTGAGAGAATGGTCGAAACCGGTTTGAAAGCAACACGGAAATAGATATCCTGTCCGTTTGAGATTCCAGCCTGAATACCTCCCGAATGATTGGTACGTGTTCGTATCACCCCTTTATCGTTATAAAACGGATCATTCAATTCCGAACCCCGTTTTGTCACATTAAAGCCCATGCCATAATCGAATCCCTTAGCCGCATTTATGCTCAGCATAGCAGAACCCAGTGCAGCATGTAGTTTTCCGAAAACAGGCTCACCAAGTCCCACAGGAGTACCTTTAATGACACATGTTATGACACCACCAATACTATCACCCTGAATACGTACATTGTTAATCAACGTAACCATTCGTTGGGCAACCTCCGGATCGGGACAACGCACCATATTCTCCTCCGTGAGAGAAAGATCATATTTGGTGTAATCGTTCTCCAGTGCAATATCACCCACCTGCGATGTATACGCCTGTATGGTAATCTGCTGTTGACGAAGCCACAGCCTTGCAATAGCACCGCCAACTATACGAGAAATTGTTTCCCGTGCAGAAGAACGCCCTCCGCCCCGGTGATCTCGGATTCCATACTTTTGTTGATAGGTGAAATCGGCATGAGAAGGACGAAATACACCCTTCAGGTTATCGTAGTCCGACGACTGATGGTTTTCGTTCCGCACAATGAATCCAATGGGTGCCCCGGTTGTCTTTCCTTCGAATATCCCCGAGAGTAGTTCCACCTTATCCGACTCTTTTCGTGGTGTCGTGATGCGTGACTGTCCCGGCCGACGTCTATCCAACTCCGACTGTATAAAATCAATATCTATCTCCAATCCGGGAGGGCAACCATCTATTACCCCTCCCACAGCAGCACCGTGCGACTCACCAAATGAAGTAAGTCTATAAATAGTTCCAAATGTATTCATGCTCAAATACCGGTTTCCCGTGCAAATATCATACTCTCTAACAATTACATCCCGAACCGCAACCGCCGCCACCGGATCCACATCCGCAGCTACCGCCTTGTCCGCCTTTCGCTTCGTCGCCACATGAACCACAACTGCCTGATCCACAGCCACAGCCACAACCGCCACTGCTGAACAGCGCTGCAATCTCTTCTACAGTCGCTTCGCGCACATCAACGATCGATCCCGAGAAGTGCATGATCTCACCTGCTAAGGGATGATTGAAGTCCATAGTCACCTCATTTTCACCAATGGAGACTACCGAGCCAACCAATCTATTTCCCGATGAATCCATCATGGGCAGTGTATTGCCTTCAAAAAGCATTTCTTCATCTATCTTTCCATCGACTTCAAAAATACTTTTTGGTAGTTCTATGATCCTATTCTCGTCATATTCTCCATAAGCATCCTCCGGTGAGATTGAAAAGGAGAAAGCATCCCCAGCAGAGAGGCCATCAATTTCTTTTTCAAATGCTTCAAGCATGGAGTTTGTGCCATAAATGAATTCCATGGGTCTCTCGGCAGTTGCCTGCTCCATCAATTCAAGTTCTTCGCCTTCACCCACATGCAGATCGTATGTTAGGGTTACATATTTGTTGTCGCTAATTTTCATTCTCTAAACTTTAGTTATATTTATATTTTTCGTTTCGACTCAACTTATTTAAACAATCCAAAAGGGATGAAGTTTACCCACACAGTGCATTTTTAAGATTATTAAGAGCCTGTTCCAATACTCTCCGTTGTGTACCTACATTTAGTCGCATAAAGCCTTCACCACCTTGTCCAAATATGGAGCCATCGTTTAAGGCAAGATGCGCTTTTTTCACAAAAAGTTCCACCAGTTCCACTTGTGTGAGGCTTAACTCACGACAATCTAACCACACCAGGAAAGATGCTTCCGGCAACATGGCCTTTATCTGAGGGATGTTCTCTTTGAGGTAGTTATCCACAAAATCGACATTTCCTTTCACATATTCATTCATCTGTTCCAGCCACTCTCCCCCCTCTTCATAGGCGGCAAGTGTAGCCGAATAAGCAAAGATGGTTCCCTGTGAAAGTTCACGCGGTTCCAGGTAACCCACATATTGTTTCCTTATCTCCTTATTTGGAATCACGGCAAACGAACTGACAATGCCGGCTATATTGAATGTTTTACTTGGCGCCATCAAGGTAAGGCTAATCTCTTCAGCTTGAGGAGATACCGCAGCAAATGGCACATGTTTGAAACCCGGCAATGCCATGTCGGCATGAATTTCATCGGAAATCACCATTAATCCGTGTGTATGGCAAATCTCCGCCAGCTCCTTCAATTCCTCCACGCTCCATACCCTTCCCCCCGGATTATGCGGATTGCAAAGGATTAGTAATTTGCATGGCTGTGTTGATACGATCTCTCTCAAACCTGCAAAATCCATCTTATAGCGCCCATTCTCCAGAATCAACGGATTGTTGATCACCTTCCGTTTCAGAGCATTCGGCACCAACCGGAAAGGATGATAAACAGGCGGTTGTATAATGACACCATCACCCTCCTGTGTAAAAACATCGAGGGCAAAAGCAATACCCTTAACTATACCCGGCACAAAGTTAATATGCTCAGGCTGTACGATCCAATTGTGTCTCTTTTTCAGCCATTTGGCAATGGATGTAAAATAATTTTCGGGAGGAGTGGTATAGCCAAATACACCATGTTCCACTCTTTTCCTCAATGCTTCAATTACAGCTGGGGGCGACTTGAAATCGGTATCTGCCACCCAAAGAGGTATCAAGTCATCCTCGCCATAGAGTGTCTTCAATCTATCCAGCTTAACACTGTTTGTATGTGATCGATCGACCCATTCGTCGAAATTAAACTTCATAATATCAATTGTGTATTATAAAAAAAAACGTACAGAATTGCTAGTTGCGATTTGTGCACAACCTATATAATTTGATTAACTTTTCCTATCCTTTCATTCAATTAATAATAACTGCTCTTCAAGGGAAGTTTGCGGCGAACCTCCTTGCCCCCAAAGTTGATCGACTCAAACGCCAGACCCAACATAAACTGATGTACAATAATTTCTGTTGTTAAATCATTCACCTCTGTTCGGTAATAATCACCCAAATAACCAGTACGTATTGTAAGCTTCTTAACAGGAATATCTACCGTGAAATAGTTTCGAAACGATAGTTGGTTGTGGAATGACCCAAAATGGATGGTCCCTTTGTCGTTTCCAAGCATAAAAATCTCGTAGTAAGAATGCCCATACTCCGGTGAGAAAAACATTCCTGCAAATGGAGTAAATATTTGCCAGCGCAACGTTGACCAGGGTAATTTGTAACTGGCCATTGCTGAGAGATTAAGGTTTGTAGAGACCTTCAATGAACCGGGATTATTGGAATTACGAACATTGTATATACCGCCCAGCGATGCTTCCAAACCAGCACCACCCAGTAACCTAAAACGAGATGTCTGTATCATAGGGTATAGCGCTGTTAAGTTATAGCCGATATCACCATAATACTCCGATGCCGAAGCGGTGGGATTTTTTGTGAGGGCAATTTGAATCTTGAATTGCTGCTGCCACAACAGCATCCCTGAAAGATAGGAGGACCCCCTCAATCGGTCATGCAAAATAGATATGTTGGTACCACTATATGTAAGAGGCGACAAATATGTATCGTACAGATAAGCTTTTCCTATCCCCACCAAAGTAGCATGATTCACCGGGGTTACACCCTCCAAATCGAGTGACTTTTGAGAAAACAAACCGCAGAAAATACTGCTCCATACGATAATCAATGTTGCTGCCCTTTTCATGCGATTTTATTTTGAATACGTCAATCAAATAATTTCATTTGCCCCGTGATCTCGTCCAGCAAATCGGAATTCGAGATCGGCGTATCACCGTTATCATCGTCAATTTGAACCGTCATTGTTTTTTGTTGCTCCGGCTCTGGTTCTGGGAATCTCAGCGGTTCAAGCTCTTCCACTGTTTTCACCTCGAAGTTCGAGATTCTCTTTCCTTTTGCTCGGAAACTTTTCACACCGATGAATTCCTCCACATCGATCTCCAGTGGCTCTCTGAAATCATCATTACCGCCAAAGATAACCTTTACGCGTGGAAAAACAACATCGGTTAACAAAAATAATTTCGAATCGGGGTTTTCACCCAAGAAATTTAACGGTTTCTCTGACACTTCGAAGGTAAATCGTTTCAAATAGGCAAATCCCTGTTCTGCATCAAAGAGAGCAGCCGACCACACTTTACTTTCATTGAATTTCTCTATAGTGAGAATGTCAGATGGGAAGTGATTGGTCAGATCAAAATTACAAGTATGGAACTCACCGCTCCATGTTGTCACCAAAATCATATCGTCGCCCTGAAACTCACCAAGATACTTTCCATCTCCTTCGTAGTTGAGGCGAAGCACATCCGGATCGAACCAGACCTTTCTACCTCCCAGCGTGGAGAGCCCCTTTTGCTTTAATAGAATACGGTGCACGTCGGCTTTAGTAAGGATGTTACCCATAGCACCACGACCCTTGATTTCTATTTCGCTAAAGTCCTTCTCAAACTGTAAAATACGCAGTCGAGGCTTTGGCTTCAAGATTACCTTAACCGACTCCGCCTCACCGTTCGGGTTTGCGCTGAAATAGGCTATACGAGACCCAGGCGCCCCCTTAGTCACGTCATACTCTTTATCGCGTGTAACACCTGTAACCGGGAAACGTTTTATGTAGTGAGGACCAGATCTCCCATCACGATAAATTACGTTGTAGATGGTACGCGAGTCGTTCTTCTTGAAGACGTTGGCATAGAGGATATTTTTGCCGACGAACATTTTTTCGCTCACTTTAACCACCTTGTATTTTCCGTCCTTAAAGAAGACAATGATATCGTCAATATCGGAACAGTTGCAGACAAACTCATCACGTTTCAAACCGGTGCCAATGAATCCTTCCTCTCTGTTCACATAAAGCTTCTCGTTAGCTTCAGCCACTTTTGTGGCCTCAATATTCTCAAAGCTTCTGATTTCTGTCTTGCGGGGGAAGTTCTTTCCATATTTTTCCTTGAGCATGAGGTACCATGATATGGTATAATCGACCAGATTATTGAGGTTGTGTGTAATTTCATCAATCTCCTCAAGTAGTTTGGCAATGATATCATTCGCCTTATCTGAATTGAACTTAAGAATACGCGCCATCTTTATCTCCATGAGCTTCAGGATATCATCGCGGTTGATCTCACGGATAAATGACTCTTTAAACGGTTCTAGTCGTTTCTCAATATGTTGCACGGCGGCATCCATATTTTTGGCGTTCTCAAACTCTTTATCCTTGTATATGCGCTCTTCGATGAAGATCTTTTCGAGTGTCGCAAATTGCAGCGCCTCCTGCTTTTCATTCCGTTCAATTTCCAATTCCTTGCGGAGGAGTTCCTTGGTATTGTCAACTGAGGTGCGTAGTACATCGCTTACAGTCAGGAAGTGCGGTTTGTTGTTGTCGATCACACAACAGTTGGGAGAGATGCTGATCTCGCAGTCAGTAAAGGCATAGAGCGCATCGATGGTTTTGTCTGAAGAGACACCCGGTGCAAGCTGAACATGTATTTCCACATTCTGTGCCGTGATGTCGTCAACTTTTTTGATTTTTATTTTCCCCTTTTCGTTTGCCTTCAGGATTGAATCGACCACATTAGCAGTAGTTCTTCCATAGGGTACATCTTTGATTATAAGTGTTTTATTATCCAGCTTTGTAATGGTAGCACGTACTTTCACCGAACCACCTCGCTCCCCATCGTTGTATTTCTCAACGTCGATAAATCCACCCGTCTGAAAATCAGGATAGAGTGCAAATTGTTTATCCTCGAGGTAAGCAATCGATGCATCGCACAGCTCATTGAAGTTATGAGGAAGTATTTTTGAGGAGAGACCTACTGCAATACCTTCCGCACCCTGTGCCAGCAGTAAGGGGAACTTGGCAGGAAGAGTCACCGGCTCCTTGTTTCTTCCGTCGTACGATGGTTTCCATTCGGTTGTTTTGGGATTAAACAGTACCTCCAGTGCAAATTTTGTCAGTCGGGCCTCAATATAACGAGGTGCAGCCGATCCATCACCGGTTAGGATATTTCCCCAGTTACCCTGTGTATCGATGAGTAATTCCTTCTGTCCCATTTGAACAAGCGCATCACCAATGGAAGCATCGCCATGCGGATGATACTGCATGGTATTACCAATGAGGTTGGCTACTTTGTTGTAGCGACCATCATCTAACCGCTTCATAGCATGCAAGATGCGTCGCTGTACGGGCTTCAATCCATCGGAAATATGCGGCACGGCACGTTCCAGGATTACGTATGAGGCGTAATCCAAGAACCAGTTCTGGTACATCTTAGAGAGGTTTAGTGTACTATCCTCTCCCAATTTCACGGGTATTTTAGAGCCTGAACCCGACTTGAATGTCAAATCGGTTTCTTCCTCTTCAAACCCATTTATCTCTTTTATTTCGTCGTCGTTTAATTGATCTTCAGACATATATCAGTTTAATCCTATGCTCGTGTTATACCAACGGTTAAAATAAAACCGGAGTCATTTTCGTTCTAATTAGAGGCTATTTGTTCTAATAAAAATCATTCAAAGATAGCAAATTTGAGGGTTAAATCAAAAAGATTTTTAAACAGCATCCTATATCACGCAGTATTAAAACGGATACAAAATTCCCCTTTTTTGCTAATTAAAGGAGATTGCCTGTAAATAGAAAGAATATTCCGGAAATACATTACATTTGTATAAAACTAATTATTGACTATAAAATATACAGTCTATGAAAAAAATAATCTCATCCTCCAGTATCTACCTAAAGGTCATACTGATTTTCACTGTTTTGCTTTTCGACTCATGTGGAAGTGTACCCTTTACGGGAAGAAGGCAACTCTTGTTGGTATCGAACCAGGAAGTCATTGCATTGAGTTTGCAACAGTATCAGGAATTCATGCGCACGGCTCCAGTTGAAAAAGGTACTGCCAACTCCCAAATGGTTTCGCGCATTGGTACCCGCATTGCAAGCGCCGTTGAGACATTCTACACTAACAGTGGTTTTGCCTCTGAATTGGAAAATTTCTCTTGGGAATTCAACCTTGTGAAAGATTCAAGCGTGAATGCGTTTGCGATGCCTGGCGGAAAAGTAGTAATTTACACCGGACTGCTACCAGTGACACAGACCGAAGAAGCTTTGGCTGTTGTAATTGGCCACGAAATAGCCCACGTAATTGCCCAGCACTCCAGTGAGCGACTCAGTCAGCAGGTAGCCTTACAATATGGTGGAGCAATTGCAGGGGGACTCTTGGGCAATTCTCAAGCAATGCAGCAATTGGGTCAAACCGTTTTCGGTTTAGGAGCCCAATATGGGGTTATGATGCCCTATGCACGCAAGCAGGAATATGAAGCCGATGAGATTGGCCTCATTGTAATGGCGATGGCTGGTTACGATCCGCAGGTTGCTATACCCTTTTGGACAAGGATGGCACAGAGTGGAGGTGGCGCACAGGTACCCGAATTTCTGAGTACCCACCCCACCGACAACAATCGTATTGCCAATATCGAGAAGATCATGCCCAATGTGATGCAGTATTACAAAGGAGCCGGTGTACAGAACAAAACAGCGGTTCCCTCTCAATCAAAATCACTTATACCCACAGAAGCACAAAAGGCCAACACCTCGAAAGAGTGGACTTTCTGATCATTTGATTATGGAGTAATTCATTTTCAACATCTAGATACAAAATCGATAGGTTGTTCCAAGATTTTTCCAGGAGCAACCTATTCTTTTTTGTAGCTTCTCATAGAAAATTGCTCGTTGTATTGGAAATTAATTTCGGATCAGATATTCCATGGATATTCCATGGATATTCCGTGAGACATACACTGGTTATCCCTTATATTTCCCTTATATTTCGCTTATATTTTAATAAGGACGAAATAAGGATGATATAAGGATGGAATGAGGAAGGAATGAGGAAGGNNGGAAGGAATGAGGAAGGAATGAGGGTGAATCGAAGGTAATTCGAAAATGGAAGTAGGCGTAATATGATAAAAAAAGCCGTCTCAATTTATTTTTTGAGACGGCCTAATATACGTTGTATTTTTATCCGATTTTATCCTCTCAATCGGTTTAATGACCTTACTAACGCCTCATCAGCACCAATTTTACGAATAGCAAGAATAGTTAAGATGATGGCAATGACAGGCATGATTACCCCTACGCCCACCTTTTCAAACAGCAAGTTCTCCACCGGGTACAACTTGTATAAGATGAAACCGAAATAGAGATAAAAACCTACCATGCAAACCAAATTGAAAATGGAAAGTCGTATTTGCAACATCCGCTGTTTGTAAAGAAAAACAGTGAATAGTGCCAACACAGAACTCACCACTGTGAGCAAAAATAAGCCCCATGTAGAAGAGTTAAGTTCGCCATTTTGGTAAACCCCCATGGCTTCAAAGACCACGTTCTCTCCTTCATGCAAAAAGATGGCCAGCGGAGTGACCGATGCTATCAGCATTGCTGCGGCTGCCAGCAGCAGAAATAGAGTCTGTATCCGTTGCAGCATAATGTTAGAAAAGCTCTTTCTCCTTAGACGGATTGCGATAATAGATTTCGTTTTCCTTCCATTCTTCGATCGCTAGGAGTGAAGGTTTCGGAAGTTTCTCGTAGAAACGAGATATTTCAATTTGTTCGTGGTTTTCAAAAACCTCCTCTAGATTGTCGCTGTAGGAAGCAAATTCCTGCAGTTTTGTATCTAAGTCTTGTTTCATTTCCACTGCGAGCTGATTGGCTCTTTTGCTGATGATCCGTACCATCTCATACACATTTCCCACGGGATCTGAAAGTTTCATTACATCTTGCGTTTCCGTGTTGGAGCTGGCGGCAATTTTTCTATAATCCATTTGTACTATATCAATTATGTTCAGTTATTCAATTTGTTGGCAAATTCTCAATAATTTTTTGAGCCTCTTTGTAATATTTTTCAGCCTCTTCCCGGTATTTGCCTTCGGGGAAGGAGTTGGTATAGTTGAAATACTCATCTATAACCATGCGATAGCGTTCCGGTTGTGTTTGCAATGTACTTCGTTGAGCATATTCATGTCGAGCTCTCAGTATGGTAATCTGATAATCTTCCATATATTGAGAATATGGGTACATTTTAATTGCTTCACGAGCGGTAACAACAGCTGCTTCGTAATTATTACCCATATAATTACCCAAGTCGAGGTATAATTGAGCAGAAAGAAGCTCTTTGTATGCCAGCTTCTCCTGCAACTCGAACATGTAATTTTTAGCTTGTTCAGCTCGTTCGGTTTGCGGGTAACGTTCTATGTACCGTTGAAACTCGGATATGGCACGGTAGGTCTTACTTTGATCGAGGCGTGCATCGGGTGAGTCTAGGTACATACCATACGCAGAGTAAAACAGGGCCGATTCGGCATATTCACCCTTTGGATAGGAATTGTAATAGGTACTAAATACCTCCGTCGCAGAATAGTAATCCTTTGAATTATAATGGCTTTGCGCCAACAAATACAAAGATTCCTCTGCCTGTGCTGTTCCCTTCATGAACGTTACCAGTTCCTCAAGGAGTGCAATAGACCGATTGTATTTTCCTTCTTCGAAGTATTTTTTTGCATAAGTGTATTTCAAATCCCTGTCGGTACTTTTCAGTATTTTATTGTACTCATTACAGGAGCCCAATACCAAAGCAAGTAGCAAAAAACAGATAGTTTTTATTCTCATCTCGTTACAAGTCGGTTTAATCGTGCAAATTTACTATATCTTTCTTATTTTTTGACCAACGATCCCCATTTTTATTCAATTTTAGGATTCTGAGCGTATAAACTGAAGGATGCTATCTACAAATCTACGGTCGTTTGAGAGCTTGGGCACCTTGTTTTGTCCACCCGATCTGTCTCTATATTTCATCCAATCGTAAAATGTTCCCCTCTTCATAGATCTAACTAAAGGCATACCCAAAGAAAGGTTGTAGGATCGCTTAGCTTCGTAGTCGGAGTTTAATTTTTTCAGGCTTTCATCGAGCAACTCCGTGAAGCGATTCAAATCTGCAGGTGGGTTTTCAAACTCAATCAGCCATTCGTGTGCTCCATTATTGTTGTCGCCAAAATAAACAGGAGCCACCGTATACTCATTGATTTTCGCCTGAGTTTGCTTGCATGCTTCAAAAATAGCTTTATCGGCATTGTCCACAATCAGCTCTTCGCCAAAGGCATTGATGAACTGACGTGTACGTCCTGTCACTTTAAACAGGTAGGGGTCGATGCTGGTAAACTCAATTGTGTCTCCTATTTTGTAACGCCACAATCCGCCGCTCGTACTGATCACCAAAGCATATTGCACACCAACCTCCACTCCCTCCAGTGAAACAGTCTCCGGTTGTTCTTTATCCCATTCTCCAATCGGTATAAATTCGTAGTAGACTTCATTGTCGAGCATCAGCAGCATATCTTTCGATGCAGGGGAGAACTGCACACCAAAAAATCCTTCAGAAGCATTGTATGTCTCCCAATAGCGCATATTTTGCGAAGGTATTATTTTCTCGAACTGCGACTGAAAAGGGAGGAAGCTTACACCTCCGTGAAAGAAGACCTCAATTTGTGGCCAAATATCGGTGATTGATTTTCCGGTTTCTTCCACAATCTTCTTCAAGAGTATCAGCATCCAGGAAGGCACCCCCACCATTGAACGAATATCGGTATTAACTGCATACTTAGTTAGTTTCTCCAACTTCTCCTCCCAATCGGGTAGAAGAGCTATGCTCTCAGGTGTTCTTCTTCGACGGGCAGGTGCTGGTAGATTCTTCATCATGATGGCAGAAATATCTCCTGTGTAGATGCCATTTCCAATTTGATTTACCTGTTGACTTCCACCCAAAACTAGGGTTTTTCCCAAAATGAAAGCACTATCAGGATAATGAATGGCATACATACCCAGCATGTGATAACCTGCTCTGTAGTTTCCATTGAACAGCGACTCCTTTGTAACCGGAATATATTTACTTTTTTCTTCGGTGGTACCCGACGACATGGCAAACCATCTCACGGGAGAATCCCAAAGTACATTCGACTGTTTCTCCACAATGATCTTGTCGAGCCATGGGCGCAACTCTTCGTATGCAATAATAGGTACCAACCTGCGAAAATCGGCTTCGCTTTGAATCTTTCCGAATTGGTGATGTGTTCCGTATTGTGTATTTTGACCGTGTTCCAACAAGAGGTTTAACGTATCTTGTTGAGTCTTCAACGGATCATTAATAAATTTCTCTACCGGTTTGTAGTATGTTGTTAATATAGAACGGGCTATTTTTCGAATCATTCTCTAGGTATGATAGTATTCGGCAAAGGTATGGAGGAGTTTTTGAATTGAGAAAAAAAAATTCACAATTAAAGATAAAAGCTCCTATCCAATACGGCTAATTTTGTGTAACCTATCTTCATCGATAATTTTAATTTTTCTGCCATCAATCGTTATAACCTTTTCGTTCACAAAGTTGGAGAGGGTACGGATGGCATTGGAGGTTGTCATGTTTGAAAGGCTTGCCAAGTCTTCACGTGCAAGATATATGTTAATTGTTGCACCATCTTCCTCCAGTCCGTAACATTCCTTGAGAAACAGAAGTGACTCGGCCAACCTTCCGCGGACATGCTTTTGGGTAAGATTCACAACACGCTGATCGGCAATACCTAAGTCCACAGATAGCATTTGGATAAAAAAGAGCGCTAAATCGCCGTTATTGCGCAAAAATTGCTCAATCAGCTCCATGGGAATCATACAAACAGTACATGCCTCAAAAGCCGATGCCGCAGTTACATAAGGCTCTCTTGCAAAAAAAGCCCTGTAACCGAAGTACTGAACTGGACGGATAATGCGGATAATCTGACTCCTTCCCCCTACGCCACTCTTAAAAATTTTCACTTTACCTTTAAAGAGACACATCAAATCACGGGGTGTTTCATCCTCAAGATAAATAAGTTCATTCTTTTTAAAATGAACTATGCGTGAATTGGCGCGTAAAATCTCACGCTCGCTATCCGAAAGCATCCTCCAAACATCTGAGAGTGTGGAGGACAAATCAATGATATCTTTGCTCTTAACTGCCATAAGTGCTTTAGAACTATGTTCTATAACACAAATGTAATGTTTATTTTTTTAATAGCTCATAAAAAAGTATTTATAAAATGTGACTGATTAAAAAAAAAATGTAAGTTTGTATGTCAGAATGAAAAAAGGAGTTGTCTCATATATTATAATTCTCATCTTTGCCACTTTCTACAGTTTCCCTTCACAGGCAGCCTTACCTGTGGACACAATTCTGTATCGGGCAATGAATGCAGCTGAAAAATACAACGACTTGGTAGAACACTTCACAGCCGAGGTATACACGCGTACCTATTTGGAGACAGTTAAAAAAAACTTCTTCTATAAGTATACCCACCTCATCCCTCGATTTGCATTGCATGACCCCAAAAACGATGAGGCCCTGATTGAGACCATTGGTGAACTTCGATACGAATATCCGCACAGCTATGTGCAAGATATTCGCTATGTATCGGGAACGCTTACCGGAAGAAAAGATATTGAGATGATTCCATTTGAGTTGCTGAACATTAACATCTACGGTGAGACAACCAACGACGAAAGTTTTTTCATGCCGGTACGTTTCAGTACAGCGAAATATTACCGCTATACACTTTATGAGACTTTCACAGATAACAACAAAACCTATTACAATATTCAATTTACGCCAATCTACGAAAACTCTAAACTGCTGAAAGGTTCGTTTATCATTGAATATGGCACATGGAGAATCATCTTCTTTCGGGGTGAGGGACTAGATATCTTTTCAAACTTTTCGTTTGAAATGACCATGGGTGAGGAATGGATCACCAATTATCTGCCTGTGCGATTCACTATTTTTCAGACAAAGTCATACCTAGGCAATATGTTGGCGGAAAGGCATCTTGCCGACATCAAGTATACGGATATTCAGTTACGTCAAAAAAATGAAACTATTCGTTCGCTCAATATCAGTGATATCTACAAAGTGAGACTCGACTCGGTACCGGTGCACAGTGATTCACTTTTTTGGGAACAAATAAGACCCATTCCGTTACAGGCAAGAGAGCGAGAGGTGATGAACCGGTATATGATGACTCAAAAGGAAAAGGCTGAGCAGGCATTGAGCGACTCCCTATCTGGTAAGCAACGCGCTCAGCATGTTGCTCAACTTATGGTGATGAATTCCAGCTATAAATATCGCTCTTCTCGTATTGGATACTCCGGACTGTTCAATCCTTTCATGCTGGGATATAGTTCGCGTGACGGACTGAGTTACCGCCAAAAGTTGTCGTGGAGTGTCGACTTAAAACGTAATCGAAACCTGGCAGTCAATACCTTTGCAGGATATTTGTTCCAACGCAAGGATTTTTTTGCCGATATTACCACTACATGGAACTATGAACCATATAAACTGGGGAGTGCCACTTTTTCGGCAGGTATAGGTAATCCCACCTATAGCTCCATGTTTGTGGAGCAAATACAGGACAGTCTCAAAAACAGGGGACTCACATTCGAAGACATCTCACTACCCTACTACAAGGATTTTTACTTCAAAGTATTTAATACGTTCGAAGCAACTAACGGTTTGTTGTTGCAAACAGGTGTCGATTATCATATTAGACAAAGTAAATACAACGAATTAAAGTTGAGATCAGTAACCGATAACAATGAACCTATTGCCAACATGTTTGGTACAAAAAGATCGTTTGCCCCATTCATGCGTATCAGCTGGACTCCCCGGCAATACTATCGCTACGAGGGGCGACAGAAGATATATGAACGATCTGACTTCCCTACCGTTAAGTTGGAGTTCTCACATAGTTTTCTTGATATTCTGGGAAGTACGTCAGAGTACAACCGCATTGAAATTGACATCAGTCAACATATACCCTTCGGGCTGAGACACTCTATGCAATACCATATTGGAGCAGGGAACTTTACCAATCAGAAAACCGAATACTTCGCCGATTTTGTCTATTTCTCAAAAAACAACTTCCCTGAAAACTGGAACGACGGTCTAGGGGGAAACTTTAACCTCTTAAGTAGGAATCTGTATAATGCATCAGACACCTATATTCAAGGGCATTTAATGTTTGAAACTCCTTTTCTGGTGTTGAAAAATATTGATTTTTTCTCCGACTTTGCTAACAAAGAACGTATCTATATTAGCCAGTTGTATACTCCCCAAATTACCTCCTACACAGAATTAGGATATGGCATTGGCAACCGCTTTTTCAACGCAGGTGTCTTCTGCGCTTTTTACAAAGAAAAATTCAAACAAGCGGGTGTAAGAGCAGCATTTGAGTTGTAATGTTATTTTTCATTATATTTGCAAAAAAGATATACACCCGATGATCTGTTTTCCCAATGCGAAAATAAACCTAGGACTGCATGTTACTTCCCGTCGCCCAGATGGGTACCATAATTTGGAGACTATTTTTTATCCCCTAGCCTTGCGCGACGCGTTGGAGATCATTCCCCGCAGTTCATCCGGTTCAGGGGAACATCGTTTTTTTCTACATGGCAATGCCATAGAGGGAGCTCCTACTGACAACCTGGTCATGAAGGCACTCCGTTTGATTTCGGCTGAAAAAGATATACCACCCATCGATGTTCATCTCCTTAAGCGTATCCCTACCGGTGCAGGTCTCGGAGGTGGATCGGCAGATGCGGCATTCATGCTGCGACTCCTGAACGACTCATTATCATTGGGTTACACCAACGAACAGTTGCAAAATCAGGCAGCACAATTGGGTGCCGATTGCTCTTTCTTCATCCACAACACTCCAGCCTATGCAATTGGTATAGGAGATATACTAGAACCTATTGAGGTAAACTTAGACGGTTATTTTCTGCTATTGGTAAAACCCGATATTACCGTATGCACAAAAGATGCATATGGTATGATTACTCCCAAAGAACCGGATATATCGCTCAAGGAAATTGTAAAAAAACCGGTCGAGGAATGGAAAGACTGGATGAAAAATGATTTTGAAATCCCTGTTTTCAAAAAATATCCAGAAATTTGGAAAATCAAACAGCAAATGATTGAGCTGGGTGCAAATTATGCGTCAATGAGCGGCTCCGGGTCGGCTGTATTCGGTATTTTCAGGGAGGAGCCTAACTGGCATACCCATTTTAATCAGCATTTCGTATGGACAAGCAAAAGTAGACCAACAGACATCAAATAATAAGAACTATACACACAATCAAGTGATAACTAATATGAAAATTAGAAAACATTACTTTGGGTTTCTTCTAGCTGGGCTTTTTGGGGTATTCGCACTTCAAGCAGCAGAGCCTGTAGCTCCTCAAAAAATCTACCACTTTGGTCCGGTTACCGTTCAAAAACCGGTACTCCTCGACAGTGTAAACTTAAACAATAGCAGTTTTTCCGATGAAATGCTGCTATCAACTCCCATTTCCTTTCCCGATCATGATAGGTTCACAAAAGAAATAACCCCTGATACGGCAGGTTTCTTCTTCATGGAAAAGCCGACAACAGGCAAAGCATTCCAGCTCCTGTCGTTTTATGTGGCGGGCGACCGTTATGGCAAGGGAAAGTTGACTGTTACCTCACCCAACTCTCTTGAGTTGTGGATTGATGGGGTGAAACGTGCCACCAAAACCCAAGTAAACGACAGCCTACATCAATCGGGACAGGTAGACACCAACTTAAATGGTTTTACCAACAATGTACGTGTGGTGATCAAGCTTCTTGCTGATGCGGAAAATAAAACTGAACCTGCTGTTAAAGTCAGCCTAAAACCCGATGATGCCGATTCGTTACTGGTTTACTCATTTGGGAACTCTCCCCAACGAAGGATAGAAATTAAAGATATATTGGTGGGTAAAAGGGTGAATAGCGCTGTGATCTCTCCTGCTGGTCGATTTGTCTTGCTGTCACTTCGAGAAACTCTTTCCGGAGGAGAGGGTCGTAGCTATACCGAAGTGTATGATGTGAAACAAAAACGCACCATCCTCTCTGAAACGGCAAGTAGAGCACAGTTGAACTGGATGCCTAAACAGGAGCTGCTTTATTATGTAACTGACAGTGAAGAGGGACGATCAATTATCACACTCGACCCGCTAACAAACGAACAGAAAGTAATCGCCAAAGGTCTTCCGAAAGAGAACTTTTACATTGCACCCGATGAGAAATCGATTTTCTACTCTTCTAAAGAGACACTCACTATCAGCAATCCGGGTGGACTGAAGCGGCTAATTGGTATTGACGACCGCCAACCAAGTTATCGCGACCGCTATTACATTTATCGTTACTTTTTTGAGACGGGTCTTACCCAGAGACTCACCTTCGGAAGAAAGACGGCTTCGCTCAATGATGTGACCGAGGATCTGAAATATCTACTCTTTTCTACATCAGAAGAGTATCTGACCGAGAGACCATTCAGCAGAAGCACACTCTACAGACTCAATCTGGAGACCATGGTGGTGGATACCATCTGGAAAGATCAACGATATGCCTACTCGGCTCAATTTTCACCCGATGGCAAACAGCTGCTCATTCAAGGTGCTCCTGAAGCATTCAATGGCATTGGTATCAATATAAAAGAGGGACAAATAGCCAACAGCTACGATACCCAATCGTTCTTGATGGATATTGAAACAAAGAAAGTGGAGCCACTTACGAAATATTTCGATCCTTCTATCAGCTCTCAAAGGTGGAACCGACTCGACAATACCATCTACTATCGTGCAGAGGAGGGTGACTGCGAAAATGTATATCGCTATAATCCAAAAAATAAGAAATTTGAAAAGCTACCTCTCAAGGAGGATGTTATCCGTTCGTTCAGCATTGCAAAGGATGCTCTTTGGGCTACATACACAGGCGTTAGTGCTTCGAACTCAAACAGAAGCTATTTGTTGAACTTGAAGACATTGGAATCGACACTGATTTCAGATCCATATGCAGAACAACTCAACAACTTGAATTTAGGTGAGGTTATGCCATGGAATTTCACCAGTTCCTTTGGTGACACCATTGAGGGTCGTTATTACTTACCTCCTAACTTCAATCCGGAGAGAAAATATCCGTTAATTGTCTATTACTACGGCGGAACAAGTCCCACAGCACGCACATTTGAAAGCACCTACCCATTGCATGTATATGCGGCACAAGACTATGTAGTGTATACCCTTCAGCCAAGTGGAACAACCGGCTACGGTCAGGAGTTTTCGGCTCGCCATGTGAACGCATGGGGTGAACAGACTGCAGAGGAGATTATTGAAGGGGTAAAAGCATTTGTGGCTGCCCATCCTTTTGTCGACGGCACAAAAATTGGCAATATTGGCGCTTCATATGGTGGTTTCATGACCCAGTATCTCATCACCCAGACAGATCTGTTTTCGGCATCTGTGTCACATGCAGGTATAAGTAACATTACCAGTTACTGGGGTGAAGGTTATTGGGGTTATTCTTACAGTGCTGGCGCAAGTGCAGGCAGTTTCCCTTGGAACAATCCGGATCTTTATGTGAAACAAAGTCCGCTTTTTCACGCCGATAAGATTAAAACCCCTCTGCTGTTGTTGCATGGCACTGCCGACACAAACGTACCAATTGGTGAAAGTATTCAAATGTACAACGCATTAAAACTATTGAATAAACCGGTCGAGTTTATCCAGGTAGAAGGAGAGAATCATGCCATTTACGATTACAACAAACGTATTGCTTGGAACAACGCCATCTATGCATGGTTTGCTAAATGGCTGAAAGATGACTCCCGCTGGTGGGACTCGATGTATCCGGATAAATAATCTTTAGGAATCGCAATCTTGGAATTATAAACTATGAACCTGGATTTACTTTGTAGTGAGGTGAAAGATATTGCCCGTACTGTTGGTGACTATCTGAAAAATGAGCAAGCTCTGCTCAAGCGAAATGATATTGAACTAAAGGGAATGCGTAATTATGTCACCTACATCGATAAGGAGGCAGAGCAGATGTTAGTTTTAGCATTGCAACAATTGCTTCCGGAAGCAGGGTTTCTCACAGAAGAGAATACAGTCGATTTTGAACAGCGCCCCTATACCTGGGTCATTGACCCACTAGATGGCACCACCAACTATGTGCATGGCGACACGCCCTACTCTGTGAGTATTGCCCTGATGCACAACGAAGAGACAATCATGGGAGTGGTGTATGATCCGGTAGCCGATCAAATGTTTACGGCTACGGAAATGGGGAAAGCTTACCTGAACGACTTGCCCTTGCAGGTGAGTAAACAAGCCAAACTGGAGAATGGATATATTGGATTTGGCATTCCCTATAGCCTCAATGAAAAGGGTGAGCATATCCTGCAGAATACGATGAAGCAATTCAAAAAATGTAGCTTTCGCATTAAAGGGTCGGCAGCCCTGGAAATTAGTTATGTGGCAGCCGGCATCAGCGATGCCTATTTCCATTCGGGTCTCTCACCATGGGATGTTGCCGCTGGAGCATTCATCTTACAGTGTGCAGGAGGTATGTGTAGCGACTTCAGTGGTGGCAATAACTACATTTTTGGCAAAGAGATGGTGGCATCTAATGGTGCCATACATCAGGAAATAATGAACTATATCATACAAGGTAACTAATGGACAATCATAGCATTCTTATTGCTTTACTATTAACACTGTTTGCCGGTTTGTCAACTGGAATAGGGAGTCTCATTGCCTTCGTAGCTAAACGTACGAATACAAACTTTCTGAGTTTGTCGCTGGGACTTTCTGCAGGGGTGATGATCTATGTCTCGTTTATGGAGATGCTTCCCAAAGCATTGACATCACTCTCAGACCTCTATGGCGATAAGCTTGGTGCCCTATACATGATCTTCGGCTTCTTTGGAGGAATTGCAATTATTGCGCTAATAGACTTTGTAATTCCCGAATCTCGCAATCCGCATGAGATGCACGGAGTAGAAGAGATGAAGTCGAACTACCGGTTAAAACAGACAGGTATCATTACGGCAATCACCATTGCCATTCACAACTTTCCCGAAGGTATTGCAACCTTCATGTCGGCTCTGAATTCAATGGAAGTGGCCATACCAATTACGGCGGCTATTGCCATCCATAATATCCCTGAAGGTATTGCTGTGGCTGTTCCAATCTATCATTCCACAGGTAGCAAGAAAAAAGCCTTTTGGCTCTCTTTTGCTTCGGGGTTGGCTGAGCCTATAGGTGCCTTAATTGCCTTTTTATTTCTACTTCCCTTCTGGAATCCGGCACTCGACGCATTCATACTTTCCGCCGTTGCGGGAATTATGATCTTTATCTCACTGGATGAACTACTTCCCAGTGCAGAGAAATATGGTAAACACCACCTCTCCATCATAGGACTTGTTGCCGGTATGGCCGTGATGGCAATCAGCCTTTTTCTATTTATTTAAAAGTAAAAAAAGTATCTTTGTAACTAATATTGTCAATATTTAGGGTATAAACCCATGAAAATAAATCAATTCAATTAAGATAATGGGAACAGATTTAAAACAAATAGGCGAACGCATACAGGGTTTACGCGACGCTCTCAATTTAACAACTGCCGAGATGGCTCAAAAGTTGGAAGTGGATGAGACGGTTTATCTGCAGTATGAAACAGGTGAGAAAGATATTTCTGTATCTTTCTTGCAGCGCATAGAGCGAGAATTTAACGTGGACCTGACCACCCTGATGTTTGGGACCGAACCCAAAATGAATGCTTATTTCATTACCCGCAAAGACAAGGGGGTTAGCGTAGAGCGAGTATCAGCCTACAAATACCAGTCGCTCACTTCGGGATTCACCAATAATATTGCTGAAGTGTTCGTTGTGACAGTAGAACCTAAAACAGAGGAAGAGGATTACACGCAGAACATTCATGCCGGACAAGAATTCAATATGATTCTAGAAGGTAGTATGATGTTGAAAATAAACGATAAAGAGCTGATCCTCAACGAAGGAGATAGTATATACTTCGATTCCTCCCTTCCGCATGGTATGAAGGCTCTCCACAACAAGCCAGTGAAGTTTCTGGCCGTTGTTTTATATCCATAGTCCACGCAAACAATCATAATTCAGGTTATCATGTTAGAAAAATTTGTAAAGAAGATTTCCTTCAGTTCTCACCAAGATTTCATTGAGAATTACGAAATTAAGGTACCCGAGAATTTCAACTTTGCGTATGATGTGGTAGATGAATGGGCCAGGATAAACCCCAATAAAAGGGCGCTATGCTGGACGAACGACAAGGGATTACACCGCGACCTAAACTTCGGGGAACTGAAAGATCTCTCCGATAAAACTGCCTCTTTTCTGCAATCACTCGGAATTGGAAAAGGAGATATGGTCATGCTCATTCTAAAACGAAGCATTGAATTCTGGCAGACCATACTTGCATTGCACAAAATAGGTGCAGTAGCCATACCTGCTACTCATTTGCTGACCGACAAAGATATCATTTACCGCAACAATGCGGCTGATGTAAAAGCAATTGTGGCAGCAGAAGATGACTACCTAATTACCCACGTTGATCTAGCTATTGCCAAATCGCCATCGGTAAATCATCGTATCCTTGTCGGTAATAAACAGATGGAGGGATGGGTAAACTTCCACAAAGGAGTAGAGAATGCAGCTCCGTTTGTTAAGCCGGATATTGTGAACAACAACGAAGACATCATGATTCTCTATTTCACTTCGGGCACAACAGGACAGCCTAAGATGGTGATTCATGATTTTACCTATCCACTCGGTCACATCACTACCGCCAAGTATTGGCACAACTTGCATGAAGATAGCGTCCACCTCACAGTAGCAGATACCGGATGGGCAAAGGCTGTGTGGGGTAAATTATATGGACAGTGGATTGTAGGAGCCTGCGTCTTTGTGTATGATTTCGAGGGGCGTTTTATTCCTGATGACATGTTGCGTATGATCTCAACCTATAAGGTAACTTCCTTCTGTGCACCTCCTACTATATTTCGTTTTCTTATACGTGAAGACTTAAGCAAGTATGATCTCTCGTCGCTTGAATATTGTACAACTGCCGGAGAAGCGCTTAACCCGTCGGTTTTTGAAGCTTTTCAACAGCAGACAGGCATAAAGATGATGGAAGCATTCGGACAGACGGAAACTGCGCCGACCATCATCACCTTCCCTTGGATTGAACCTAAACCTGGATCTATGGGTGTCCCTAACCCTCTCTATAAAATGGATTTACTCACATACGACGGTCGGTCGGCTGAAGATGGTGAACAGGGAGAGATTGTTTTTTATACCGACGAGAACCGTCCCTTGGGACTCTTTATGGGATATTACCGCGACCAAGAACTTACAGAAAAGGTGTATGCAAACAATGTATATCACACAGGTGACATGGCTTGGCGTGACGAAGATGGCTACTACTGGTTCGTGGGCCGCACCGACGATGTAATTAAGAGCTCCGGTTATCGCATCGGACCTTTTGAAGTAGAAAGTGCTGTTATGACACATCCAGCTGTTGTGGAATGTGCCATTACCGGGGTACCTGACGAAATTCGTGGGCAAGTAATTAAGGCCACCATTGTATTGGCAGAAGAATATAAAGACAAGGCCAGCGATGCATTGGCCACAGAAATTCAAGAGCATGTGAAAAATGTAACTGCTCCTTACAAATATCCACGTGTGATTGAGTTTGTGCAAGAGTTGCCAAAAACTATCAGTGGAAAGATACGCCGCGTAGCGATACGAGAAAAGAACTGAACAGAACACCGTTTTTGCGTGTTTATTCAATTGAATCAATAATCCGACTAAATAGTTTTTTTTAATATGAAGAAAGCGTATGTATTCCCGGGACAGGGAGCCCAGTTCACAGGAATGGGAAAAGAATTGTATGAAACCCTTCCTTTGGCGAAGGATCTTTTTGAGAAAGCCAACGACATACTGGGTTTCCGGATCACCGATTTGATGTTTGAAGGGAGTGACGAGGAGCTCAAACAGACCAAAGTCACACAGCCAGCCATCTTCCTGCATTCGGTAATTCTAGCCAAGAGCCTGGGAGATGCTTTTAAACCCGATATGACAGCCGGTCACTCTCTAGGAGAGTTCTCTGCCTTAGTTGCTGCCGGAGCTTTGTCGTTTGAAGAGGGTTTAAAGCTTGTTTATGCACGTGCATTGGCCATGCAAAAAGCTTGTGAAGCAAATCCTTCAACCATGGCTGCCATCCTTGGATTGGCAGACGAGAAAGTAGAGGAAGTCTGTGCTTCGATTGAAGATGTAGTTGTTCCTGCCAACTATAATTGCCCCGGTCAAATTGTGATCTCCGGTTCAAACAGTGGAATAGAAAAAGCGTGTGAATTGATGAAAGCGGCTGGTGCCAAACGTGCCCTTCCGTTGAAAGTGGGTGGAGCATTTCACTCACCACTAATGGAACCTGCCAGACTTGAGCTGATGGAAGCTATCGAAGTAACACATTTTTCTGCACCAATCTGTCCTGTGTATCAAAACGTTTCAACTGTAGGTGAAACTGATCCTGTGGTTATCAAGAAAAATCTCATTGTACAGTTAACCTCTCCGGTGAAATGGACCCAGTCGGTTAAGCAAATGATTGCCGATGGAGCTATGGAATTTGTGGAGTTAGGACCGGGCAATGTGCTTCAGGGGTTGATAACCAAGATTGACAATAGTGTGACGGTTTCCGGAAAACAATAATTTAATTAAGGGTGTTTACATAAAGTGGACACCCTTAATTATTCAATATGAGTTAGATTATGCAAAAAAAAATATTCATCCTGGGTCTGCTTCTCTTTGTAATCTTACAGGTAAAATCGCAAGACTTTTTCAGTGCACCTGATTTTTCCCAGATTGCACGAAATGTGAAGACTGCATCTTCTTCCTATTATTACCCGAATTTGATGCGTATGTATCTAACAGGTACTACTCAGATGACGCAAGAGGAAGGGAGGCATCTTTATTTTGGATATATATACCAACCGGGTTACGTACCCACTGACACGTCGGAGTTTAATAGTAAGTTAGTTTCCATTTTATCGAAACAGTCATTTACGCAGGAAGATTTTGCAAACATTCTCCAATACGCTGCTGCATTATTGGAGGAAGATCCTTTTAATTTACGAGCTCTGAATGCGCAACTTCTGGTATACGCTCAAGATAATAATACGGAAGAATATAAGAAAGTCGCACTTAAAAGGCGAATAGTGCAGGATGCCATCATTAGTACAGGTGACGGTATGTCTGAAAAAACTCCTTATTATGTGATCAAAGTAGCCCATGAATATGATATATTGCCTTTCTTAGGATTTAACTTCGGTGGGGAAGACAAAATACTAAAAGGAAACAAAGTCAACTATCTATCGCTGTCTGAGAACCGTTTTGGTGTAGAAAAAGTTTATTTCAATATTAGCATCATTATGGAGCACCTTAAAGTGAAAGGAGGCAATAAATTATAAACAATCAATTTCAGAACCATTTTTTTCGTTTGAAATACCAAAGCATACCAGCTGCAATCAGCAACATCACACACCATATGATGTAATATCCATTTGCAAGATGAAGTTCTGGCATATTATCGAAATTCATTCCATAGACTCCCGCAATAAATGAGAGAGGAATAAATATCACCGAAAATATCGTCAACAATGCCATGATATCATTCAAACGGGTACTCATGGAGGAGTGGTAAACATTCAATTCATCATTCAATATCTCCCGATAATATTCCAGTATTTCTACCGCTTGGTTTATATTATCCTGCAATTCTTTAAAATGCTTGTGGTTTTTCTGTGAAATAAAATCACTATCATTCTTCACGAGGCACGCAACCATCTCCCATGCAGGTTTAATGTATCGACCAAGATTACTAAGCTCTCGCTTGAAAAGCTTTATAATTTTCAGTGTTCCACGGTTTGGGTTGATCACCATTTTTGTATCAAGGTCCTCTATCTTCTCGCCAATTGTTCCCAATATATAAATATAATTATCAATCACAACATCAAGCAAGGCAAAGGTTAGATAATCAATTCCCTGTGATTTGAATCGCTTATTATGTTTCTTCAGGCGCTCTTTCACTGGATCAAACAGTCTGTTGTGTTCTTCCTGAAATGTTATCAGCATATTCTTCATCACAACAATACTCAGATTATCGATGGATATCTTATTTAACGTTTCACCATACTGCATCATTTTTATGGACATGAAAAGACCATTGTCGAACTCTTCTGTCTGTGGGCGTGAACCCGGCTCCATCACATCCGATAAAATTTCTGTTGGAATATGCAGGCTTTCTGCCAGTTCAGCCATAAGATATTCATTGTGGAGACCATCAACATTAAGCCAAATGAGTTTATCTTTATAGGATTGAATTTCATCTACCGAGTGAATGGTCGTTTCCAGTACATCATTGTTTGAAATATCAAACAGCGTAATTTTTACATCTTGGGAACGATGCCGACCACGAAACTTCAGTTCATACGGTGACAGCCCAATGTCTTCTTGTCGTTTTACAGGAACTTGATGCATATGTAGAAAAAGAATGAGAATCAGATTGCAAGATACAATTTTTTTTGAAACGTTTATCATACAATTTGCGAATTGACTATTTGCACAGAGCTTCTGATACTCACAGAAAATAATAAGAATATAATGGAGCAGATTAATCAGATTGATCTGTTTTTTATTACCTTCGTTTCTTGATATAAGACAAAAGCAACAAGGGATACTCAAGTGATACTCAAGCAATACAAAAAGAATACTACTATATTTGGATTCGGTGGTACAAAAAAATAATTACAAATAGGAGGCACGAATTAATTGACATCTATACATGAAAACAGTTATTGATCAAATCCGACAAATGCTCAAAGAAAGCATCGACGAAAAGACACGTACTACAGCCAAGCGTTATTTCAAAGAAAATGAAGCACCAAAAGTGTATGGTGTACGAATGGCAGAAGTGAACAGGATCGCCAAATATGGATTACAGCAAATAAAAAGTCTATCGAAAAAGCAGATATTCGAAAATTGTGAAGAACTTTGGAGTACTGGTTTCCTTGAAGAAGCTGCAGTTGCATGTACTTGGTCTGAGTCCTTGCATAAGCAATATGAACCTGCCGACTTTCAAATCTTCGAATATTGGGTGAGAAACTACGTAAGCAACTGGGCCGCTTGCGATATGTTATGCATCCATACAATAGGGACATTTATGATGATGTACCCTGAGTATATCAATGAACTGAAAAAATGGGCAACCTCCTCAAACCTGTGGGAGAGACGTGCATCATCTGTCATATTAATTATACCCGCCAGAAAGGGATTATTTTTAAATGATATTTTTCAAATTGCACTCATCTTGTTGCACGATAACAACGATTTGGTACAGAAAGGTTACGGTTGGATGCTGAAAGCAGCAAGCGAAGCATATCAAAAAGAGGTATTCGATTTTGTAGTGAAACATAAAACCAACATGCCACGTACAGCACTACGGTATGCCATTGAAAAAATGCCCAAGGATATGAGAGATGAGGCTATGAGGAGAGAAAGCGCAAGCAAATTGAAATAATTTACAACACCCTAACTACTTAATGGTATGGAACAAAGTAGAAGAAAATTCATCAAAGATATCACAACTATTGGACTGTTAACTTCAACGCTCCCCATTTTATCATCCTTCGATGATTTAATACAATATGATTATGCAAAGGAAAAAATAAATAATTCAAGTTTCGCAAGT
>DBQD01000038.1:15538-25689 GCA_002305715.1 Proteiniphilum sp. UBA1403 | reverse complement strand
ATTATTTAGCTATTAGCGATTTTCTTGGTGGTGCCACCAGGAATCGAACCGGGGACACACGGATTTTCAGTCCGTTGCTCTACCGACTGAGCTATGGCACCAACATTGCTTAAATTGCGAGTGCAAAGATAAGCGCATTTTTCTGAAATGCAAAATTTGTAAAGAAAAAAGTGAAAAAATAATTGTTCCGCAACGCATACCCTTACAAGGCTTTTGTTGCGGAACTATCATAAAAGTCTTATTCTTCAGTAAGATGACTCCATCCTTGTGCTCTGAGCTGCATTTCCTGTCCGTCGCGCGTTACCAGGTAACTTCCAAGTTCGGGCTTCGTGATATGGCCAATCAGGTGCACACCCTTCACAGAATTCATCTTTTCATGCAGTGTAAGTGGTACGGTGAAGAGCAATTCATAATCTTCACCACCATTCAGCGCTACTGTGGCAACGTTCATGTTGAAGGTTTCCGCCATCAAGGCCGTCTGGTAGTCGATGGGGATACGTTCTTCGAAGAGACGACACCCTACATTGCTTTGTTTGCAAATATGGAGCAGGTCCGACGAAAGTCCATCCGACACATCAATCATAGATGTGGGAGTAATACCTTGCTCATCCAGAAGGGCTACTATGTCTTTGCGCGCTTCCGGTTTGAGTTGTCGTTCCAGCAGGTACTCTTTGCCGGCAAAATCGGGTTGTACCTCGTTGCTTCCGGCAAACACACGCTTCTCTCTTTCCAGCAGCTGCAATCCCATGTAAGATGCACCCAGATCGCCAGAAACATACAGCAGGTCGGTCTCTTTTGCGCCACTCCGATACACGATCTTATCCTCATTGGCCGTACCAATGCACGTGATGCTGATGGTGAACCCGGTGAGAGAAGAAGTGGTGTCGCCACCTACAATATCTACGCCGTAAATTTCACAAGCTAACTGGAGTCCGCTGTAAAATTCTTCGAGATCTTCCACCGAGAATCGTTTCGATATACCCAGTGATACGGTGATCTGCTGTGGTCTGCCGTTCATTGCGTAAATGTCGGAGAAGTTGATTACAGCAGCCTTGTAGCCGAGATGTTTCAACGGGACATACACAAGATCGAAATGAATTCCTTCCAAAAGGAGATCGGTTGTTACAAGTGTCTTCTTACCCTCCTGATTTAGAACGGCCGCATCGTCACCTACTCCTTTCAGAGAAGAGGGTTGTGTTAGCTTAATGTTGTTGGTAAGGTGATCAATCAATCCAAACTCGCCCAACGTTGCTATTTCGGTTCTCTTCATTCAATTCTCCCTACCAACGTACGCATGATCTCAGCCATTTTGGGCTGTGCAATTTTTGCAGCTTCCTGCACATCCTCGTGCGATACTTCAACAATCTTTCCGATCACCCCGAGGTCGGTTATGATAGAGAAGGCGAGTACCTTCATGCCTGCATGATTGGCTACAATTACTTCGGGCACGGTTGACATACCAACAGCATCTCCTCCAATGATACGGAAGAAGTTGTATTCGGCGGGTGTTTCAAATGTGGGTCCTTGAACGCCAACATATACACCGTGCTGCAATTTGATGTTTTTCTCTTTGGCGATCTCCATGGCCATCAAACGCAACGATTTGTTATAGGCTTCACTCATATCCGGGAAGCGGGGACCCAACTCATTGAAATTCTTTCCATGCAACGGATGTTCGGGGAACATATTGATATGGTCTTCAATCAGCATGATATCGCCAATGTCGAAGCTGGGGTTCATACCGCCTGCTGCATTCGATACAAACAGATATTCAACACCCAGAGCTTTAAATACACGCACGGGGAATGTTACCTGTTTCATATCATATCCTTCGTAGTAGTGGAAGCGACCCTGCATGGCCAGCACTTTTTTAGTGCCCAGGTTGCCGATGATCAGTTTGCCGCTGTGACCCTCCACTGTAGAGACGGGAAAATTGGGGATCTCGGTGTAGGGAATCTCCGTTTTGTCGGTTATTTCGTGTACTAACTCTCCCAAGCCGGTGCCCAGGATGATGGCAGTATTGGGAACATCGCCGATTCTACTTTTTAGGTAATCTGCTGTTTGTTTGATGGTTTCTAACATGTTTAAGTATTTTTAGATTGAATGTATTTCGTTCGTTCTCGTCTACAAAGGTAACACGTACCGGAATGTAATAGAGCATTTTTTTTATATCTTCATCCAAAAAAGACAACGCTCGAAATCGTGTTGCATCTTTTTCGGTGGTAATGATTATTTTATTGTCATCGTCAACCGACTGAACAGTTCGTTGAATCTTTTGGATATTCTCCTTTGTGAAGAAATGGTGGTCCGGGAAAAACAGGGTGTAAAGATTGTACGTTTTGTGCTCCAGTTTATCGACAAGGGGACCCGGTGTAGCAATGCCGGTAACCAGGAAAAGATGTTTCTTGCGCAAATCGTCCAATAGGAATGTCTCCGATTGTAGTTCGGGGAAGACCGGTTTCACATCCTCATAATCGAGAGAGGTGAAAAAGAGCTGCTGATAAGGAAATAGATCCAACCCATTGGAATAAATTCTATAATCGATGGGTTGCATATCGGGATCGCATTTGGTGACCAGTACAATTGATGCTCGATCTTTGCCTTTGAGTGGTTCTCTGAGCCTTCCTGCCGGTAGTAGACAATCTTCGTATACGGGACGGTTGCTGTCTGCCAATAAAATGGAGAGGGAGGGCTTCACATGGCGATGCTGAAACCCATCGTCCAGCAAAATCACATCGGGTCGTTCAGCCTTCTCAATGGAGAGAATCTTTTTGATGGCCGATACCCTGTTCTTGTCTACCACAACAAGCGTATTTGGAAACTTTTGTTTGATCTGAAGTGGTTCATCTCCCACATCGCTCACCTTGGAATTGGTGTCTACAATTCGAAATCCTTTGCTCTTGCGTTTATAGCCCCTGCTGAGTACGGCGACTCTATATTTTGGGGATAGCAATCGTATCAGATATTCAATGTGGGGAGTCTTCCCGGTTCCACCTACCGTGATATTCCCCACACAAATTACCGGAATGTCGAATGAGTGTTGTTTGAGTATTTTATTGTTGAAGAGACAATTCCGAAAATCCACACCAATGCCGTATAACCATGAGAATGGAAGTAAGGCACGACGTATTTTAACGACTGGTTTGTCCATTTCTATTACCGTATATTCGGGACGAAAGGTATTCGTGCCTGAACATAATCCTGTTCTTTTAAATCTTTCAAAATCATGAATAACTCATAGCTTTCTCCCAGATAACCTTTCAATGTTTGGGCAGCTAATTCTTCTTTATTCGGACTCAACAGTTCATCGATACGGGAACGCATCTTGGGATATTCAAAAATAACATAACTCTTACCAAGGTTGGCCATCTCTGCGGCAATTTCAATGGCTTTTTCAATGCCTCCCAACTCATCAACCAAGCCAATTTCTTTGGCCTGATTGCCTGTCCACACGCGACCTTCAGCATAAAGTGCCAATGAGTCTTTTGGCATATTCCTACCTTCAGCACAGCGAGTAAGGAAGAGATCATAACCCCTTTCTATGTACGCTTGCATCTTCTCTTTTTCTCGTTCATTAAAAGAGCGAGTTATGTTTCCAAAATCAGAAAATTCGTGCGTTTTAACCTCATCTATGTGAATGCCAATTTTTTTTGCGGTGCCACCAAGATTGGGAATAGCACCAAAAATGCCAATCGAGCCGGTGAGGGTGGTGGGTTGTGCAACAATCTTGTCGGCATTGCAGGCAATGTAATAACCGCCCGATGCAGCAAGATCACCCATTGAAACCACTACCGGTTTTTCCTGTTTCAGGTCTGTGATTGCCTTCCAAATTTGTTCCGAAGCGTAGGCACTACCACCTCCGGAGTTAATACGAAAGACCACCGCCTTTACATCGTTATCTTTACGGAGTGTCTCAATCTGGTTCACCATGTACTTGTCTTGGATATCCGACGAGCCATTACCCGAAGAGATATTGCCGTTAGCATAAAGAATAGCGACGGTGTTGCCGGTTTTCTTCAATATTTTTGAGGTGACCGATTTCATGTCTGCAACGGTGGCTGCAGGTATCTTGGCCTCTTCATCAAGAGCAAGCAAGCTACGAAGGTAGGCTTTTAATTCGGTTTCATAGAGAAGCGTATCGACTAAATTTGCAGAGAGCAATGTCTCGGCGGTTTGCAAAATAGTTAGTGTATTGGAAAGTGAATCGACCGCTTCCTCTGTAAGTGATCGTGAATCTGCCAGATCTTTACGGAAAAAGCTCCATGAGTCGTTCAAGTAAGAGGCAACTTGTTCCCTGTTAGCGGCACTCATCTCATTTTGCGTGAAAGGCTCAACAGCCGATTTGTATGTACCTACCTTAAAGATCTGCATCTCAATGCCCAGTTTGTCAAGTGCATCTTTGAAAAAGATTGGAGTGGACGCAAATCCATGTAAGTCAAGCATACCTTGAGGGTTGATAGCCACTTTATCGGCTACCGAGGCAAGGTAATACGCACTCTGAGTATAGGTGTCGGAGTATGCAACGATAAACTTGCCACTCTCTTTGAAGTTGATTAATTCCTGACGGATTTCGGCCAAGGTTGCCAGTGATGCCGAAAGTGAGCGGCAATCGAGGTAAATTCCTTTTATTTTGTCTTCTTTTTTGGCTTTACGAATAGCGCTCACAATGTCGTTGAGCCCTGTTTCTGCTGGAAAGTCATCCGAAAGCAACGAAGTAAATGGGTCTTCTTCTGGTGTTCGTTCAACAATGGAGCCATCTAAACGAAGATTCAGAACGGTGTTCTCTTGCAAAGTGAATTTGTCGGAAGAGACAGAATTTAAAACGGTCCCCAACATGCCCACAAAGAAAATCATGGCAACGAAGGAAAGTATAACTTGTGCGATGAGAAATCCCACCGCGGAAGCAAGCATGATCTTTACAAAATCTTTCATATAGACGAAATTTTAGTAGATTAATGAGACAAAAATAAATAAAAAACAGTTATACAGCAAGATAAATTTACATATTCTTAATTATTTTCACTTGGTATATTTTCAGGAGGATTGTATATTTGAACGTTAAAACTAATTTTAAGTCGTTGGCTCCTCCCTATAACTTAAAAAACGGTAAAATATGAACAAAAACGCTTAATTCCATGCAGCGTTTTTATTCTTTTTTCGTCTATGATTTGAACTGCGATTGGAATGGATGACTCGCAACTGATAAAAGCCTGTAAGAAACAGGACCGTAATGCCCAAAAGGCATTATATGAGCGGTATGCTCCTGCAATGATGGCAGTTTGTTTACGTTATTGCAGGGAAGAAGAGGCAGCTCGCGATCTGTTGCATGATGGATTCATCCGAGCTTATACACAAATTGGCACGTTCGAGGGAAAGGGTTCTTTTGAAGGATGGTTACGACGTATATTTGTCAATCTGGCACTTGAGAATTTTCGGAAAGAGAAACAGAAAAATCGCTTTCTGGAAGAATATGGCTACATGATAGACAATCATACATATGAGGATGTTGATGATTTACTCGACATTGAGGATATATCACGCGAGATGATTCTGGAAATGATCAGAGGCTTACCCACTGGATATCGAACAGTTTTCAACCTGTTCATCTTCGAGGAAATGTCGCACAAAGAAATTGCAGAAATGCTTGGCATCAAAGAGGCAGCATCGCGTTCTCAATTCTTTAGAGCAAAAACAATTCTGAAGAATAAAATTGACGCAATCCTTCGAAAAAAAAACGGTAATTACAATGAACATAGATAACGAGATAAGAAGAGAGTTACAGTCTAAATTTAAAGACTTCACGGTCCCTGTGCCACCCGATGGGTGGAATAGGATAGAGCAGTCGCTGAAGGCTGTTCATACTGCCCGCATGATTTTCCGTCGGCGCCTGATTGCTTATTCTGCAGCAGCTGCCGTGGTCTTGCTTGTGGGGGGACTGCTTTTTCTTATGCCAACAGCTAACGAATCCATGCCATTGGTGTCGGAATCAACAGTACCTGCTGTTCAAACTGAAGCTCAACGAAATTTGCAGGCTCATGTGTTGGAGGATAATACCGGCACTTCACAAGCTGCACCCTCTACTGCCTCCAAGCAATCATCGAGACTCTTCGCCTCTGGTAAATCGAAACGTATGGAGAAGTTACAGCAACAGGGAGGTCTGCCCCAAGTTACGGTAGAAAGAAGCAATGCGACCCACATTTTTTCTTCAGTCGTACAACGAATACCGCAACAACAAAGTAATCTGGAAATGGGAGGCGCAATTAAGGAGGCAATCATACCGGTTGGGGGTGAAGCTGCAGTCTTGAAAAGCAGAAAAGAACCGAGCAGACAAAATGAAGGTCAGATTGTACTGGCAATGAACAGCAGAGGAGGCTTAACACCCTTTGAGCAAACCGTAAATTCACCCATGACACTCCGTTCTGCACAAGCAGAAGAAAGCAATCCTCAAATAACCGATCCCAAGATGATGCTTACGAATAATAAAATGGCAGGTAATGTGGCAGAAATGGAACATGATCAGCCTGTTTCTTTTGGTATTACCGTATCAAAATCGCTCTTCGAAGGATTGTCCATTGAGACCGGTCTTATGTATACATACCTCTCTTCAAAAACTAGAAACGCAAGCACTAACTTTAAGGTACAGGAAACGCAGCACTTGCACTATATGGGTGTGCCATTGAATGTGAATTATAACCTGTTTTCATTGCGAAAGTTGGATGTTTATGCCTCTATAGGGGGGATGCTGGAAAAAGATCTGTATGGGGAGTACCGTAGAAAAGGAGAAGTAAAATCAACAGAATTAAATATAATATCCGAAGAGGAAGAGATCACCAAGATCTCACAAGACAATCCTCAATTTTCCGTCAATGCCGGCTTTGGTGTATCCTATCCAATTTATCAAAATTTAAAATTGTATGGAAAGATAGGAGGAGCCTACTACTTCAATGCAAACAATCCATATAAAACCATCTATTCTGACAGCAAGATTGTGATGGATTTAAATGTGGGATTCAGATACGAATTTAAATAATCAGATTATATTANNTATTAGTAAAATGAAAAAAACTCTTTTATTATTTGGAATAATTAGCATGACCCTGTTTTTCTCTTCTTGTCTGGAAGATGGAGGCAGGAATTACGAGGAGAATACAGTGGTGTACCTGGCATCAGACGGATTCATTGGACGTATTTATGGCAGAACATTATCAGGAAGACTGATTACCTCTAATGAAATGCAGCTGATGCAGCCGGGAACATTCAAGCTCTTGCGATATAGCTGGGTGGAGGAATATGGATACACCCCAATTGGGCTTGATATGCAGGCAGATAACGTAGTGCTTGTGGGAGACCCCATTTCAATTAGCAGTGTCAATTTGCGGGTGAACCAACAGGCTCCTCAAGTTGAAACACCGGTGCCATTTGTGGATGTGGCTTCACCCGTCTACGCTGATGATGCTGTCTACTTGGGCGACCATTGGCTATTTCAGTATGCATATGAAATTAAGAAAGGACAGAATGCGCATGTAAACTTCTATTATATGCCGGAAGAAGGGGACGCTACGGACAATAAACTTAACATCTATATTGATTTGACTATTACTGGCGAACCGGAATCAGGTGCATCTACAACCACTGCAACAGATATTATTGCAGTTAACATGTCGGACTTGCGTGCAATGTATGAAGGTACCAGCTCCTCGAGCACAAAGAGTTTAACTATTACGTTTAAGTATCACCTGAAAGGACGTGATCAGATTGTTGACTCACGTGAATGTATTATGAAGGTGAGAGGAAACTAATAGAGACAGAGTTATCACTCCCGTAGCGGCACTCTTTCAACGAAGAGTGTCGCTATTTCTTTTTTGCCCATGGCTTATTTACATGGAATTGATTACCTTTGCACATCAAAATAAAAAGGTAATGTGGAGAGATCTCTTTGTCACAATCTCACAATTGATAGTCGCTTCGCCATCTGCATGGAAGGATATTCGTAAGGATGATACAAGCTTGAACAGCTTTATCAACCAATATCTTCATCCGTTTATTGGTCTCATCGCACTGGCTGCGTTTACAGGTTGTATGTGGTTTACTACGCATGACGGGGGACTGCAGAGTGCGCTCAAAAATAGCATCATCAGTGTTGCGGCTATATACGGTGGTTTTTATATTGTTTCATACCTGTTGCATGAGGCTGCATCTCGTTTTGGGTTGAAGGATCCGTTAAGCCGTTTTCAGATTTTTACAGGATATGCATCGGTGGTTGTCTATGTTTTGTATGTATTTATTCCGTTCTTTTCCGATTTTTTTATCCTCTGGTTGCTCGTGATCTACACATTTTATGTAGTACAGACGGGTGCAATCCATTATTTAAAGGTGCCAACTTCGAAACGTACAGATTTTACGATTTTCGCATCGGTGCTGATTGTATTGGTACCTACCCTGATAAAGGGAATATTTTCTTTTTTAATTAAATGATGCAACAAGCAGCCATCAACATAAAAAACAAACGAGCAACGTTCGACTACGAACTGCTCGATATCTATACAGCCGGTATTGTTCTTACCGGTACGGAGATTAAATCGCTCCGCTTGGGAAAAGCAAGCCTGGTGGATACCTATTGTTTTTTTGAAAAAGGAGAGTTGTGGGTACGTAACATGCACATTGCTGAATATTTTTATGGGACCTACAATAACCACACTGCGCGTCGTGACCGCAAACTGCTACTCAATAAAAAAGAGCTGAACAAAATCTTGCGGATGACTCGTGAAACAGGTTTCACCATCATTCCTGTGCGAATGTTTATCAATGAAAAAGGACTTGCCAAGGTTGTGATTGCTGTGGCAAAAGGAAAAAAAGAATACGACAAACGTCACTCCCTCAAGGAAAAAGAAGACAAACGGGATATGGACCGTATGTTTAAGAAGTAATTTTACGTATTGTTTTAGGTTGTAAATTTCCCAATAAGTTGCCTATGCAATTTTGGAATCATATTGTACTTCGTGCCTGTAGGAAGTCGGTTAAGACTTCTCTTTGGTTGCTGAAAATTATCCTTCCCATCTCCTTGATGGTGCGGTTTTTCGATTACTACGGCTTGTTGACATATATAGCGAATTTTCTGGATCCGGTATTTGTCTTTATGGGATTGCCGGGAAGCACCTCAATTGTTTTTATCACCAGCATCTTTCTGCCGCTTTATGCACCGTTGGCCATTATCACCTCCATGTCCATCTCCTTGCGTGAATTGACTATCTTGGCGCTGATGTGCCAGATTTCTCATAATCTGCCGGTAGAAAGTGCCATTCAAGCCAAAACGGGTACTTCGTTCTGGGCAATGACAACGCTTCGAATTGCGGCCAGCATTGTTACAGGTGTTGTTTTGAACCTAATTTTGCCGAAGGAAATGGGCATGCCAATTTTTGTCCAGACCAACGTGGAGACCATGACTTCCATAGGAAGTGTATTACTGTTGTGGCTTAAAAGCTCACTCAAAATAGCCTTGCTGATAGCGTCGATCGTTTTCTTGCTAAATTTCTTATACAACCTACTGGATACATACCGCCTGATACCGAAATTGAGCAAGTTGGTTGAACCTATTCTTCGATTATTTGGACTGCCGGTCAGCACTGCCTTCTTGTGGATCATTGCCTATATTGTGGGACTCTCGTATGGTGGTGCGTTAATGATTGACCAAATGCAAGAGGGTAAAGTAACCCGACGTGAAGCCAGTTTGTTGAATTATCACCTGGCCTTGTCACACTCTGTTCTGGAAGATAACATTCTATTCGTAGCCCTGGGTGTTTCCATTTGGTGGATACTGGGTGTGCGTTTCGTATTTGCATGGTTTGTGGTTTGGATGAGGCGTCTTGTTTTGCGGTTGAAGTATAGGGGACTACGCTTGTCAGCCAAATCATAGCAGAAGATCAATTTTATTGCTTATTTTTGAGCGGAATAATAAATTGAGAGAAAAATCAGTATGAAGTTAGAAGAAATTTTATCCAATCGCATCCTGATACTTGATGGTGCGATGGGTACCATGATACAGCGTTATAAGCTCACCGAAGAGGATTTCCGTGGTGAGCGATTCAAGGATTCTCAAATCTTGCTGAAAGGAAACAACGACTTGCTTTCACTCACACGTCCAGATGTGATTA
>DBQD01000038.1:0-15483 GCA_002305715.1 Proteiniphilum sp. UBA1403 | reverse complement strand
TGCAGCAAGAATAGCGCGTGAGGCTGCCGATGAGTATACACGTCTTACACCTCACAAGCCACGTTTTGTGGCGGGCTCGATAGGGCCGACTAACAAAACAGCTTCGATGAGTCCTCGTGTGGAAGATCCGATGTTCCGTGCAGCAACATTCGATGATTTTAAAAGTGCCTACAAAGAACAGATAGCGGCACTGACCCAAGGGGGAGTGGATGTGTTGTTGATCGAGACAATTTTTGATACACTCAATGCCAAAGCTGCCATTTTTGCAGCAAAGGAGGTGGCCGTAGAGACTGGGAAAAGGCTCCCAATTATACTTTCAGTAACACTCTCCGATAGAGCCGGTAGAACACTGTCGGGACAAACATTGGCTGCCTTTGTTGCCTCGGTGAATCATGCCAATCCGTTGGCAATTGGTTTAAATTGTTCATTTGGTGCTGCCGATCTGAAGCCATATGTAAAGGAATTGGGGAAAATAGCACCCTTCTATATCAGTGCTTATCCCAATGCCGGATTACCCAACCAATTGGGTGAGTATGATGAAACACCGGAGAAGATGGCCCTACAGATTGAAGAGTTTATCAACGAAGGGTTGGTCAACATTATTGGTGGTTGCTGCGGTACCACTCCTGCTCATATTGCAGAGTATACCCGTCTGGTTGAGGGTTGTACACCCCATCGGAGATCACTTCCGCCTGCCTACTTGCAGCTATCGGGTTTGGAGTTGCTGGAGGTTTCCCCACAGATTAACTTTTTAAATATTGGTGAACGTTGCAATGTAGCTGGCTCAAGAAAATTCCTTCGTCTGATAAAGGAGAAGAAATATGAGGAGGCTCTGGATATTGCCCGCAAGCAGGTGGAAGATGGCGCACAGGCACTCGACATCAATATGGATGATGGTTTACTGGATGGTGTAGAGGAGATGACCAACTTCTTGAATCTCTTGGCTTCCGATCCCGATGTCTCTCGTGTTCCTATTATGATAGACTCCTCCAATTGGAGAGTTTTAGAGGCTGGTTTGAAATGTATACAGGGGAAGTCGATCGTGAACTCCATCTCCCTGAAAAACGGGGAAGCGGAATTCCTGCAACAAGCTCAATTGGCACAGCATTATGGTGCAGCTGTAGTGGTGATGGCTTTTGATGAGAAAGGACAAGCAGATACATTTGAACGTCGTATTGAAATATGCGGAAGAGCCTATCGCCTGCTTACTAAGAATGGGATTGATCCGAAGGAGATTATATTCGATCCCAATGTACTTGCCATTGCTACCGGCATGGATGAGCACAAGAACTATGGGGTAGACTATATAAATACGGTTCGGTGGATAAAAGAAAATCTGCCACATGCAAAAGTAAGCGGTGGAGTGAGCAACCTCTCCTTTTCATTCCGTGGAAATGACTCCATCCGCGAAATGATGCACTCCGTATTCCTCTATCACGCCATTCAGGCAGGTATGGATATGGGGATTGTAAATCCGGCTCAGTCGGTCATCTACGAAGATATTCCCGCTGAAGTAAAGGAACTTGTTGAAGATGCAGTGCTGAATAGACGCGATGATGCAACGGAACGACTGATGGCGTATGCCGAGAAAATTAAAAATGAGAAATCTCCAGAAGTAGAACAGTCGAAAGCACTTGAATGGCGTAATCTGTCGCTCGAAGAACGACTGAGCTACGCATTGGTGAAAGGAATTGGAGACTATATGGAAGTGGATCTTGCTGAAGCGCTGCAGGTATATCCACGTGCGGTGGATATCATCGATAAGCCGTTGATGGATGGAATGAACAAGGTGGGCGACCTCTTCGGATCGGGTAAAATGTTCTTACCACAGGTGGTAAAGGCAGCACGCACCATGAAGAAGGCGGTGGCCATCCTACAGCCGACTATTGAAGCGGAGAAAGCCTCGACGGGTGGTTCACAGAAGGCAGGAAAGATTGTACTTGCTACAGTAAAAGGTGACGTGCATGACATTGGAAAGAACATTGTCTCCATCGTACTGGCATGCAACAACTACGAGATCATTGACCTCGGAGTGATGGTGCCGGCTGAACGAATCATTGAAACGGTGATCAAGGAGAAGCCGGACATTGTGGGACTGAGTGGACTCATTACTCCCTCTCTCGAAGAGATGGGGATTGTGGCCGAAGAAATGGAGAAAGCAGGTTTTAACATGCCACTTTTGATTGGCGGTGCAACAACCTCTAAACTGCATACCGCATTAAAGATTGAACATCGTTATAAGAGCGGTGCTGTAGTATATGTGAAGGATGCATCACAAAGTCCTGCAGTGGTGGCTAATTTGATGAGTACAGAGAACAAAGATACATTTGTTCAAAAATTACGCAATGAGTATGCCGTCTTGAGAGAGGGTTATGCTACGAAGGTGACTGAGTTGGTTCCTCTTGATGAGGCTCGTAGAAATCCTTTCAGACCCTCCATCGCGTATGAACCGGTACGTCCGAAAACGATGGGCCGGATGAAACTGGAGAAAATAGGTATCGATACGTTGATACCCTATATCGACTGGAAATTCTTTTTCCCTGCCTGGAACCTCTCGGCAAAGTTCCATACCATTACCCGCATCGATCGGAACGACAAGGCTGCTTATGAAAAGTGGAAAGCTTCCTATCGCGATGAGGAGCAGGAGAAAGCAGAGGAGGCTGCGAAACTTTACCGCGACGCTGAGGATATGCTACATCGCTTCGTGAACGAAAAGGTAAATTACGTGAAGGCGGTCTTTGGATTGTATGAGGCATATAGTGAAGAGGATACCATCTTCATTGATGAAACACCATTCCCATTCTTGCGTCAACAAAAGAAGAACGATAAGAACGAATATTTCTGTTTGAGTGACTTTATCTATTCACGTGAGTCGGGTAAAAAAGATTACATTGGTGCTTTTGCCGTAACAGCCGGTGATGGGGCGGATGAAGCGATGAGAAGATATGAAGAGACGGGCGATGATTATTCTGCGCTGTTGATGAAATCGTTGCTCGACAGACTGGCCGAAACTACGACCGAATGGGTGCACGAGAGGATTCGTCGTGAGTACTGGGGGTATGCGGCCGACGAGCAGCTTTCCATCGCAGAATTGTTTGCGGTGAAATACCAGGGTATACGTCCAGCGGTGGGTTATCCCTCAATACCCGATCAAACCACCAATTTCCTCCTACATAAGCTTCTTGCAACCGATGAGATTGGGATATCACTTACGGAAAATGGTGTGATGTACCCCAATGCTTCGGTGAGCGGCCTCTATTTCGCGCATCCGGAATCGAAGTACTTTTCAATTGGTGAAATCGATGAGGAGCAAGTAGTCGATTATGCGCGACGGAAAAATGTAAAGCCAGAAGAGATCCGAAAGTTCCTCCTCGCAAATTTGGGGTAAGTTTTGTATCTTTGCACATCAAAAATCATTTTTCATGCGAAGTTTTGGAAGCGATAACAATTCGGGTGTTCATCCACGCATTATGCAATCGTTGATGGGTGCTAACGTGGATCATGCCATTGCATATGGTGATGATAAATGGACCTATCAAGCAGCGCAAGTGCTACGATCGATGTTGGAAGATCACACATTGGAGCCATATTTTTTGTTTAACGGTACCGGTGCCAACGTGGTAGCATTGCAAGCATGTACACTTCCTTTTCATTCCATCCTTTGTGCTACAACTGCTCACATAGCAGTGGATGAGTGTGGTGCACCGGTGAAACTTACCGGTGCTTCGCTGAAAGAGATAGCTTCACCCGATGGGAAGCTTACCCCCGAATTGGTTCTCCCTCATCTCCATGGCTTTGGTTTTGAGCATCACTCCCAACCGAAGGTAATTGCCATCTCACAGACAACCGAACTGGGCACTTGTTATACTGCTGATGAGATTAAGGCACTAGCCAATCTGGCGCATGCCCATAATATGTACCTTTTTGTAGATGGTACCCGCATCGCAAACGCTTGTGCACATCTTGGAGTCTCATTGAAGGAAATAACAGTCGACTGTGACGTGGATATATTTACACTGGGTGGTACCAAAAACGGTTTGATGTTTGGCGAGGCTTTGATTCCATTGCGTAAAGAGCTGAGTGAATACATCAAATATTATCGGAAACAAACGACCCAATTATTTTCGAAAATGCGCTATATTGCTGCACAATTCATTCCATATCTAACTGAAAATATATGGTTGGAGAATGCCCAGAAGTCCAATGCTGCAGCACAACTATTGTGGAACGAAATGCGTGAAATTAAGGGTGTGGAGATTACACAAAATGTGGAATCTAATGCATTGTTCTTTATACTTCCTAAAAAAATTACGGATAAGTTGAGGGAGCGTTACTTCTTCTACGACTGGGATGAAAGTCGCAATGAAATGCGTCTTGTCTGCTCATGGGATACTACGGAGCAGGATATTCGGGATTTTATTGCTTATTTGAAAACCTTGGTTGTTGAGGCTTGATGTAAGCGTGGTGATCTCAGCTTTTAACTCCATATGACTGATTTATTTGTATGTTTGACTTTTTGGATGTTTACCCCTGGCTGTTGCCAATAATCATTTTTTGTGGTCGTGTATGCGATGTATCGTTGGGTACATTGCGAATCATTTTTGTATCGAAAGGTGAAAAATACAAAGCTCCATTAATTGGCTTTGTGGAAGTATTTATCTGGGTTGTGATCATCTCTCAGATTTTGGCTAGGGCCAACGACCTGGTGGCTTATGTCTCCTATGCGGCCGGATATGCTACAGGCAACTACGTTGGAATCTTGCTTGAAAACAGGATTGCATATGGAGTTGTATTATGCCGTATTTATACTCAAAAGAAAGGAATAGAGCTGGTGCAGACATTGAATAAGTTAAACATTGGCGCTACGCTGACACACGGAATAGGTTCAACCAAAGAGGTAGATATCATTGAGACTGTGATCGACCGAAAGGAGATGAAGACGTTGGAACGTACGCTCAATAACTTCGACAGTAATATCTTTTATGTGGTGGAAGATGTACGCACCAAACAAAATGGTATTTTCCCTAAGCGAAAAACCATTTTGTCTCGTTGGCGTATAGGAAAGTAATTGTTACTCCTCTTTTTTGGCTTCCTGCCAGATAGCCTCCATCTCTTCCAAACACATTTCCTTGAGGGTGCGGCTTTGTTCTTTCACCCTCTTTTCCATATAGTTAAATCGGAACATAAACTTTTTGTTTGTGCGCTCTAACGCATTGTCAGGGTTTACCTTGTAGAGCCTGGCTGCATTGATGATACTGAAAAGCAGGTCACCAAATTCAGCTTCCATTTTATCAGTGTCCATCTCCTCAATTTCTGCCTCCAGTTCTCCCAGTTCCTCCTTCACTTTGTCCCACACATCGTGGCGTTGATTCCAGTCGAACCCTGAGTTGCGTGCCTTATCTTGTATACGGTACGCTTTTACGAGTGAGGGTAGGGAAGCAGGTACCCCTTCAAGCACGGTTTTGTTGCCTCCTTTTTCTTTGAGCTTAATCTGTTCCCACGATTTCTCTACCATACCCGCTGAGTCTGCCTGTTGATTGCCAAATACATGCGGGTGACGGAAAATTAGTTTCTCGCTAATAGCATGGCATACATCGGCCACATCAAAAGCCTGCTTTTCTTCCCCTATTTTTGAATAGAAAATAACGTGTAATAGAAGATCGCCCAATTCCTTTTTAATCTCTTCATTGTTGTTGTTGAGGATGGCTTCCGCTAGTTCGTATGTCTCCTCAATTGTGTTTGCTCTAAGACTTTCGTTGGTCTGTACTCTATCCCACGGACATTTCTCACGCAGCTCGTCCATCACGTCGAGCAATCGCCCGAAGGCCTCCAATTTTTGTTCTCTTGTATTCATATGAAAAATAGCGAAGAGGTCTAATTGACCTCTTCACCCCAATTTATTTTTTAAAATTCTTCAAACCTGTTTGCAAGAAATCGATGTAACGTTCCACATTTTCGTCGTATGCATAGGACGGACTTAGTGGCATACCTTCGTGATCAAGTGCAATGTAATATGGTTGTGCATTGGCTCCGAATTTATGACGCTGCAGGTAGCTCCATTTGTCCCCAATTGTTTTCAAGCGAGTAGTTCGTCCCTGTTCATTTACCTCGATGATTTCGGGGAGCTTTGTTTTGTCGTCCACCATGAGTGTGATCAGGATGTACTCTTCCTCGAGAATGCTCTTTACTCGTGGATCGGTCCATACCGATGCTTCCATCTTACGGCAATTCACACAACCATATCCCGAGAAATCGATCAGTACCGGTTTATTTTGTTGTTTTGCCATAGCAATACCGGCCTCATAATTCATCGATTGAGCATGTACTTCTCCGTCGTATAAGTTAAAATCCTGGGTGTATAGGGGAGGAGAGAAGGCGCTGATTGCCTTCAGCGGTGCGCCCCACAATCCAGGAATCATATAGATTGCAAAAGCAAGCGAGATGATTGAAAGGAAAAGGCGTGGGATAGTGACATGTGGAACGTCGCTGTCTCCGGGGAATTTAATCTTGCCGAGAAGATAAAAGCCCAATAGCGCAAAGATCACAATCCAAAGAACCAAGAATACTTCTCTGTCGAGTATTCCCCACCCGTAAGCAAGGTCGGCCACTGAAAGGAACTTAAGTGCCAGTGCTAGTTCAAGGAAACCGAGTACCACCTTCACCGAGTTAAGCCAACCTCCCGATTTGGGGAGTGTCGACAACCACGATGGGAAGATGGCGAAGAGCACAAATGGAATAGCCAGAGCGATTGCAAATCCCAGCATACCGATTGCCGGCCCCAGGATGCTTCCCGACATAGCAGCTTCAACTAGTAGTGTGCCAATAATAGGGCCTGTGCAGGAGAAAGATACCAACACAAGGGTAAATGCCATGAAGAAGATGCTGATGGCACCGGAAGTTTTGTCGGCTCTCTCATCCATTTTATTGGTCCATTTTGCCGGTAATACCAACTCAAATCCCCCGAAGAAGGCAATGGCAAAAAATACCAACAGCGCAAAGAAGATGAGATTGAAAAGGGCGCTGGTCGCCAGATTGTTGAGAGCACTGGCTCCAAAGATGCCAGTTATCAGTAGTCCCAGCACCATGTATATTACTATTATCGCTGCACCATAAACGATTGCTTCAGAGATAGCTTTCTTTTTCTCCGCTTTATTTCGTTTCAAGAAGAAGCTAACTGTCATTGGGATCATCGGCCAAACGCAGGGTGTAATCAGTGCAATAAGTCCACCAATGAATCCTGCGATGAATATCCAGAAGATTGACATGCCAGCCGTACTGCCTTTCATCCCGAATTGTTTCAATTCCTCGATCACTGGAGTCCAAAGTAGGTCTTTATCGACTTCCGTTACGGTTACAGTTGTTGAAGAGAACCCTCCTTCTTCATCCTGCGACCATAAGGGCGTGAAATCCGATAAGCTATTCTCTGCCGGTGAGACATTATTCTCAGACGATGTTTCAACAACGGTTATTGTTGCTGGTAAATGTTTCGATGTAAAGGAGAATTCAATAGGTAGGGGTGGTGTACAGCTGTGGTCGTCGCATGCCTGGGCACGCACATCGCCCTGTAAGCTGAAAGAGGTTTTGTCTGTAACCTTAAGCCGTTGTACAAACCGTGCATTGTTTTGAAAGCTACCGATTGTCATTTGAAAGGTGGCATCGTACTTTACCGTTGCCTTTGTTTCTGCAAGGAAATCACCCACAACCTCAGCGCCGGCAATCTGGTCGAAGCTGATCTGTGTGGAAGTCGGCCCGCCTTCCGGGATGTTGGTATCGTAGAGATGCCAACCCTGTTTTATTTTAGCATCTGCGATCAGTGCAACTTCTCCGTTTCCGAGATCCTCCAATGAGAATTTCCAAACTACTTCATCCTGCGTAAAAGCCAGGGAAACCCATAGAAAAAGAATGCCGAGCAGGGCAGTCGTTCTTTTCATATTCATAATTAAATTTGCTTACGTGTTTAATTTACAAAGTTAACCCACAGGGGTATATGTTGGACGTTAATAACCGTTATAAAGGGTACTGTAGCGTTAAATAACATAGGGTTACGACTTTTGTGTCAGAATATCCATTACGATCCGGTCGGTCTCTCCCATACCCTTGTTACCAATCAGTGCTAGGTTGCGAATTGTCTGATCCACATCGTCATCTATTATTCCTTCCTGAGCTGTGACGACCTCATTCTTCATGGCCATCAACGCAGAGAGTGTGGCTGTGGAGACACCACTTGCAATTTTAAGTGCACAACTAGGCTTGGCTCCATCACATATCATTCCGGTAATGTTGGCAATCATATTTTTAATGGAATAGGTAACCTGTTCGTAGTTGCCCCCCATTAACCATGTTATTCCACTGCTAGCACCGGTGGAGGCTACAACACAACCGCACAGTGCCGATAAACGTCCAAGATGCTGCTTGATGTAAATCATGGTCAGGTTACTTAGAACAAGTGCCCTGATAAGTTGTTCCTCCGAAGATTTCATCTGTTCGGCATATGTTACCACTGGCAAGGTGGCAGCAATACCCTGGTTTCCGCTACCACTGTTACTCATTACGGCGACCGGTGCACCGGCCATTCTTACGTCGCAAGCAGCAGCAGTTGAAGCCACCATACGTGTATGCAGGTTGTCGCCAAATAAAAGTAATCCTTTTTCGTCCAGCAAATATTTCGCTACATTGTGACCATAATTGCCACTTTGAGATACCTCAGCTGCTTTTTTGTTCATCTCAGCTGCATCAAGAATAAATCGCAACTCGTCGAGTGGTGAGTCGATGGCATATTCAAATATCTTTTTGAAGGTGAGATGATTGTTGTGATCTGATTCCTCTGTAAGCACAGCATCATGTTTAACAAGAATCTCTCCGTTCCGTTCGATATAGGTGAAAAGTGTGTGATTCCCTCGGATGATAGCTTTAGCGATATCGCCACCTCCCATACAATGTACCTCAATGTACAATTTATCAGGTATGCGATCTTTTAGTTTGATCTGTATTTTTCTTTCCTCTGTATATCGTTTCCCTTTCTCTATCTCTTCCGGAGTAAGATCCCTAAGAAGTTCCAACCCATTTTCTGATTTTCCCCGCAATGCACCCAACGCTATAGCAATGGGAAGACCGTTCATCCCAGTACCCGGAATACCCACTCCCATGGCGTTCTTGATGATATTTGCACTCAAGAACACACTAATTCGTTCAGGCTCACAGCCCAATACTTCGGTTGCTTTTGCAGTACACAAGGATACGGCTATGGGCTCTGTGCAGCCAATTGCTGGAATGATTTCACGCTGCATCAGAAGTTTAATCTGCTCTCTCTCTTCTTTGAAAAGCACGTTGTTATTTTTTGTGGTTAGAGGCACAAAAATAGACAAATTCAGGTAATTTGGGGCGTAAATTGTTTTCAAATATTTTTATACCATAATAAAGTAAACCCGGTCAGTCGGTATTAGACCGAGACCGGGTTTTATTGGATGTTGGGTTTCATCCGGTATCATTAACTCCTTATATAGGATGAAACCAATCTCAATGAGAGAGTATTACTCAATTCCTGCTTTGCTGTATGAGATACCAAGAGCATCAGCAACACCTCTGCCGTATGCAGGATCAGCCTTGAAGCAGTTTCCGATATGGCGTATTTTGATGATCTCGTCGCAGTCGCCCATATTGCGGGCTGTATTTTCAAAGAGACGCTGCTGTTCATCCGGTTTCATCAGTCGGAACAGTTTACCTGGCTGTTCGTAGTAGTTGTCGTCGTCTTGGCGGAAGTCCCACCTTTTGATGTCTCCATTAACCTTTTGTACAGGTTCATTATGCTCCGGCTGCTCGTTCCATACGTTGTAACTGTTAGGTTCATAGTGTAATGTAGCGCCATGATTGCCGTCTACACGCATCATCCCGTCGCGATGGAACGAATTGTATCCACCTTTTACGCCCTTTGGGCTGTTTACCGGTATCTGGTGATGGTTCACGCCAAGACGATAACGTTGTGCGTCGCCATAGGAGAAGAGTCGGCCTTGCAACATCTTGTCTGGAGAGAAGCCGATGCCCGGTACCACATTTGCCGGATTGAAGGCAGCCTGTTCAACATCTTGGAAATAGTTGTCAGGATTGCGATTGAGTTCAAACTCACCCACAGGAATAAGTGGGAAGTCGCCCTTATACCAAACCTTGGTCAGGTCGAATGGATTGTATGGCATTTGTTCGGCTTGCTCTTCGGTCATTATCTGAATGTACATCTTCCATTTAGGGAAATTTCCATTACCAATGGCTTCGAAGAGGTCGCGTTGATGGCTTTCGCGATCTTTGCCGATCAGTTCACACGCTTCTTCATCGGTCAGATTCTCTATGCCTTGCTGTGTTACGAAATGAAATTTTACCCAGTGACGTTGATTCTCGGCGTTGATGAAGCTGAATGTATGACTTCCAAAACCGTGCATGTGGCGGTAACTGCGCGGAATACCCCTGTCGCTCATAGTTATGGTAACCTGATGCAGTGCCTCGGGTAGGTTTGTCCAAAAATCCCAGTTGTTGTTTGGGCTGCGCAGGTTTGTGTGTGGGTCACGTTTCACTGCATGATTTAGATCGGGAAACTTCAGTGGATCACGAAAGAAAAATACGGGTGTGTTATTTCCCACCAAATCCCAGTTCCCTTCCTCGGTGTAGAATTTCATCGCAAAACCGCGAATATCTCTTTCGGCATCGGCGGCACCGCGTTCTCCAGCAACGGTGGAGAAACGGACAAACATTTCTGTCTGTTTCCCTATTTCCGAGAATAATTTTGCTTTGGTGTACTTGGTGATGTCGTGTGTTACGGTAAAGGTGCCGAATGCTCCCGATCCTTTGGCGTGCATGCGTCTTTCTGGAATGACTTCCCGATCGAAATGAGCCAGTTTTTCCAAAAACCAAACATCCTGTAGCATCATTGGGCCTCTCGGGCCGGCTGTCATTGCATCCTGATTGTTACCCACGGGTGCGCCGGCTACGGTTGTCATTTTTGCCTGATTTTCCTTGTCCTTTTTCTTTTTTAGTTCTTCTGCATTCATACATTAAATTATTTAGGGTTATAATATATACGATCAGTTGCATAAGGTCTTCCCTTTGGCATGAATATTCATGGAGCCATTAATAGTATACGATTATAATTTATAACAAGTTTATGGGTGCAAAGTTCAATTTTAGCTATAATTGTTGAATGCAGATACATTGCTGCCGTAGAAAAGTTTTCAACAGTACATGTTCATAACTTGAGAATGAAAGCTCCGACTAATTTTTCATAAGAATGAATAACTTCTCTAACTTTACCTTCAATTTGTAAAAAGCAACATAGGAATGGAGAAACAAAAACGTAAACCGGCAGTAAAAGTAGTTGAGAAGACAGTGTTATCTCCCGAGATTGGGAAGCTACCACCGCAGGCCAGAGAATTGGAAGAGGCTGTATTGGGCGCACTTATGCTCGAGAAAGATGCCTACTCTATTATAAGCGAAATATTGAAACCGGAAAGTTTTTATGATCCCGCACATCAACTTATTTACGACGCCATTCAGGGGCTCGCTATGCAACAAAAGCCGGTGGATGTGCTAACTGTAGTAGAGGAGTTGAAACGGAAGGGAGAATTGGAGTCAGCCGGTGGTGCTGTATATGTGGCAGAACTATCGGAAAAGGTAGCCTCAGCAGCACATATTGAATATCACGCACGCATCATTGCTCAGAAGTATTTGGCTAGAGAGTTGATATCATTCTCCTCGGAAGTGTCGCAGCATGCATTCGATGAGACAGTCGATGTGGATGATCTGATGCAGGAGACGGAGGGACGGCTCTTTGAGATTTCTCAACGAAATGTGAAGAAGGATGTGATCCAGATCAATCCGGTAATTAAAGAGGCAATGGAAAACATTCAAGTTGCGGCCAATCGCAAAGATGGGATGAGTGGATTGCCAACGGGGTTTAAGGAGCTGGACAAAATGACCTCAGGTTGGCAAAACTCCGACTTGGTCATTATTGCTGCTCGTCCTGCTATGGGAAAGACAGCATTCGTACTCTCAATGGCCAAAAATATTGCACTCGATTTTAAGAACCCGGTCGGCCTTTTCTCGTTGGAAATGTCGAACGTACAGCTTGTGAACCGTCTCATTGTAAATGTATGCCAGATAAAAGGTGAAAGTATCAAAAGCGGGCGACTCTCCGATGATGAGTGGGAGCGTTTGGATAAAAATCACAAGTTCCTTTATAATGCTCCTATTTATATTGATGATACACCCAGTTTGTCGGTATTTGAATTGCGTACTAAAGCGCGCCGACTTGTGCGGGAGCATAAGGTGAAGTTATTAATCATTGACTACTTGCAGTTGATGAACGCCAGTGGTATGAGTTTTGGCAGCCGCGAACAGGAAGTAAGTATGATTTCTCGTTCATTGAAGGGGTTAGCCAAAGAGTTGAACATTCCAATCATTGCCCTTTCGCAGTTGAACCGTGGAGTGGAAACACGACAGGGAGCTGAGGGAAAGCGTCCACAGTTGGCCGACCTTCGTGAGTCGGGTGCTATTGAACAGGACGCCGATATTGTATGCTTCATTCACCGCCCCGAATATTATCGAATTACTGAAGATGAAAGAGGTAATTCTTTGGTGGGTATCGCAGAAATCATTGTTGCTAAGCACCGTAACGGTCCAACCGGTATTGCCAATTTGCGATTCGATAACGAGTATGCTCGCTTCAAGAATTTAGATGACTATACAGTGGGACAGAAATATGTGGAGCTGCCATCGCGAATGAACAGTCAGGTTAAGAGTGCCAATAATATAAATGATGCTTCAGATCCAGCTGCTTTTCTATCCCAGCAGAATAATGAGCCCCTACCATTTTAAAGATACATAATGTAGCACATTGGGAATTATTATTCTGTTTAAATAGATTAATTACTGTCAAACAATGCCTAAGCGATGGAATTGAGTAATAGGAATCAAATAAAATTTCCTATTTTTGTCCGTTAAAAGTTGTGTAATCAACTTCACCTAAAACTGTTGAAATGCGTAACATTTTTTTTCTCACCCCGATATTTGTGTTGATGTGCTTGTTGTATACGGGTTTTCAACCCATGCAAGCACAAGAGAGACCATACGAAACAGTGACACTGAATGGACAGCGATATTTTAAATACAAAGTTCAAACGGGTGAAGGTCTCTATGCCATCTCCCGCTTATTTGCTGTTCCAATTGCAGAGATCATTCGCCATAATCCCGATGCAAGTTCTGGGTTGAAAAATGGACAGGAGCTACTAATCCCCGTAAACGATGAAAATAGTTGGCGTGTTTTTACGCCTGATTCTACACAACCTGTTACTGTAGAATTGAGGGATCAGAATTTTGCTTTTCAACATACCGTGTCGAAAGGTGAGACATTGTATAGTATTTCTAATATGTACCATACCTCGGTAGATGATATTATTCGGTTAAACCCCGGTGCCGGAGAGGGTATTGGAGTGGGACAGATTCTTACAATCCCACAACGACGTGTAATCAGTGAAGAGAAAGAGGAGAACTATCGTTACCACACCATACTGCCCAAAGAGACACTCTATTCAGTTGCTAGAGCATATTCTCTGAAACCAGAAGATGTGATATTAGCAAACCCGGGCTTGTCGGCCGAGACTTTTCAAATAGGTAAGATTATCCGTATTCCTTTCTTTGAATCGTATGAAGTAGTTCCTCCATTTGAATTTCAGACAAAAAACATTACACATAGTGTACAAAAGGGGGAGACTCTATACAGCATTGCACGCAATTATCAGGTTGAAGTCGCTGAAATAGAGAGATTGAATCCCAAGGTAACAGCAGGACTGAAAGCCAATATGGACCTTGTTATACCGGTTAAACGGAGTCTACTTGAGAGAGATTCCCGTTCACGTGAGAACGAAGCAAATCGCCTGTTGATGAAGAATATGCCAACCAATCGAGTGGATGTGATGCGTGTAGGCCTGTTGTTGCCCTTTCTCGATGAGACAGGTAAGGGGCACCTTCGCTTACAAGAGTACTACGAAGGTTTTCTATTGGCAGTGGATGAGCTGAAAAACAGCGGCGTCAATTTGGAATTATTTGTGTTCGAAATAGGCCAAGGAGACGATACGCGTAAGTTGAGAAGCTTGCTTGAGACGATTGAAATGCGCTCGCTTAATCTTGTCATAGGAGGAGTGAACGATGCGCAGATTCGGCTGTTATCTGACTTTTCCCGTTCGAATAACATCAAATATGTAGTTCCCTTCTCTCAAAGTAACGGAGAGGTATTGAACAATGGAAATATGTTCCAGGTAAACCCTCTTATCAGTGTTACAAACACCAAAGCTTCAGCGGCATTTGTACAGTCATTCCGCAATGCAAACATAATCTTTGCGACAGGTGGCCAAAACGATAAGAAAGAGTTTATAACAGAGCTTCAGAGGCTTTTGCGGGAAAATGGTGTACGGTATGAGTCGATCCCGCTCTCAGAAACAACGAACAGCACTATCCTTCCTTTCCTAAAACCCGGTAAGGAAAACGTGATACTTCCCACTTCAGCTGACTCCCACACACTCCGTCAGTTGATTAGTGAATTGAAGGAGGTGAGAGAAACCGATTCGCTCAGTGTCATTCGTCTATTTGGCTATCCGGAATGGCAGACATTTACTGATCAGATTGCCGACTATCATTTGTTTGGCACCTACATCTATACTACGTTCTTTGTGGATAAAACAAATCCCCATACCGCTACTTTTATCCGTAATTTTAACAAATGGTATGGACGAAATCCAATGGATACCCATCCTTCCTACAGTATGTGGGGGTATGACACCGCTCTCTATTTCTTGACAGCTTTGTACCGATTTGGCACTCGCTTCGAACAAGATATCAATAGAGTACGCATTAGCACACTCCAATTCCCATTTCACTTTGAGCGGATGAATAATTGGGGAGGCCTACTAAATGAGGGACTCTATTTTATTCACTACGATACCAACGGAAGAATTTACCAAACCGACAAAAGTCTATGAGATCTTTATTACCGATTCTCTTTTTTGCCCTAAGTTGCATCAATCCAGTCTTTGCACAGAAGAAAGACACCTTTAAAACTGAATTCTACCTTGGAGTGGGAGGCGGTGCGATGTCAACATCTTTGGATTTTATGCCTACCATCCAGCAATCGTTCATGGTGGGGAAGGTTGGAGGAATATCGGCCAAAGTTATCACAGAGAAACATTTAGGATTAATTACCGAAGTGAATTATTCACAAAGGGGGTGGAGGGAAGAATTTGATTCTGAACTGGATCATTCATACAGTAGAACGTTGAATTATCTTGAAATACCAGTCCTCACACATGTGTATTTCGGTAATAAACTGCGATTTATTGTCAATGCGGGACCACAACTCAGTATCCTCTTAAATGATAAACAGGATATGAGTCAGACGCTTGAAGAGTATATATTGGATCTACAATTGGCCAATCCGGATGCACCCAT
>DBQD01000058.1 GCA_002305715.1 Proteiniphilum sp. UBA1403 | reverse complement strand
TTGGTAACATTTCAGAGTGTAACTACTTGTACCAACTGTTACCAACGTGTTACCAACCACAGCAAATGATCAGTTTACTTCACAATTTCCTTACAACGACCGATTGATCTATGCGATATCAGAAATCTACCGGTACCCCAATAAAACAAGTTTCGACCATACAAAAACGAGACCCATGTTGCCCCTATCAGAACCCCTATCAGAACCCCTATCAAAACCCCTCACAAGACCCGTTCCAACCCTATCAAATCCTGACCCGATATCAACCCGACTACGCACGCCCCCCCGTTTCCCACCTCACCCGCGAGTGAGTAATACAGATCACAGATACCATACCATACTTTACCCAAACCACCCCCCGTTTCCCACCGGAACANNGTTTCCGAGCGTAATAAAATACCCCACGATACCCCAACCACCCCGCGTTTCCCATGTTGCCCCTATCAAACCCCCTATCAAAACCCCTATCAAAACCCCTATCAAAACCCGTTCCAACCCAATCCAATCCGGACCCGATATCAACCCGACTCCGCACACCCCCCGTTTCCCACCCGGAACAAAAGCCCCACCGTTTCCGAGCGTAATAAAATACCCAACGATACCCCAACCAAATCAAACCCCCTACCAGTCCCCCCTCCACCCCCTTTCCGGCCTCCACCCGCAAAAACAGCCGTGCAACCCCTATTTTCCTTTATTTATTATTACTTTTGTAACAATGTCAGCTAATCCATACAATCTTTGAAGCAGCTACATACAATAAAACCAATTTCAGGAAAACCACATTAGCCCGAAGAGAGCCCAATCGCCCTCATATTCAACCGTTCGGCATTGTCGGCAGCCCTGAAAACGGTACATGCTTCACGGCATATTTATAGTTTGTAGATATTCCATCAACAAACCCTGATGGAATACCCGGTAATTTGTTGTGCATGAAATCTCTGATGAAGAGCGATTGCATACAGCGTTTAATTCAAATCAGCGTAAAAATGAGAGCCAAAGAAAAGCTTGAGTTCAACCGAAAAGAATTCGATTATTATGAACAAGTCCGGAAATCAATCTACGATCTGTACACCATCAGAACCGACAAACAAAAAACCAATGACTATTTCAGCGAACATCTCTTCGCCGATGCCAGATGCCGTAAAATGATCAAAAGCAGCAACATAACCCACAAAACCGTTAGATTCCATGAGAACAAGGATGAGATCGATCACGTAATTGCATACAGAGTCCGAAAGGAGATACAAAACGCCATATGCGACGATAAAACATTCCTTTACGCCTACAATATCATCGAAAGCGACCACAACCCTTACGACGATGACCAAAAAGGCAAAACCGTGAAGATGAAACCTGAGACATTTGCCTCATCTGTTGAAATCGAAGAAGAGATAGTCCGCTACAAGGAAGACTACCCCAAAAACAACCTGGGCGATTACCTGTTGGATGAAACCAATTTTCAATTTTATGGCGAACGTTTAAGTGATATCACGGAAGATGAAGACTGGTGGCTTTTTGTCTTCAACAAAGCCTATGAGATCTTCGATCGATTACGCATCCTGGCTTACGATCCCTTTAAAGCGCATTACCTGGCCAACAACATCTATTACAGGGACAAACAAATGGAGGAAACAATCCTAGACCTCCTGCTCATCCTCATCAACAATTACACCTACGATCTCACGACGGTGCAGATGAAGAAACTTAAAATGCTTGCCATCAGCATCAGCCAATATCGCGATGAGCACTTTCTCACGATTGATAAGAAGTATCTCGAAAACATCCCTTCCCTAAACATCGGTGAGATTAACTGGAAGAAAGCCACCAAGATTTTCAATCATCGGCTCATCACGCAATGGGTAACCCACCCCGATTTCACGCACGAACAGCAATTGCTGATCCTCAAACAGATTCAGGAGAAATACCTCCTCGAAAAGCAGCGTCACCCCGATCTCCTTTGTTACGATTTAACCCAATGCTTCTCTCAGCTGCAACAGCTCTTGATGCACGATGACCGCGCCAATGATGAACCCCATCCGCCCGCACCGTCCGACAAACATAATACCATGAAGCCAACCATCGATGAGCAGAACACGGTAACAGATGATTTAAAAATCTGCATCGCCCAACTCTCGGAGATCATCAGGCAAAAAGATGAGGAGCTGCGGTTGCTTGCCGAGAAACACGATGCCGAAATCGAGAACATGAAGATGATTCTCAACGATCATGCGGAGGTCTGCAACCAAAAAGGGCTGACCTTGTCTCAGATGATCCTCGTCTTCTATTACCTGTTCAATGAACTCGGCGTCAGCTTCGCCAATACATCCAAAACGCAATGGGCCCGCTTTCTGGAAAAAGTGACCGGCAAGCATATTCAAAACATCAGAGCCGAACTCAATATCGATTTCGACAGCAAAAAAACAAAAAAGAATCTCAAAATAATTGCCGATCTTTTTATGGAATTGTTGCCGCAAATCTCAGCAAAAATAGATAAAGATAGCAAATAACATTATTTAACTCGATTTGTAGTGACACTTGTACACTACATTTCCCACTACACCCCCATTTCGGGCGTATACCTTTGCACCACTGTCTCACCGTCGAGGCAGTGGTGCTCATATCTATTGGCACGGATGAACACCTGTTTGCCTTTTGAATCCATGGAAGAAAAGATGATTACTTTCAACGACATCCCCGAAGCGGTGAGCTACCTCATCGAAAAGATCAACAACCTGGAAGAACTGATCAGAACATCGGCCAACGCCCAACCCGACGAAAATAGCTGGTTCAACCTCGAAGAGCTCTGCGACTACCTGCCCGACCGTCCCGCAAAACAAACGGTCTACGGCTGGGTCTTCCAGAAAAAAATCCCTTACCACAAGAAAGGGAAAAAACTTCAATTTCTGAAATCTGAGATCGATCAATGGCTGCATAACGATGAAGCGCAGCAGGAATCCGTTGAGTGTCCACCCATACGCCTCAACAAAAGAAGACGGTCATGAACGAGATCAAACATTACGCCATCCTCTATGAGTGGGCAGATTGGGTCGATTCCCAGGACGTTATGCAAAAGTTTCACATCTCCGTTCGCACCTTGCAAAACTGGAGAACCAACGGGCTGTTGCCCTATTCTCGCCTCAGCGGGAAAATTTACTATCGGAAATCCGACATCCTTGCCGTCTTGCAGAAGAACTACACAGGGAAGAGAAAATCATTATTAGAAGACCTCAATGATTGACGGAAAAGACCTCAATGATTGACGGCTTTGCCGCAGCGACCACCTACCAAGCAAGTGTATTTTGCCAAGCAAGTGTATTTTTAAGTAACATCCAATAATTGAAGCCCAATGAAACCCAACGGTCTCTCTTTTGATGCACCACAGCCGCAGTCGGAAGAGGTTTTGGAAATCGACCTCGAACAGTTTAAGATCAACAATTTCGCAGCCCTGTTGGAGGAAGATCTCAACGACAACCTTCAACGGCTCAAAGCTGCAATCCCCGTCGGCTTGCTCGAAGTCAAAACCGCAAACGGCTGGATCGAGCAAGCCTCCAAACGACCCATTCCCAGGATGCTTTTCAGCGAGTTCTGGTACGAGCAGGAACTCTGCATCCTGTTTGCCGATACCAACGTCGGAAAGACGATTCTGGCGGTCCAGATCGCCGACAGCATCTCCCGCGGACGTTCCATTCCCGGATTCAAACTCGAAGCCAAGGCGCAGAAAGTGATCTACTGCGATTTCGAACTCAACGACAAGCAGTTTCAGAAACGATACTCCCGCAACTACGAAGAGCCTTATCTTTTCAGCGACAATTTTCTTCGTGTAGAGATCAATCCCGATGCGGATTTTCCCGATGATGCCTCCTTCGAGCTTTCTCTCAGCAATTCGATTGAAAAAGTGATCATCGAAACCGGCGCAAAGATTGTGATCATCGACAACATCACTTATCTGCGTCACGAGAACGAGAAAGCAAAGGATGCGCTGCCGCTGATGAAACACCTCAAAAGGTTGAAGAACAAATATAATCTTTCCCTGTTGGTGCTGGCGCACACGCCTAAGCGCGACCTCACCAAACCGCTCACACGGAACGACTTGCAGGGCAGCAAGATGCTGATGAACTTCTGCGATAGCAGCTTCGCGATAGGGGAGAGCTCATCCGACAGTTCTTTTCGTTACATCAAGATGATCAAAGTTCGTTCCTCGGAACACATCTACGACAGCGACAACATCATTGTGTGTCAAATCACCAAGCCCCACAATTTCCTGCACTTCAACTTCCTGCATTTCGACAGCGAGTACAAACATCTGAAAACTGTTTCAGAGCACGATAAACAGAAACTGGAAGACGAAATCCGCCAATGTATCAATGAGGAACCCGCCATCTCTGCCTATGCCATTGCAAAGAAGCTATGTGTCGATGAGAAAGACTTCAACAGCTTCAAAATTAAAGTCCTTCGCATCTACAAGAGAATCCGTCCGAACAACAAACCCGATAAACCGATAACAGATTGGTAACAAGTTGGTAACACTGGTAACACTTCTATTTTGTTACCATGTTACCAATCCGTATAACAATCAGAAATTCAGACAATCAGAAAGAAATTCATTGGTAACGACTGTTACCAATCACTCTCAATCACTCTCAATAGCACTCAATTACTCTCAAACATTCTCAAACACTCTCAAACACTCTCAAACACTCTCAATCAGCACCCAAAACCATGTACAAGCCCCCTTATCTTCAAAAATACGCCGGCAAGGCAACTCGCTTCACCTGTCCCGCTTGCAAGACGCCGAACAGCTTCACCCGTTACATCGACGGAGAGACTCATCAACCCATCCATCCCTCGGTCGGCAAGTGCAACCGTGAAATCAAATGTGGCTACCACTATCCACCCCGACAGTATTTCGCAGATCTCAGAAACCACAACTTCTCTCAACCCAGCGACCACTCTCAACCCCGCAACCTCTCTCAACCGCGCAACCTTCCCCAAGGTACCCCGCATCAGAATCCCAGCTCACCTATCACAGATCACCATGGCAATTCACGCTTGAATCCAAATGCCCTCTCTCAGTCCCACAACCTCTCTCAGCCCCGCGACCTCTCGCAGTCCCGCGACCTTTTCCAAGGTACCCTGCATCAGAAACCGTTGCCCGTGGACTCTAATCACCATACCCAACATCGCAATGTGCAAACCACCGATCCCAATCTACTTCATTCTTACAACAAATCGAGTGAAATCATTCCTCAACCCAAACCCAAACCTCAACCCCAACTTCAATCTCAACCCCAACCGGAACCCAGCCCTTCGGAAAAACCCGCCGACTTTATTCCTCGCAAATACCTGAAACGCTCACTCTCTCTACAATCCAATTTCGTCCGTTTCCTCCGCAAATATTTCACTGATTTGCAAATCACCGAAGCAGCCAACAACTACCTGCTGGGAGCCACCAGAAACGGCGAAGTTATCTTCTGGCAAATCGATATCCGCGGTAAAATCCGCACAGGGAAGATCATGCAATACAACCCGCAAACAGGCAGACGCATAAAAACAGGTTATGGCGGAATCAACTGGGTCCACCATAAGCTAAAAAAGACCAACCCCACATACGCCCACTTCAACCTCAGCCAATGCTATTTTGGCGAACACCTCCTGCAACTCTACCCCCACAAGCCCGTCGCAATCGTCGAGGCAGAAAAAACCGCCGTAATCGCAAGCATGATCATCCCCAACTACAACTGGCTCGCAGCCGGAAACCTCAACGGCCTCACTGTGGAAAAGTCAAGAGCACTCCGCGACAGAACCGTCATCCTCTATCCCGACGCCGGCTGTTACAACCATTGGCTCAGGAAAGCAGAACAAATCAACCAACAACTCTCCCTTCGCCTCACCGTCTCCAATTTCCCGGAGAATTTCGCAACCCCCCAGCAAATCCACGATGGCTACGACCTTGCCGACTACATCCTCGAACAACTAAAATATACGAAGTAACGTTAGAAACAACATTCATTAATGCTACATATTTCATCTATTGACACAAGTTGTCAATTCCTCTTTTTATTTTTGCACAACTTCCTTATAAATTCTTTGTGGTTGATTATGAATGTTTTTGTATTTTTGTTTTTCATAGCTCATCAGCATGATACCCTGTGGTAATTTGTCAATATAGAATTGATCAACAAATAATAATCTTTTAAATCCGATATAGATCTTCTGACCTTCCTATAAATCAATAGTATACAATAATATGAAAACAGAAAGTCATTCCATTAATGATGTTTTGGCAAAGAATGCAACATCATTTTTTATTCCACCGTTTCAAAGAGCATATGCCTGGGGAAGACCGGAGATTGAACGTTTCTTTAACGATATAAAGCGCATCGTTCATTCAGAACTAGATCCTAATCAACATGATAAGTTGGAACACTTTTTTGGGACACTTGTAATTAAAGAAGAAAAATCTGGCTTCGCTAATAAATCAGTTGTTGTGGATGGACAACAACGTCTTACAACCACATTGTTGTTTTTAATTGCTTTAAGAGATTTAGAAACTGATGAAGAGAAACAGGAATTCATAACCAATAGCTATCTTACAAATACCTCATCAAGTTTCCAGGACAAGATCAAACTTAAACAAGTGACAAAAGATTGGGAATCCTACAGGGCGCTGGTTACTCAAAAACAACCCAACCCGGGAATTATTTTTAATGCCTACAAACTTTTCCGAAAGTTGATTGATGATCTCAAACGTACCAATCCCGAAATACAATTAGAGCACTATTTAATAGCAATCCAAAGAATTAATGTGGCTGTTATCTTTTTGGATGAACGACCTTATAAAGGAGAGGATCCACAAATTATTTTTGAAACTTTAAACTCGCTTGGGAAACCCCTTACATTGTCTGATTTGGTCAGGAATTTTGTCCTTTTAAATATGGAAAGTTCTAATCAATCAGAAATTTATGAAAAAGTGTGGCATCCCAAAATTGAGCTAATCTTAAACGATGATACTTCAAAATATTTTCGAGATTATCTCCAATACAAAACAAAGACTTCAATCAAAGTAGTAAGCGACAACAATACAAAAGAGATCTATCAACTGTTTAAAGATTTCGTTGAAGAGGAGTTTACTAATCACAACGACTTCATTAATGATATTGTACTGTACGTTCGTTGGTATAAATGGATCATAACAGAAGTTGTTAAGGACCGTATCCTTAACGATTCTACGAAAGATAGAGAAGTTAAAGAACTGCTGAGAAATATTTTCCATGATATTAAGACTGAAGCTTTTAAGCCGTTTGTCTTAGGCCTGTTGGAATACAATCAAGACAATAGTAAAAATGCGCATCTTAGCGATGATGATCTTATTTTTATCTTAAAGACTATTCGTACCTATTTGATACGAAGAAGACTATTAGGTCTCACTCAGGGTGAAAATAAAAATATAGTTCTTTTAAGTAAGCATATCGATGACCTTGCTCTTGGCAATGTTTCAATAATCGATTTACTCACAAACATGTTCTACAGTTTGAGATTCCCAAACGACTATGAGATAAAAAATGCCTTGCTATCCATGAACTTCTATGGGGATGCAAAGAAATATGCAAAGTTTATTTTAGGTAAGATAGAAGAGCATAATACAAAGGTTGCTGTCGATTTTCGTAATCCAATGATTACTATTGAACATATCATGCCTCAGAAGTTAAACGACGATTGGATCAATGACTTGGGTGATAATTATATGGATGTTCATAAAAGATATTTACACAATATTGGTAATTTAATTCTAACAGAATTTAATAGTGAAATAGGGAATAAGTCTTTTGTCACAAAAAAAGAAAAACTTTCAACTTCATCCTTAAACTATAGATTGGATATTATCAACAGAGAAATTTGGAATGAAGCCAGTATCGAGGATCATCAAAAAAATATGATTTCATGGTTTCTGAATACTTTCCCAATACCGGATGATTATAAAGGCAAAGACAATTGGAGTGTGAGAAATGATGAGAGTATGCGATTTTCACCGTTGGATGCCGATGCCGGTAATTTAGCGGAAGGTAGAAAACCTTCAGAGATTATCATTGATGGGTTTTCTTTTAAAGCAACCAATTGGCAAGCAGTGTTCATAAATTTCCTGAAATATTTAAAAAATAATCCCGAGTATGATTTTGATGCAATTCTGGACTATCAATATGAATTATTTGGAAGAGAGGTAATCGTTAAATGGCATATATTGAAGCTGATGATTGAAAAAAATATTGATTTGACCAGTAGGTACAAAACTTTTGAAGAAGAAACCTGGGAAAAAGCAAAGAACTTGACCGATAATACGTCCTTTATACATATCAACATCTCTGCCTCAAATTGTATGAGACGAATTTCAAATATCATGAACAAGTTCAACATGCCCGAAGATTCAGTTGAAATAGTGTTGAAATAGCAGGAACCCTTTTATGCTTTATTTTAAAGGCAACTCAGACTGAATAAATCACACCCCCTGCTGTCAAGCTGAGCCAATGGCTATATGGTTTTTCTGATTATTGCTCTTAACCTTTTAAAATTGAACAAGATCTATTTCTGTTTCTGGATATATCCCGTCTATCTGTTTTTGTATTTCAATTGTTTTGCTTAATGCCGTTACAATACGGCAATAGCGCGGCGCATCGTCCATGTTTCTGCCTTTGCGCTCTTTAAGATATTTCTGTAAAACCTGATATCCGCCAATGTAATAGTTCCAGACTTCCGGCGCTACGCCTTCAAAATATTTGTCTTCATTGATATAAATGCGCTGTTCGTCTTCTTTGTAAGTTATCTTTTCAATACGATCATTTGTACCGGAGCCTTGATATTTAGCAACCGGAGGATCGAGCGCCGGGCTTTTAAGCAGATGCAGGTCTGCAAGCTGTTTTCCCAAATCACCCATCTTTTTAAACAGATCATAATCAGCGGTAAACGGCACACGCGGGAAATCGATTTTTAAAAACTCGGCGTATGTTTTGCGATATATATTGCTGTAAAATACGCCATAGATGTAATAAAGAATCTCTTCCGGCGATGGCTTTTCTCCATAAACAGATTGTAGTTTTTCAAAAATAGCCGCCGGAATATTCGGCTCTTTTTCAGTTTGATGCTGGGTGAAGAGGTCTTTTATGTCTGGATAAATGTATAAAGGTGCTTGTTGAATAATTCCTTTGCTACTAAAAAATGTGCGGTTATCAACCATTTGTTCTGTGACAAAAAAATGAGAATATGGGATATTTCCTGAAAATTGGCGCATGAAACACAATGAAATATTCTCTTCCAGCATATGGCGCATGGTATCGTAAATAGGTCTTTCAATTACCCACTTGGAATAATAAATATACCGAATATCAAATGGTCGATAGGTAATTAATTCAAAATAATTTTGCCAATTATCATCTTTTGCTAATTCTTTCCTGAATTTGTCAAGTTTAAAGGTAGATGTGTCTTTAAGTTTGAATCCTTCTTTTATTAGAAGATTATCAATTTTCAAATCTCTAAATTGTCGGATTCTGTTTTTTAAAATATTTTGGTCAAAATCGATTGCAAACTTGTCCCGCGCTGTAACTATTCCAACATTATTTACAGGAAATATTTCACCAATTTTCTTCCATTCCAAATATCGCTGAATATGCGATGTGTTTCGAGGAATAAAGAAATACCAAGGTGAAGCCGGTTTAATTTCCTGATAATTTTTTGGGTCAAAATCGTTTTTGTCCAGCCATTCGTATTTTTCATCTCTTAATCCGTATATGTCCAAATGAAATACTTTAGGCTCTTTGGGCTCCTTGTTTTTAATAAATAGAGCAATTGCAACACCCTGACGGATGTCAAACACATTTTCATCTTTACCCCCTTCTGGTGTAGTTTCTTTTTTCAGGCTATTGCCGTGCAGATCGAGAATATAAATTTCATCAAAGGTTTTCATCAAACTTTGGCGCATGCCGCGAAAAGTGGGATTGTCCAGATAACTGTGATTGGTAATCATGCCGACAATTCCGTAACCTGAAGTCTGGATTTTCCACTGAGCAAAACGCAGAAATTTTACATAATCATCCTGAAGCCATAATTTTTTCTCACCCAGCGGCTGTCCGTCCACCTTGTAGTAACTTTGCGCACCGTTAATATCCTGTTTGAGCAAACGTTCCGTCCATTTATTGATATTGGAAGAAATTCCGCTATAAGGCGGATTGCCGAGAATAACCAATATCGGCTGCTCTTTCTTCACTTTACCAGCCAAGTAGCTTTCTTCACTCAATGATGAAAGTCCTGGAATATAAGTTTGTTTAATCTCTTCTATTTCAAGTGTATTGGTTAGGTAAAGCTTAAAGCGTTCATCATCAGCCATCTTGTAACCGAGTTCATCAAGGATAAAACCTATTTTCAAATGTCCAATGGCATAAGGCGCCATCAAAAGTTCAAAAGCATAAAAATCTTCAAGAATATGTTTTTTAATCCAGTGATGTAAACCACCTTCACCATATTTTTCCTTAAATTCTTCGACTGATAGACGAATGGCTTCGGCCGGAAAGGTTAGCGTGCCCCCTGCGGGATCGAGAAGCTTGACTTCTTCACTGGCAAGACCATCTGACAGATTAAAATGTGATTTAAGAATGGAATGAATGGAGCGGACAATATAGCCGACTACGGGTTCCGGTGTGTAATAAACACCACGACGTTCCCGAATTTCCGGATCATAAGTTGCCAGGAACGTTTCATAAAAATGAATGATCGGGTCTTTGCCTTTTCCGGTGCGGTAATATTCATGCAGAATTTTATTGATATCGGCTACGTTTAGAATCTCGGCAATGTCATCCACAATAATTTCCATGGATTTTGGCGGTTCTTCTAGTGATATAAAACGGAACACATCGCGCAAAATGCCAATGGTACGGGGAATAAAATCAAAAGCCAGTTTACGGTTAAACTCGCCGTCTGCCCGGCTTCGTGCGGCGAATAATCCATAGGTAATCGTTTGTGCATAAATATCAGCGAACTGTTTTTCAGTTAAGGTAGCGATGAGATAGTTCTTAAAAGCTTCATAAAAACCAATAATTTGTTTATGACCTCTGCTGCCGTTTTCTTCCATTTCAACACTAATAACTTCATCTCGAAGGAATCGGGTGCGTTTGGCTAATTCAATTGCCAGAGAACTTGCGGTTTGCACTTTGGGCAGCGAGAAAGAAAAGAAAAGATCAAAGAGTTCCTGAAATTTTTCAATATTTTCTACTGGTGGCGTAGTTTTCAGTTTTTGGGCAATGAACGGTCGTCCGACCATAACTCGTGATATACAATTGCCATCACGGTAAAGCCGGAACTCATAAAAATTTGTGAGTATGACATTTGGAAAAGTGGACAAATAACGTTTTAACTGTTCCTTTACTTCAATGGAATCCAGATCAGTTACCGATGGATCCTTGGCTTCGATGTAACCTGTGATATGATTTTTGCCGTCCCATACCCTAAAATCAGGATTTCCCGCTTCGGTCTTTTTGGGAAGAATAGTTACATCAACGTTTTTGATATTTTTAATTTCAGCATACTGTTTAACCAGCTCGTCAAGATGTTTGTAATAGCTTTCCTCACGGGCATCTCCACGTTGATAAGTTTCGGTGAGATTTTTCAGATAATTGTCAAGTAGTTTTTTCACTGATCAGAATCTTATTGGATGAGTATTTATTGATCGGATTAATTTACCACATAACGCTACCATCAACCACACGTTTTTCGAGTTTGCTGAATTAGTCTCGTTTGAGAATACGTTTGCGAATTTTTCAAGTTTTGCAAGATTTGTTTATGAAAGCTTGAATTAAGCTTTTTACAAATGTAGCACTTTATTTTAAACACAAAAGACCACACTCAAAAATTTAGAATGAATCACTAAAAATCATTTTTTCTTTCTCCCCATTACAATTAAATGAAAATCAACCATAAACATATGACAAGATTGCCCTTCTCGGTGCTTTTGGAGCAAACTCATATAAACCATTTTACAACTGCTTAATACAGTTGTACTAATTTCCGCAGTAGCGTAAAAGCTAAAGCTATTTATCTGATATGCAGATTTCTTGTTAATTATTCGTTTTATCATTCTCATTTTTGTATTTTTTGTGAAGAACCAACGGCGGACTGGTTCAATTAGTGTCCGCCATTAATTCTTTCACGTAAAATACTATGTCCAAGAAAATCTCAGACAAGGCGATTGCAAAGGTACCAGCTTTTGCAGATCGCGTATCGCTCTTTTCGAGCAAACTGCAAATCAGCAGATATGCAGCGGGTAGCATAACTGATTACTGTCACGCATTGTACAAAGCAGTACTCCAAGTGGGCAAGCTTCCCGAGGAATTCACCCAGCAAGATTTGGATGATTACCTAAAATCCATGCTGAGCCGTAAGCCCTTACCCGCAGAAGCCCAGTTCAAGCATTTCATATATGGTTTGAAGTGCTACCTCAACACTTTGGGTTATAAAGAACTCCCCGGCCTTGTTCTTCCGGCGATTCGCCGGGATAAGAAACTTCCACGGGTGATGTCGACGGAAGATGTGAGGACATTGCTTCACTCCTGTGAATTGTATTCCAAGGCCCTGTTTTCCACAATCTACGATTGCGGCCTTCGTGCTTTTGAAGCATGCAACCTGAAGTGGACAGACATAGACATCCATCGGAAGATGGTTCACATCAAACGTGGCAAGGGCGGTAAGGATAGGGTTGTCCCTATCTCGGGCAAGACGCTGGTTGTCCTGAAGGCCTATCGCCAAAGTTACCCGAGCATGAATCTCGTATTTAAACGTTTCGGTGCGGATGGGCCAATCGACAATCATTTTATACGCTCGCGGCTTAGAGAAGCTTTGACGCGTGCCGGTCTTGACACGCAACTGACCACTCACACGCTCCGCCACTCGTTCGCCACACATCTTCTGGAATATGGAGAGGATATCCAAACCGTAAAAGAGCGTCTTGGCCATCGTTCTATACAGACCACGATGATCTACCTTCATGTGGCAAGGATTGAGAAACACAACTGCATTCCGCTCATTGACATGCTCTTCAAGGATGCGGCCAAAGCATGAGATCGGGCAAATCATCCGGGACTGGGGTGACGATTTTTTTGACTCTTATCCCACCGTGCCACAAGTTCGCAAGTCTTTCCAGGCAATGGCTTTGTGCCGAACCAGCCTGCTTGGCGGCCATGTGGAGGTGTGTCCGGAATGCGGTGAAGTACGCGTCAGCTACAACAGTTGCCGTGACCGTCATTGTCCAAAATGCCAGAACAAGGAGCGGGAAGCGTGGATTGAGATGAGACGTGAGGAGATCATACCGGGAACCAAGTACTTCCATATGGTATTCACCATTCCCGACTGTTTCCATCCATTGGCCATAGCCAACCAAGCCTTGTTTTACACGTGCATGTTCCGTGCGGCATGGGCCACACTGCGCAAGTTCTTCGGGAAACAAGGGTTACAGGGAGGCATGACCGGTATTCTCCACACTTGGGGCTCCAACCTTTTCTACCACCCTCACATACATTGCATCGTAACCGGCGGGGGTGTGGACAGGGACGGCGCATGGCAACACCTGAAGGGTTGCAGGGGTAATAGCAACTTCCTGTTTCCCGTGCCTGCCCTGAGCAAAGTGTTCCGGGC
>DBQD01000040.1 GCA_002305715.1 Proteiniphilum sp. UBA1403 | reverse complement strand
TATAATATTCCCTCTGCGAAGCAATTAGTTGGGCTATGGGAGGTGAAGGCGATACACAATAGCGATGAAGCGGGTTACATGGTAATACCTTCCGGGAAGTTCAAGATGATTTTTGACGACGGTAGGTTTATGAATTTCATGTCAACCGAAAAAGGGGCCATCATCACGGTAGATGGCACGTATAAGTTGGACGGAGATCTTTATACCGAAAAGATCGAACACTCGTTCAATAAAAGACAGGAAGGGAAAGACAACCCATTGAACATTAAAATGACACGGACTAGTTTTATGTATCTTCGCTGGTTTCAACCTGTTGATGAATTTAGTGTTACACGCAACAGATGGATTGAAGAGATCTGGCAACGGGTTACCATTGAAGATTTTGAAGTGAGTAATGTGGATCTACGACAGGAACTTCGTTTGATACTCGACAACGACGAGTTGATAAAGCAAATGACACCATAAACGACGAACAAAAAATGGCAACCCTCAGCGGTTGCCATTTTTTGCGATATCAATTATCCTAGCCTGTTACAGATGTTTTAATGCCTCATCGAGGTCAGCCTTGATGTCTTCGATATGTTCAATACCGACAGAGACACGCAGCAGATTGGGATAAACTCCGGAAGCTAATTGTTCCTCATCCGAGAGTTGTTGGTGAGTAGTGCTGGCAGGATGAATGATCAAAGTTTTTGCATCACCCACATTGGCCAAATGACTAATCAATGAGAGATTGTCAATCACCTTGGCTGTTTGCGATACGTCGCCCTTCACAAAGAAGGAGAGAACACCGCCAAAACCGCCATTCTTTAAATATTTCTTTGCAAGGGCATGATATTTATTGTCTTCAAGTCCGGGATAGTTTACTTTCTCAACTTTAGGATGTTGTGCCAACCAACGAGCTAGTTCCAGTGCATTGGCATTGGTTCGCTCAGCACGTAATGATAGTGTTTCAAGACCAAGAAGGAGCAGGAAGGAGTTGAATGGGCTGTTTGTAGGACCTAGGTCTCTCAATCCTTCTACACGACAACGTATGGCAAACGCAATGTTGCCGAAAGGACCTTGGTCTCCAAACACTTCCCAGAAGTTAAGTCCGTGATATCCTTCTGAAGGTTCACTGAACATGGGGTATTTGCCATTACCCCAATTGAAATTTCCACCGTCGATAATCACACCGCCCATGGTGGTCCCATGCCCACCAATCCATTTTGTTGCGGAGTGTGTAACCACACTGGCACCCCATTCAATCGGGTTAAAAAGATACCCCCCTTGTCCAAACGTGTTGTCTACAACTACCGGGATATCGCTTTTACTTGCTACCGCTATAATTGCCTCGAAATCGGGGATATTGTATTCTGGATTACCAATGGTCTCCAGGTAAATAGCTTTTGTCTTTTCATCAATCAGCGAAGCAATGCTATCAACATTGTCGCCATCGGCAAAACGTACTTCGATGCCCATTCGAGCAAAAGCAACCTTGAATTGATTGTATGTACCTCCATATAAGTAAGAGGTAGAAATGATATTGTCTCCGGCTGTGGCCAGATTGTTAATTGCTATAAATTGAGCAGCCTGTCCCGATGAAGTAGCCACTGCAGCTACACCACCTTCGAGTGCAGCCATACGCTTTTCGAATACGTCGGTTGTTGGGTTTTGCAATCGGGTATAGATATTCCCGAACTCTCTCAGTCCAAATAAGTTGGCGCCATGTTCTGCGCTTTTAAATGAATAAGCGGTTGTCTGATAAATAGGAACTGCGCGCGATCCAGTTGTCGGGTCTGGTTCTTGACCTGCATGAATCTGTAATGTTTCAAAATGTTTTTTACTCATATAATCCAAAATTAATACTTTGCAAAAGTAGGATAAAATATGAGAATATGATATAAAAGCCGACAAATAAGTATTAAATTAACACTTATTCGGTGAAAACCCGACTTCTAGCTATCATGCAAGCACCAATAATACCGGCTTTATTTTTCAATTTTGATGCCACTACGCGGGTATCTTTGTTGACCAAATTCAGTGAATATTTCCGGATAGCACTTCGAATAGGCAACATGATAAATCCTTCTGCATCGGCTACCTGACCGCCAATGACCACCAAGTCGGGATTGAAAATATTGATAAGGCCGGCAATATATTTACCAAGTTTGTAACCGACCTCTTCCATAATTTCAATGCAGAGAGGGTCTTCCATGTTGGTGGCTTTGATGATGTCGGTGAGTGTGAGGGTGTTGATATTCTCAACCATCTCGGTGAGGATGGTACTTTCTCCTTTGGCAACCCGATCAAGAATCATGCGGTGTATGGCCAATCCGGAAGCTTCGGTTTCTAGACATCCCTTCTTGCCGCAGTGACAAAGTATTTCGTTGTCGAAGGTGGGGAAATGACCAAATTCTCCCGAAAAGCCTGATTTTCCATAATAGGGTTTCCCTTCGATGATAATCCCGATACCCAATCCCCAAGAGACATTGACAAAAATAACGTTTTGTTCACCATCGACCACACCTTTCATGTATTCACCATAAGCCATAGCGCGGGTGTCGTTGTCAATTCCCACCCGGTAATTTAACTTGTTGGTGAGTGTTTCACTTACAGGATGTTCGCTGAAGTAAAAACTACTATAACTGTATCCAGATTCGGGATTCACACGACCCGATATGTTGAGGTTGATGTTGACAATCTTTTGTTTGAGATCGCCCGTTTTGTCGATGAAGTTTTGAATGTGGTCACACAACTCGTCAAACGATTCTGTTGTGTTTTGATAGATATAGTTAATGCCCATTTCATTGCTTACAATGTTCCCTGTAAAATCCATCAATGCAATGTTTAGGTGGTGGCGAGTCATATCTACTCCCAGGAAGTAGGCAGAAGATGGCTTAAGACCATATACGCTAGGGTGTCTACCTCCTGCAGTGTGAATCTTTCCAAATTCATCAATCAGTCCCTGATCTGTGAGTTCAGCAATAAACTTTGTAACGGTGGGTACGCTTAAATCAAGTTCTTTTGCCAGTTCTGCAATCGTATCGTTTCCCGAAGTAATAAAATGCGTGATGATGTCCTTCTTGATTTGAATGTTTTTGGGACTTTTATCGCTTTTTAGGAAAAAGTTTTTTACCATGACTTTCGTAAACTGAGTGAATAAAAATCGATTACCTTACAAATAAGGTGCATCAACTGCATAATTAATATAACAAGTATTCTTGCTAATTCTTTAAGAGTCAGGGAATCTTCAAGTTGTCAACAAGTGATTGAAATTCCATTTAATTCACAAAGCTACATATTTTTCTGGACAATCAAAAATATAAGAAAAACCACTTTTTTCTATTTCTCAAATGATAATTTTATTTTTTTAGATATTTTCCGCATCTTTGTGCCTTAAAGAAATAATCATTTATTATCCTAGTATCAATCAACAATTTAATATTTACACTGTGAATTACTTCTATCTTGTACCTGCCGCTTCTTTAGCTGCTTTACTATTCGCCTACTACTTCTTTAAACAGATGATGAAGAAGAGTGAAGGAACCGAGAGAATGAAATCGATTGCCGGTTTTGTACGCGAAGGTGCTATGTCGTACCTAAAACAGCAATATAAAGTTGTTACTGTTGTTTTTGTGGTATTAGCCCTGCTTTTTGCTGCAATGGCATTTTTTGGCTTGCAAAATAACTGGGTTCCCTTTGCTTTCTTAACTGGAGGTTTTTTCTCCGGATTGGCAGGTTTCTTTGGAATGAAAACGGCTACCTATGCTTCGGCAAGAACCACTCAGGCCGTGCGAACTTCTCTCAACAGTGGACTGCAGGTTGCTTTTCGTTCCGGTGCTGTAATGGGATTAGTCGTGGTGGGTCTTGCTCTACTCGATATCTCTGCTTGGTATCTCATTCTCAATTATTTTATAGATGATGCTGATGCCGGTCATAAGTTAATCATGATCACAACTACCATGTTGACATTTGGAATGGGTGCCTCTACTCAAGCTCTTTTTGCCCGTGTGGGAGGAGGAATTTATACCAAAGCTGCCGATGTGGGTGCCGACTTAGTAGGAAAAGTCGAAGCTGGAATTCCTGAGGATGACCCTCGTAACCCTGCTACTATAGCCGACAATGTGGGTGATAACGTGGGAGATGTTGCTGGTATGGGTGCCGACTTATATGAGTCATATTGTGGTTCTATTCTTTCTACTGCAGCATTGGGTGCTTCAGCATTTGTACTCAACCCCACCATGCAGCAGAACGCAGTATTTGCTCCAATGATCATTGCTGCTATCGGTGTTTTTCTTTCAATTCTTGGCATATTTCTGGTTCGTACCAATGAAAATGCTACAATGAAGCAACTGATGAGTTCACTTAACCGGGGTGTTAATGTTAGTGCAATACTGATTGCGATATGTTCTTTCGGTATTTTGTATGTTATGGGATTCAGCAATTGGGTGGGGTTGTCCTTCTCAGTTATCACAGGTCTTTTAGCCGGCATCATCATCGGTCAGGGTACCGAGTATTTTACTTCTCATTCTTACAAACCAACAAAAGTAATTGCAAATAGCGCGCTGACCGGACCTGCAACTGTTATTATCTCCGGTATGGGAACAGGTTTTATCTCTACTGCTATTCCAGTCGTTACTATAGTAGTTGCAATCCTGATTTCTTATCTGGCTGCTATCGGTTTTGATGTGCAAAACATGGTTTCTGCTGAAAACTTAAGTATGGGGCTCTATGGTATCGCTATTGCTGCAGTAGGTATGCTCTCTACACTGGGTATTACATTAGCCACAGATGCATATGGTCCAATTGCGGACAATGCTGGTGGTAATGCTGAGATGAGCGGACTGGAACCGGAAGTGAGAAAACGCACCGATATGCTCGATTCACTTGGTAACACCACTGCAGCAACAGGTAAAGGATTTGCAATTGGCTCAGCCGCCCTGACCGGATTGGCCTTGTTAGCCTCCTATGTGGAAGAAGTCCGTATAGGAATGTTGCGTTTGGGTGACACTGTTATGGGATTCGCCGATGGTCACACTGTGGATGTGGGAAGCGCAAGCTTTGTTGATTTTATGAATTACTTTGAGGTAAGTCTGATGAACCCCAAAGTCCTTGCAGGGGTCTTCCTTGGATCCATGATGGCTTTCCTTTTTTGCGGACTTACAATGAATGCCGTTGGTCGAGCAGCTCAGAAGATGGTGGAAGAGGTACGCCGTCAGTTTAAAGAAATCAAAGGTATCCTCTCCGGAGAAGGAACACCCGACTATGCTCGTTGTGTATCCATCTCTACCAAAGGTGCACAAAGAGAAATGCTGTTTCCTTCGTTGTTGGCTATCGCGGTTCCCATTGCTACAGGAGTATTGATGGGAGTAGCTGGTGTAATGGGACTTCTTGCGGGTGGACTTGGTGCAGGTTTCGTGTTGGCCGTATTTATGGCCAATTCGGGCGGTGCATGGGATAACGCTAAGAAGTATATCGAAGAAGGCCACCTGGGCGGTAAGGGTAGTGAAGCCCACAAGGCTACTGTAGTTGGAGATACTGTAGGAGATCCATTTAAAGATACATCCGGTCCGTCACTAAATATCCTAATTAAACTGATGAGCATGGTCTCCATCGTGATGGCAGGATTAACAGTAGCGTGGAGTCTCTTGTGATTCTGTAGACTTTAGTTTTTATTATTAATTTCGGTGAAGTCGATTTCGAGAACATTTTGTATATTTGACGTTCGAAAAAATCACTAATGTCCGTAGAGTCATCAACATTCAAATACAACCAATTATGAATTTTCTAACGAACGACAAGTTAACAATTGTAGGAGCTGCTGGTATGATCGGTTCCAACATGGCGCAGACTGCAGCCATGATGCGTTTAACCCCCAACATCTGCCTGTACGACCCCTTCGCACTGGGTCTAGAAGGAGTGGTGGAAGAAATGCGCCACTGCGGTTTTGAAGGAGTAAACTTCACATACTCTACCGACGTGAAAGAAGCATTTACAGGAACAAAGTACATGATCTCATCTGGAGGTGCACCTCGTAAAGATGGGATGACCCGTGAAGACTTACTGAAAGGTAACGCTGAAATTGCTGCTCAGTTGGGTAAAGACATCAAGGCTTATTGCCCAGACTTACAACACCTTACCATTATCTTCAACCCGGCTGATATCACTGGTTTGGTTGCTTTGATCTATTCAGGTCTGAAACCTTCACAGGTAACTACGCTGGCAGCACTCGACAGTACCCGTTTACAGAGCGAGTTGGCAAAACACTTTGGTGTTGAACAAAGCAAAGTAACCGGTGCCCGCACTTATGGTGGTCATGGTGAGCAGATGGCTGTTTTTGCTTCTACTGCAAAGATCGATGGCAAACCGTTGACCGAACTCATTGGTACGGATGCTCTCACCAACGAAGCATGGGCAGAACTGAAAGTACGCGTAACAAAAGGTGGAGCCAACATCATCAAGCTGCGTGGACGTTCTTCTTTCCAGAGCCCTGCATACACATCTGTTGAGATGATTCGTGCTACCATGGGTGGAGAAGCATTCCGTTGGCCTTCGGGTTGCTATGTAAACATTCCTGGATTTGAGCATATCATGATGGGTATGGAAACTACATTGGACAAAAATGGTGTTTCGTTTGGTGAAATTAAAGGTACCGATGCCGAAATCGCTGAACTGAAACAGAGCTACGGCCACCTGGTGAAACTGAGAGACGAAGTAATTGCTATGGGCATCATTCCTTCAGTTGATAAGTGGAACAGCGTAAACCCCAACTTATAATCTACAGTTGGTCAATTAAACATACATTAAGTTCAAGCCGACTCATTGAGTCGGCTTATTTTTTTGTTTAACTCTACATCTATTCAACTTCTTTTTGTTTCTTCTTTTATAAACAATTCTTCTTTTATTTACAAAAAGGTTCTTTTTTAACCTTTTAGGAATAGTCGTGTGTGCATAATCTCTATATTCGCATTTCATTTTTATACTATTTGAAATGCAAAAACAATGTGACCGGCTATATTATTCTATTGCCGAACATACTCTTTTACTTTATACGCCGAACGCTAAAACAACGGCTAAATTGCTTCCCTCGTTTACTTCATTTCGAGTAGACAATCAAGGGGACCAGGAACTGTTGTTTACTTTCACAGGTAATACAACCGTCGCTGTGCCAACCACGGAGTCGGCTGAGTGCGTAACAAGAGAAGGGGTAATTTTTCAAGTATATAATGAAACCAACGGTGTCACAATCTCTATGAAAACCCACAATCGCATTCACTATATACATGTTGCTACCAATAAGAGGGAAGTAACTACAGATCTATCCCTGCTGGAAAGAAAAGAGACAATATTTCTTTCGTTTTTCCTTCGTATAGCCTATGCGATGACAGTTGTTCATCAACAAACCATAAAATTGCATGCCTCTGTGATCGCAAAGAATGGAAAGGCACTTGTTTTTCTGGGAAGAAGTGGCACCGGGAAAAGCACACACAGCCGACTTTGGCTAGAGCATGTGCAGGGCAGTTTTCTATTAAATGACGACGAGCCAATCATAAAACTGATGCAGAATGGTACTATTCGTGTTTTTGGCACACCATGGAGCGGAAGTACACACTGCTATTTAAATACGTCGGCCGAAGTGACAGCATTTGTTCTACTTCGCCAACAGCATGAAAACAAATTAACAAAATTACATGGAATAGATGCATTTGGTTCCCTTTTTCAGTCTGTCGCACTATTGCGTTCCGACAAAGAGTGTCGGGAAAAGATTTGTGCACTAATCGGAACTATATTGGATAAAGTTCCAATTTACCGACTTGATAATAGACCAGATATTGAGGCAGTGCAACTATCAGAAACTCTATTGATTATATGATGGAAAAAGTTGAAAAAACGGTAGTAAATGATTTGTTTTTTGACGGAATTGAACTGTTAATATCCTGTGGATTTCGTTTGGAAATTAGAACAAAAGGGAAAAGTATGGCACCATTCATGTTCGATGGAGAGGGCAGTATCATGATGAAAGGAGTGGAAGATGATTCCTTCCAACTTGGGAACCTACTGCTCGCACGTTTATCGGATGGACGTTATGTGCTGCACCGTCTAATAAAGTGCGAAGATGATCAAGTTGTGTTGAGAGGAGATAACAACTTAACGAAGGTTGAAATATGCACGAAGAATGATATCATAGCGGAAGCTGAACAGATAAAACGCTTTGGGAAAAAGATAATAAAAGGTAGTAGGATGTGGAATATGTATCGCAATTTATGGTTAGGAAGTTTGCAAAAACGGAGAGTTATACTTGCTATTAATCGTCGATTTCCTTTCATCTTGAATTTATTCTTTCTAAGTACTCATAGTTATGAGATTTAAAGAAGCTTATATCATACATAGAATAGGGGACGAATACATGATGCTGTCTCATCGAAATTCTACTATTGATTTTACCTGTGCAATCGCTCTCAATGCATCAGCTGCATATCTTATTGGAGAGACTGGAGACCAGAGTTTCTCGTTCGAAGATTGGGTGTCATTACTAGTAGATAGGTATGGTATTGACAGGATTGTGGCTGAAACAGATGTGCAAGCACTGATAGAAAAACTAATCAAGGAGAAGATAATAGATGCGTGACTTGGTAGTGGATTCTTTGTTTCTTCATCTTTTGGAAATGTCAATTTTCGAAAGACCTGCAGATCTCTCACGTTTTGGAGCCCTTGATGCCCAAACTTGGGATAAGGTGATCAAACTTGCATGGAAACAAAGAGTGTCCGCTCTCGTAGCAAAATCAATCTTGTCGCTTCCCAAGGAATTTCTCCCTCCACGTAAATGTTTGCTTCACCTGTTTCAATTGATAGAACAGACCAAAATTACAAACAACAGGGTGATCTCGGCATTGCATACCATTTCTCGTGAGTATGCTCAACTTAACATTCCCTTTCTGCTTTTGAAAGGCCCTGCCAGTGGGTACTATTACCCGAATCCCTGTCTACGAACGCCGGGAGACCTTGATCTCCTGCTATACCGAAAGGGAGATTATGATAAAGCACGAGACTGGGTCACTGGTCAGGGTATACACATTGTGAAAGCAAACGGGATTCATTCGAAGTTTTACTTAGATGAAATCAGCATTGAGAATCACCATCGTATCACCTATTTTAGTCATAAAAAGTATGATCGTCGCTTTCGGTCTTTAGAAGAAGATCTCTTCTGTAAGGAGAACTTCTGCCATATCAACATTGGAGGACAAATTGTGCAACAACTTCCAGTTGAGTTAAATGCATTCTTTTTGTTCCAGCATTTATTTCGACATTTTGCACACAATGGTATAGGTTTTCGCCAGTTTTGCGATTGGATTCTGTTCCTTTCAAAAAACCACCATAAGATTGATAGGGATTCGTTCATTGCCCTCAGCCAATATTTTGACCTGCTTTGCCCTATGCAGGTATTTGCCCGTGTGGCTGAGAAGTATTTGAACGTTTCCCTTTCGATCTTTCCTTTTCCCACTATCAAAGACAACAAGTATGCCGACTTGGTAATCGATGACATCCTTGATGGCGGAAACTTTGGTTTTTACCGTTCTGGAAAAAAGAGACCAAAGCAGAAGCTACAGGGAATGTGGTATTCTTATTCAAACACTCTTCAACGTGCTATAAAGTTTGGTGCACTCTCCCCTGAGCACTGCCTGATATTGCCATACACCAAATTTATGAATCGCCTGAAAATAGGTCTCAGATGAAGTCTTTCATCCGTTACCTTCTGTATCACTCAAAGGGCTTCAAAAGAGAGATCACAATCATATTGCTGATTGGTTTGGCTGAAGTTGCCTTTTCTTTGTTGTTTGTCTGGTTCTCCAAAACCATTATCGATATTGCTACCGGTGTGAACAAGGGAGAAATATTGCACTACACATTTCTCTTGGTGCTTTTGGTCATTTTTCAGATTCAGTTTCGTGCGTTAGACATTAAAATGAGGAGAATGACCGAAGTACGCCTTGCAAATTCTGTCCGTTATCGTACTTTTTCTCATCTTCTTTATGCCAGGTGGCAAGAATTATCGACAATTCATAGCGGTGATCTCCTCACTCGTATATTTAGGGATGCCGACGATCTAGTCAACCTTCTGGTCAATTCATTTCCTTTGACCGTTGTGTCATTCTCGCAGTTTGCGGGAGCTTTAGTACTCCTTTACCTGTTTGATCCCACGCTGTCTCTCTTTTTGGGTGTGGGGATGCCGTTGTTTGCCCTACTTGGAAGGTTTTACTATCGACGGATGCGTAAATTTACCAAAGAGGTAAAAGTGTATGAAAGTACAATCACCTCCCTTATTGAAGAACGTTTGCAAAATCAAGTGGTGATACGTGCTTTTGAGCAACAAGAGAACGAATTAAGTCGTTTGGGTACTCTCCAATCGAAATTATATCATAGTGTAGAGAAAAGAACCAATGTCGCCATTTTTGCCAACATAATTCTTGGTGTCTCTTTTAATGGGGGTTATATCACCGCATTTTTATGGAGTGCATTTGGATTAGCGCGACATTCGGTCGGCTTTGGCACTGTGACCGCTTTTCTCCAATTGGTCAACAGAATCCAGCGACCACTTTTCGACCTTATCCGTTTGCTTCCTTCTTTTGTCAATGCTCGCACTGCTGTTGACCGGTTGATTTATTTGACCCGTTTTTCATTAGAAGATTCACATCGAGACATTCTCTTGGAAGGAGATGTAACCCTCTTGATTAACAAGGTATCCTTTTCTTATTCCTCCACCTCAGAACTTGTATTGTCTAATTTCTCCATGGAGGTGAGACCCGGTACGTTGGTTGCTGTTACCGGAGAAACGGGTTCAGGTAAAACTACTCTTTTACGTCTGTTAATGGGATTGCTCACTCCATCCAATGGAAGCATGACCCTTTCTGGTCAGTCGCAGGTGTCAATATCTGAACGCACTCGCTCCAATTTTATCTATGTCCCACAAGGTGGATCACTTTTCAGTGGTACTATTCGAGAGAATTTGCTTTTGGGTAACGCCTCAGCAACTGAGTCTGAATTGATGCGTGTACTGCAGATTGCTTCCGCCGATTTTGTCTCCACATTACCCGATGGCTTGGATACTCATTTAGGAGAAGGGGGGATTGGCTTATCGGAAGGTCAGGCTCAACGTATTGCCATTGCTCGGGCATTGTTACGCCCTGGAAATATTATACTGTTCGACGAGGCTACGTCTGCTTTGGATCCTGTTACAACTCAATCCCTTCTCTGGAATGTGAAAAATAACCTAGGTAGACGATCTGCCATATTTATAACCCACCAGTCTAAAGTGGTTTCCTTCTGCGACCATCAGTATCACATTCCAACAGTATCGAATACCATTCCATAAACCAACCTTTCCCTTTTGGATATCAGATAACTTGAGATTGTTTTCTTAACTAAAGTTGAAGACTTTCATCCTATTTTCGAGAAGCTCAGGTATCTTTTTAAGTAAAAAAACAATCTTTTTATTATTCAGTAATAACATAATCTCAATTTCCACTATGTTAGTCCTCAGAAATAATTGTTTCATTTTTCGTAACACGTAATATTTAAATCAAAAAAAAGGAATATGAAAATTAAAAACACAGTAACCAATGAAGTTGTAGAGAATAACGTAGAGGCGTACACTTCACCCGACTTTCAAATTGTCGAAATTCATTATGATCAGCAGATTCTTTCCAGTAGCGAATTACCAGATATGCATGGAGATGATTGGTAGACAATAAAAGAATGAGAATTGTGAATAAGAGAATTGAATTTATTGTAGCAATACTACTGATGTACCTGAGTAGTTGTGTACAGAACGATTTCATCGATCCGATAGAGGAAGAGAACATACTTACTATTACCGCAGGTCTTCCGGGTGAGAACAGAGAAGACTCCGAAAGGGGTGAAGTAGCGAATAAAACGCGTATTGCTTTGACAGGTGTTGACTTGGATGTAAAGTTGACATGGGAGGTTGGGGACATCATCTATTTAGTCCTTACTCAAGGGGACAATAAGAAAGACATGCAGATTGTAACTCTCACGGAAGACAATATAACAAAAGAGGGGAAGAGGGCCAGTTTTGGGATTAGGATACCAGATTCTTTTTCAGATGAACCATTTAATCTGTATGGAGTATATGGAGCTGTAGAATTTGATGGAGACACCCACAACCTAAACCTTTTACGTTCCCCTTGGAGTGGAAAGACGTTGGAGGAGGTACAAGAAAAAGATATTCTATTGCTTCGATTTGCAACCGAAAATGTGCGAAAAGAGAGTCCCGACTTCACAGTCTCATTTAAACATGTGGGTTCGCTCTTTCATATCCGCCTTTTTAATAGTAGCGACAATACTTTGAAAGGAATTACCAAAGCTGAACTAATTGCAGCATCAACCATACATGCACATCAAACCAGCCAGAATGCAGTCTTTGACCCTATTACAGGCCTGTTTTCAGGAACAGTGTTTACCGCCAATTCGCTGCCATTTGAAATCTCATCAACGAGCCTTGAATCCGGGAAGCTGCTTCATTTCTGGGGATGGTATCCACCTGTAGCAGCTCAAAACTGGCCAGCCCTGGGCCTAAAGATTACCACTTTGGAGAATTCATATACGAGTATAAATACAAAACCTGCGCGTACTTCGCCCACTTCACCCGGGAGAGTATACCATTTTTATGCCTGTTACGATGGTGCAGATCTCCGTTTCACGAACAGCGATCTACCCGAAGGTTACTTTATCGATGAACGAGATGGTACTATTTATGGAACAGTAACTATTGGAAATCAAACATGGATGAAAGAGAATTTAGCATATCTTCCAAGTGTGGTTGGCCCGAGAACATCTTCCAGAACCGAAGCCTACTACTATGTGAATGGCTACGATGGAACTGATATTGCTGCCGCCAAAGCGACTAGTAACTACAAAACTTATGGGGTGCTGTACAATTGGGTTGCAGCCATGAATGGAGAAGAGAGTAGCACTGCGAACCCAAGTGGTGTGCAGGGAGTCTGTCCAGACGGTTGGCACTTGCCGAGTGACGAAGAGTGGACAGAATTGGAAACCCATTTATCAAGAAATGGTTACAAGTATGATGGGACAACAGGAGGAGGCATCAGATCAAAGATTGCCAAATCATTAGCCACCAGTAGTGGTTGGGGTGTTTCAACAGTAAGAGGTGCAATTGGAAATACTGACTATCCAACTTACCGTAACAAATCAGGTTTCTCCGCACTACCGGGAGGATCTCATTCCACCAGTGGCAGAACATTCAACTCAACAGGTAATTATGCTTATTGGTGGAGTTCCACATCATACAACTTAGAAAATGCCATGCGCCGAAATTTTGGATTCAATTCTACAGATGTGTTGCAACTCTACTCCTATAAATCAGATGGTCGTTCTGTTCGTTGTGTACGAGATAATTGATTCAACATGACCTTCTTCCTGTAGCCTCCGGGGGGTATTTTTTCTTTTTCTTTAAACACCTTATAAAATACCCCCAATGTGGCAAATCCTGACAACTCCGAAATTTCTTCTAATGAAAGATCTTTATGCTCAATATTATGCATTATATTCTTGGCATACTTAATTCGGAAGTTATTTACCCATTCGTTATAATTTGTACCCAATTCATCATTCAGAATCCGGGAGAGATACGTGCGATTTGTTCCAACTTTTTTTGCCAGATCATTTATACGTAACTCCCTGTTTTTAAATAGTTCCTCTTCTTTCATTAATCTGTTTAATTGTTCAATAATGGAACTATCCGGCATATACACGACTTTGGGTTTTGCTGTAGTTTGCTTACGTACCCTCTCTTTTTTGGAGGTTCCCAGATCAACAGTCGAAAAATAAGGATGGTAGGCTATAAATCCAAGTAAGGAGAGGAATACCCCATACACAAAGCAGTCCATTCCCAACGAACTTTCTTTACCCGTAAAATGGAAATACCAAATGGCATTAATAAAAAGATAAAAAGCTGAAGCAACACAGAAGGTCCACAACAACCATTTAATTCTGTTCAATGTATTTTCCTCTTTCGTTGGATTAGCTCCATTTATTTTACGAATATATTGCGTTAAGTGTTTACCTCCGAGATAGATTGATAACCCTACCTGAATAGCTAGAGTTATTTTACATGCCACCAAACGTATGAGCTGCATTTGTACCAACTTGGGGTAAGGCTGTTGCATATTTCCTTCACGAAACAGAACGTGATGAATATAGAAGTTAAAATCTTCAGGAGACATGGCAAAGGAAAGAAAAAAAGAAAACAGTGCCAGCAGGAATGAAGGTAACAGCATCCACATCCATCCTCTGTCTATTTCCTTTTCGTGTGTTAATAACCGAATATAGTTGTACAAAAAGGGAAATATAGAAAGAGACGTGAAAATTAAAAGAGGATCTATCCATGCAAATAATACGATTTGTCGGTCGAAATAAAGTAAACGAGCAAATAATGGAATGATTGATAATGAAAAAATCAACGCAAGAAAATAATTGGGGATGATGTTTTTTTTACTGGTCAAAAGGAGAGCAACCCAAAAAAGCGCTATTAAAAGAGGGAATAAGGATAACAATAAATGAAATAACACGGCCAAATTCTATCTTAAAAAAATCAACATTTAACTTATTCACAAAATAGGCAGATATTTCATCATTTGCACGTTTTATTTGTTAATAAAGTTTATTTTCCATACAAAATGTCTGTTTTGAATGCCTACAGAGAGCGTTTCTGCTGTATTGAGCAAAAGAGCCGGTTTCTAGTTAACCGGCTCTTTCAAGTTACTTATTGGTGTTGGTAAAGAAAAGCTCCTTTTATTTGATTGTACAAGTGAAGGACAGCTCCTTATATTGGGTTGTACAAGTGAATAAAAACTCCTTTTATTTGGTTGTACAAGTGAAGGATAGTTCCTTATTTTTGTTCGTACGACAAGAGACGCTGACTACCTTCTAACTTTCGTAAATCGGTAATATCTTGTGTTACCTCAAGCACTCCGAGATACTCACCCTCATTTCCACGGACAGCATAATAGGCGATAACAATAAACCGTTCCTTCTGAAACTCAGAGATCCAGAACATTGCTTTATTCTCTTTACCACTCTTAAAATCCTTCAGAATCTGCTCTACCACATGCACACTGCCAGGTGGGTGGCACATTCGTACGTCGCGACCAATGATGGAACGATTCCGTTCGAATACCCTGTTTGGGCTGTGTGAGAAGAAGCGAACTTTATCCTCTTTGTCCACAAAAGTGAGGTCTATGGGAAGGTGCAAGAAGAGTGCCTCCAGCTCATCCATACTGAAGTTACCGGAAGAGAGACGAATACCTTCCGATTCTACATATGCTTGCTTCTCTACATTCATCCCCTGTGGATGCCATTCCTCCTTAGGATCATAGAGGCAGAACCCAAACTCCGGTGTTTCCTTATAAATACGGAACCATTCATCCTCCGTGAGAGTATCCAATGACATGGGCAACAGGATATCCTCCTCCTTCTTGATCATGCCAGCAATCATTTCAACAGCAGCATCCAGCACAGCAAGACCCGTTGCACGGAAAGTATCCACCGAAGAGCCGGGCAATGAAAGTACCTCGTGTGCCCTCTTTAACATTTCCCTAGTCTCATCGTGTTTCCCCCACATCACCTTGGGAGGCCCTGTAATCTGGTGTTTCTCCAGAAAAGGAAAGAGTAAGTACTCTTTGCGTTTGTAATGTTTGTCTATATCGGAGAAGTTATTAAAGATTCTACGCAGTTGCAACAGGTAGTCGGCCAGTTGCAAATCGTTGATTTCCATAAACTTCTTTTTGATCGCTTCGTATGCTTCAATCTCCTGTCTCAGTGCCAAGTTCTCCTGTAGAAAAGTATCTACTGGATGACCAGCCGGTACTCCCTTTGCACCTTGCAGGTCAATACTTCCATCAAGAACAGCCGTATGCAAATCGCAAAAATTCAGAATCTCTTCTTCTGTGAGCGCATTGCTATTAATCAACTCTTGTTCAACCTCCACCACTTCATTATAGGGAATGTTTTTCAATGCAACAATCAGATGTCGCCGCAATAGTGCTGGGTTTCCTCCGTTGTGCAGTTCCAGAAGGAGGTTTCTCAATTGTTCCTTACGTTTTGCGGAATTGTTTATGTATTCACTCATTGTACACTATTTTAATTATTATTTTTTTCTCTCTCCTGATGATGTGACAAAATTAGTATCTCCAAATCCGGATATCTGTAACCAGGGTTACACACAATTAGAATTAACTGAATTTAATAAATCGCTTCTAAAGAGCCTATTTTATCGGCTCCTATTATTCATTTTTTAGTTTTTTATCTATCTTTGTGCAGTAACAAGTCAATGGCGGAATACGATGTAACAACCTGTCCTCTTTTCTTTCATCTTTCTTCTGATGAAAGAGACGCAATCCTCGAACGTGCAGTAAGTGAAGTGCGCAGAGTGGAAAAAGGTCGTTATGTAGTACGGCAAGGTGATCCTGTCCAGCATCTTTTGTTGCTAATGCAGGGACTTGTGCGCACCGAAATGGTCACCAAAGAGGGAAATGTGCTGGAGATTGAATTCATCGAACCCGTTCGACCCTTGGCCCCCGCTTTTTTGGTAGCCACCGAAAGTCGCTATCCGGTTGATGTGATCACCATGGAAGAGTGCCACTTTTACGTCATTCCCAAATCCGCTTGGTTGAAGGAGATGATGCTTAACGAGACACTAATGACCAATTTCATGCGCGTGAATTCCAACATGACTGTTTTTCTAGCCAAGAAGGTTCAGATGATGTCGATAAAAAGCTTGAAGGGCAAGCTCTCCCTCTACATCCTTGAGAACACCGATCCTCAGACTCCCTCTTTTATTGTTAAAAGAACACAGAGTCAGTTGGCCGAATATTTCGGAGTGCAGCGTCCCTCCCTTGCCCGAACCCTGGGTGAGATGATTCGAGAAGGAGCTATCCGCTTGTATAAAAGAGAACTTACCGTTCTCGACCGGCGTAAGTTAGAGGAGATGGTTTGAGTAGTTTCAGAATAAAAGAGTTATATTTGTCCCATAAAAGAAAAAAGTTATACTTTTTAAATTATTATCTAAGTCATGAGTAATCAATTATCAAGAAGAAAATTTATTAAGACGGCCGCTGTGGGTGCGGTTGGTATGGCCATCCTTCCACAGTTTCTTGCTTCGTGCAAACAGAATAAGGCTGCTGCAGACGATGGAATTATCCGTTTAGGATTTATCGGTCTTGGCCAGCAAGCCATGTACTTGCTCAGTGGCTATCTCACCATTGAAGGCGTACAGGTTGTTGCCGGTTGCGATGTGTATGGTGTGAAGAGAGAACGTTTCCTCAAACGAGTAAATGCGTACTATGCTGAAATGGAACAACCCCCCGTTGTGGATGTGTACGAAAATTACAAAGATCTGCTCGCACGCGAAGAGATCGATGCCGTTGTGATTGCCAGCCCCGACCACTGGCATGCCTTTATGGCAATTGATGCAGCCAATGCAAAGAAAAACATCTATCTGGAGAAACCGCTCACCTTTACCATTAAGGAAGGCCAGATGCTGAAGAAAGCTGTTCGTGACAATGGAATTATCCTAGGTGTAGGTAGTCAGCAGCGTTCCGATGTGAACTTCCAGCATGCTGTGAAGATGGTACAGGAAGGTAGAATTGGAAAAATTGAAAAGATCAATGCCTATGTAGGTGCTCCTCCCACGCCGTACGATTTGCCAGAGGAGCCTGTTCCTGCCGATTTGAACTGGCCGTTGTGGTTAGGTCCGTCGGAATTTATTCACTACAACTCTCAGCTTAACCCTCCCATCTCTCTCGATCCTGAGCAGAACGAACAGTTCTGGGGAGGATGGCGTTGGTATAAAGAATTGGGCGGTGGATTTACGACCGACTGGGGTGCACACATGTTCGACATAGCTCAGTGGGGTCTTGGCATGGACGGAAATGGTCCTGTAGAAATTATCCCTGCCGGCTACGAAGGTACCCAATATCTCACCTACAAATATGCCAATGGTACGGTTATGACCGAAGAGCCTTTCAACGAACAAAAAACCAAGGGTGTAAAGTTTTGGGGAGAAAGCGGATGGATTGAAATATCGAGAAATCATTATTTGGCATCTGACGATAGCCTGTTGCCACCGGTTGTTGAAGAAGCAGAAGGAGCTTATGAGACCAAAATACCTCACTTGGAAAACTTCATCAATGCACTGAAGAACAATACCGACCCTGTTGTTCCAGTGGAAATTGGTCACAGCTCTTGTACCGTATGTACATTGGGTAACATTGCATATGATCTTGGTCGCCCCATCAAATGGGATCCTGCTACCGAAACATTCGTTGACGATGAAGAAGCCAGTGCACACCGTTTGTACAACAAAACCTATAGCGAAGGATACACACTATAATTTGTATCAGGTACTAGATAAAAAAAAGGCTGCCCGAGGGCAGCTTTTTTTTATTGCTATTCTTTCACCGGTTTAAGCATAATACCCAGCTCATCGAGTTGCTCCTGTTCCACTCTCGAAGGAGCATCGATCATCATGTCGCGACCAGCGTTGTTCTTCGGGAAAGCAATACAGTCGCGTATGCTGTCCAATCCCGCAAAGATTGATACAAAGCGGTCTAGTCCGAATGCTATACCACCGTGAGGAGGTGCACCATATTTGAATGCATTCATCAAGAATCCAAACTGCTCCTGTGCCCTTTCTGGTGTGAAGCCCAGTACTTCGAACATTTTCTTCTGCAGATCGCTGTTGTGGATACGAATAGAACCACCCCCAATCTCCACGCCATTGATTACCAGGTCATACGCATTGGCCCTCACTGCTCCAGGATCGGAGTCCAGTAATGGAATATCTTCCGGTTTCGGAGAGGTGAAAGGGTGATGTTTCGCAAAGAAACGGTTCAGCTCCTCGTCCTTCTCCAACAATGGGAAGTCTATCACCCACAAACATTTATAGTTGTTTTTATCTCTCAAGCCCAGGCGAGTCCCCATCTCGAGGCGCAGCTCGCACAATTGCTTTTGTGTCTTTTCCGTTTCACCAGCCAATATCAAGATCAGGTCGCCCGGCTTTGCATTGCAGCGCTCGGCCCACAGTTTAAGGTCTTCCTCACTATAGAACTTGTCCACCGACGATTTCAAAGTACCATCTTCGTTGTAGCGCACATAAATCAATCCTTTTGCACCAATCTGAGGACGTTTCACAAATTCTGTCAGTTCATCCAGTTGCTTACGTGTATATACTGCACAACCCTCTGCACAGATACCGGCCACATATTCCGCAGAGTCGAAGACAACGAAATCGCGACCCACGGTCAGGTCTTTCAGTTCAACGAACTTCATTTCAAAGCGGATATCCGGTTTATCCGAACCATATTGTTTCATGGCATCGGCGTAACTCATACGGGGGAAATCAGGAATCTCCAATCCCTTAATTGTTTTGAAGAGATGTTTGGTAAGACCTTCAAACGTGGTCAATACATCCTCCTGCTCTACGAACGACATCTCGCAGTCAATTTGTGTAAACTCCGGTTGTCGGTCCGCCCTCAAGTCCTCATCGCGGAAACATTTAACGATCTGAAAATAGCGGTCGAATCCCGACACCATCAGCAGCTGCTTGAAGAGCTGTGGCGACTGTGGCAAAGCATAGAACTCCCCTTGGTTCATGCGCGAAGGAACAATGAAGTCGCGTGCCCCCTCGGGAGTTGAGCCAATCAGTACCGGTGTTTCCACTTCCAGGAACGCCCGATCGTCGAGGTAACGGCGAGTCTCAAAAGCCATGCGGTGACGCAGTTCCAGGTTCTGTCGCACCACGTTGCGGCGCAGATCCAGATAGCGATATTTCATGCGCAGTTCATCTCCTCCATCCGTTTCCGTTTCAATGGTGAATGGCGGTGTTTGCGAAGCGTTTAGTACTGTTAGCTCAGCAACAATAATCTCAATGTCACCCGTTGGGATATTGCTATTTTTGCTCGAGCGTTCCTTCACCGTTCCGGTAACCATAATCACCCATTCGCGGCCCAGCTTGTTTGCCTGTTCGCACAGTTCAGGATTGACCTCCTGGTTAAAAGAGAGCTGCGTAATTCCGTATCGATCTCTCAAATCGATGAACGTCATACCACCCATCTTGCGGATTTTCGATACCCAACCCGCCAATGTCACTATCTTATTTTCATCGGCCAACTTGAGTTCGCCGCACGTACTGTTTCTGTACATATCTTTTACCGTTATTTTTCGTTGCTTTTGAGGTGCAAATGTACACAATTATCGTGTGAAATGCCTCATAACTTCACCACTTTATCGACCACCTGTTCAAACTCTTTCAAGTGCGTCGCCATCAATATTGTGATGCCAGGATATTGCGATCGAATATTCTGGAAGATAGCGATAGCATTTTCCATGCTTATGCCTGCCGTGGGCTCATCCACCACCAGCAGTTGTGGTCTTTTGAGTAGAGCCTGTGCCAGCAGTAGTTTCTTGCGTTGCCCACCGCTTAACGTTTCACCGTTTTCCCCTAAGAAGCTCCCCAACCCCTCCTGTAGCGCAGCACGCCATGAAGCCAGGTCCACCGTCTTCAGTACCCCTTCAATCTCCTCATCGCTATACCCTTCGAAGTTCTCCCGCAGTGTCCCTGTTAACAGGTAAGCCTTCTGTGTCACGTAGATAGCTTTCGGCACAGGAAGGTGTAGTAGATTGCTCGTTTCGTTCCAGGTAAGAATGCCCGCTCTCCGGTACTCCGGATAGAAGAGACTGTTCAGAAACGTTGTTTTACCCTTACCCGTCTCCCCGTAAAGAGCAATCCATTCGCCCCGGGCAATATCCAGTGAAAGCGGTTCCACATGTACCGGAGTGCCGGGTACAATAGCCTCCCACGTAGTCAATTGCAGTCGCTCAAGAGAAGAAGAAACTGTGACCGCCTCTTTCGGAGCATCCCCTTCCTCAAAGATCGATTGCATATCCCGTATTTGTTGCTCCACCGCACTCTTTTCTGATTTCCCTGAGAAGAGCATCTCGGCCAGTTCAGCCTGTGCCATAATACCAAAAAATATACCGATAGCGAGTGGAGCATCCATACCTTGTTCACCTGATTGCCAGAGTAGGAAGGTGGCCACATAGCTGAATCCCAGGCCCGCAATGAGTTGTAAGAAGAAAGAGTTCACCTGTATCTTATTCTCCAGTTGCTCCAGCTTCTGTCGCATCACCTCATGCCGATTAATAGCTTTCCCCTCCAGATTATATTTTGCAATCTCTATTCTTCCCCTGAAGCCCTCCATTAGGATTAAGTGTGTCTCCTCCCGTGCCGTTTTCAGTTGTCCGTGCAACAGCCTGTTTCTATAGACGTTCACTTGTGGTACCATGAACAACAGGATAGCCGACGAAATCAGAAACTCAAGTGCAATCATCTCCGCAAAGAATGCCACGAAAATAGCATAGAGACCAATGGTGAGTAGCAATGCTGCAAAAGGAAGGAGCCAGAGCAGGATATGATTCAATATCTGATCGGTCCCATGGGTGCTGTTTTCGAGGAGCGACGAATTATTGTTCTCCTCCTTGCGGAAATAGGGCAGCCGTGCTGCCGCCGAAAATATCTTTAACTGCAGACTCTGTTGCACGCTCAACGTTGTCTTATGATTCTCCAGTCGTTCAAAATAGCGGGTCGCCGTACGCAGGATCGACATCAACCGGATGATCGAGGAGGGTATTAGGTAGGCAAAAGCCGTGTTTGCCGTCACAAAAACCACACTACAGATGGCCAAGAACCAACCCGAGAGCGCCGGCATTGCCACAAAAGCCACCGTCCAAAGTGCCAGTAGGAGAAACCCTTTCCACCATCTTTTTGCAAAGGGCCGTACGATATAGGCAAGCAAGAAATTACGCATAATCCATCTGTTCCCCCCAATTTAAGTTAACCACACAGTTGGCCACCTCCTCAAAACGCTGTTCGTGCGAAGCCACAATCACCAGTCGCTCGGTTGCCATCTTCACAATCTCCTTCAGAATTACTTCCGTAGTCCCCGCATCCAGGTTGGCTGTTGGTTCATCCAGAATTGCCACCGGCTGTGCGTGCATCATCATCCGTGCGAGCGTGACTAGCTGTCTCTCGCCTCCCGAGAGCTGTCTACCGTTGTGCGTCAGCTGCGTCTCCCAACCCTCCTCCTTCTTTTCCACTATTCGCTGCATGAACTCTGGAAAACAATCATTCTCAGCTACCTCCTTCTCAAGGAGGATGTTGTAGCGCAGCGAGCCGTCGAAGATAAAGGGGAATTGGTTCATGTATGCCGTGTTTGCATCCAGCCAGTGTCGCGACCAGCCGTTGTCTCTCCCGTTCACCGACACCGTCCCCTCCTGTGCAGCCAAGCTGCCGGCACATATTTTCAGCAATGTCGATTTTCCAGAACCCGAAATCCCTTTCACCAGCACCAGTCCCTTTTGCGGAAATTTCTCGCTGATGTTGTGCAGCACCTTCACCGGCGAATTGGGGTAGGCGAATCCAAGATTGCCGATACTGATATGATCGAAAGGCACATTTAGATTAGACGTAGGGGAGTCCATTGTTCGCGTAAGCAGTGGCATCAGCAGATCTGCCGAAGCCAGTGCCCTGTTTCGGTCGTGGTATGCACTCACAAATTTGCGGATGTAGAAAAAGAAATAGGGCGTGATAGTAAGAAGAAACAACGCCGTGGCAAAGTCATAACCATTCCCATAATTCGGACCATTCATGATACCCATCAAGCTAAATCCCAAGTAGATGGCAAGAGCCGCAATGGCAATAGTCACAAACAGTTCCAGCACAGCCGAAGAGAGGATTGCCACCTTCATCACATTGGTCGTTGCTCTGTTCAGCTCCTCGCTCTTGCGCGCCAAGAATTGGTACTGCGGCAGCAGGTTGTTGAGGTTGACGATCTCGGCGATCGTTTTCAGTCGGTTGTAGAACACCGCCGAGTATTTCAAGAATAGCCCTGTATGTTTTTTATGAATCGCTTCCGCACCTATACCGATGACAGCCATCTGCACGGGGATTACGACCAGAGAGACCATCAAGATGAAGGCCACCCATTTTTCCAGGAAGAAGCAGATTACCAGTAGAAGTATGCTTACTACAGCTGTTGCCACCGAATAAGGAATAAAAAAGGCGAAGTAAGGTTTCAGGTCGTCAGTAATCTTTGTCATGTAGAGCGCACCCGCAGTCGAATCCAGTCGGTTCTCCTTCAGTAGCACCGGATATAGCTCCCTTTTGATGTTTGCCACAATCCTGTTCCCGGCCATGAAGTTCAGTCGCGACTCCATATGTGCAAACAGATACCGTCCCGCCAAGAATACCGATGCCATCCACAACAATTTGGAATTACGTTCCCCATCATTGAGCCAAAGGGCAGCGAATTGCGACAAGTACCAGCTGAATACCACAAAAGAGGAAGCACTTAGCAATGTACATAGCGACGCCAGTGAGTAGGTGCCTCTTGCAGCAGCCATTCTTTTGCCGAGCCAACCCGAGGCGCTTTGTTTTTTTATACCCATCAATACCCTGTGATTTTCGACAAAGATAGCTATTTTGGGTATTAAATTAAAAATAGATGCAAAACCTTTTTGTAATTCAGAAAAATGTACTACTTTTGCATCCGCGAATCACAACAATTCGCACCTCGGGGTGTAGCGCAGTCCGGTTAGCGCACCTGCTTTGGGAGCAGGGGGTCCCAAGTTCGAATCTTGGTACCCCGACTTAAAAAAAGAGTTACATAAAATATGTAACTCTTTTTTTTATTGAATCATACAACGTATCTACCTATTAATCTGATTTAGTTCCTTCAGTAATCCAAATATTTATGCAGGCAGACTAACTATAAATTTTGAACCTTTTCCGGGAGTTGACTCCACCCAAATCTGTCCATTATGTCTTTCAATAAGTTTCTTGCAAAGATTAAGTCCAAAACCCGCACCTTGTTCACCCTTTGTTCCTGATGAAGTATAATTTATATCCCAAATTTTCGCTTTCACGTCGTCCTCCATCCCAATACCATTATCTGCAACGGCGATCAACACCTGCTGTTCCTTTTTTTCCGTACTAACAATAATGCGACCATTCAGGTCTGTAAATTTAATCGCATTTGAAATAAGGTTCCGTAAAACAGTTTTAAAAATGTTTATATCAGCCGATAAGAAAATGCTATCACTTCCTGTTATTTCAATTTTTATATCCTTTTTAACCGCAACATTCTCTACACTTCGCACTACTTTTATAATCTCTTGCTGAAGATTAAACGGTACTATTTCCAGTTCCAGTTTCCCCGATTGTGATTTAATCCAGAGCATAATCTGATCGAGCATTTCGTACGTATTGATTGAAGTCTGATTAATAATTCTGACCAAATCTTCCACCATTTTAATATCGTAATTGTGCAAGTTTTCAAGCAATAGATTGGAAAAACCAATAAGCGCATTGAATGGATTTCGGAGGTCATGCCCAAGTATTCGTATAAACTGATCTTTGTCCTCGTTTTGTTTTCTGAGTTCATTTTCCAGTTCAACCTGTTTGGTAATATTGCGAGCCTGCACTATTCGGCGTAAAACATTCCCGTTGCTGTCATACGTTGCAGAAGTATTATTTTGAATCCATTCATACTTACCTTCCGGATTAAGCATTCTAAATTTGATAGTATACTGCGTTTTTTGTTGCTCCATTGCATGCATCATTTCTCTTGTATAGAGCTCTCTGTCGTCAGGGTGTATGTGTGAGATAACATCAGTAGTGGATAGTTTATTGATGTTCTAGTGTTCAACCAGTTCACTTGCCGAAACCTCTTCTGTAATATCCAGCGATTGAATGATGGCCAGGTCCAGTTCAACCACACTCTTGAACTGTTGCAGCAATTGCTCATGCTCTTCCGAGTATTTGTTCTCTTTTCGGTCCAGTATGCAAATAGTCCCAAAAGGCTCTCCATTTGGAAAATTCAACGGGAACCCCAAGTAGGAGNNGAGTCCATTCCATAACTCTTTTTGTCCAACTTGATATGGATTATTTTCAGATTTACTTGATATAAATACCTCCATATGTTCGTTTTCCACTTTCATTATCAAGGCCGAAGGTATTCCAATAATTTTAGCAAGTATATCGACAATATTTTGCCATTTGCTTATGAAACTCTGAGGAATATCGCTAAATGAATTCATCATTTTAAAATTTTAATTGAGGTCTTGGCTTATAAGCTGGAATGTAGATACGTACGTGGTATATCGTTTCCAGTGATTGTTAAAATGTATAAACATATTTTTATGATTCATTATCTAAGACATGCAATGATATGTGGTTAAGTTATTTACATTCATGCCTTACATAATTAATCACACAATGAATGTACGAAAACATTTTCAAGTTATCAAAACTATCCCTACTGTATCTCTATCATTTACGCCATTATACGACTGGCGGTTTACTCTTTTTCCTCATTCAATTTCCCTTTCATGTGAGATATCAACTTAGATAATGTTGCATTAATTTAATTGATTGTACCCTTACGAACAGAGTTACAAAAAAAAGCAAATGAAGAGTCCTCCAGGTCGCTATTCAGAACCTAAATACTTATGCTTCATTGTTCATCGTTGCAGAACGAATTACACACTTGTTGCCAAAACAAATATGGAAGCCCTATTAAAAATCAACTATCTCCGAAAGTTATTCTAATTAAGCTGGTTGAGGTCAATTTCAAAGAGCCTATCCTTGTCGATAAAGTAGAGTTGGTCTTCGTATAGGAACATATTTTCGGAAGCCTTGAACACCATTTGCACCCCATTTTTGGCATCCAGCACCACAAAGTCGGAGTCGTTTTGGGTGATGATAGCCTGCTCCGGATTGGCAATTACCGTGAAGAAGATCTTCTCTTTGCTGAGTTCATCAATCATCTCCAGGCTGTCGTTCATCACAATTATTCTTCCGTTTGAGCTACGTATCAAATTGTAGTTTCCATAATCCACAGCCATATCGAAAAAATGCATATCATCCTGTTTCAGAAAGATTCCCTCCGGCTGTAAGAAAGCATCCATCTCTTCATTCTTTTGTAGTGCCAGTTTAGCTTCACGTATAAATAAACCGTCGCTCAGCTTAAAGGTTGCCACTTTATCCTTGAAGAGGAGAAAGAGAATGTCGTTGATTACCTGATAGTGTCTAATGTATTCGTTCTTTTCAGGTATAGCATTCAAATAGAGTTGGTTCCCATCCTTCCACGAGAAAGCTGCCAGATAGGGATCCCCCATTTTTGAAGGCTCACCATTGTATTGTGCATACCCCCGATTGATCAGATAAACTACGGAATCGATCAGTATTAGCGACGAAGTAGAAGACTTTTTCTCCGGCAGAGAAGAGCTCCATAAAACTTTCCCCTTAGTGTTTATGCGTGCAATCTTGTCGCGTGAGGCATACAGGATACAACCATCGGGATCAATCAACAAGTTCGACGATAAGCTGGTTGCCACATCCGGTTGGTTCTGATAAAAATAGGAATCGGTGAGAGCACCAACAATCAGGCCAACAATGTTAAATCCAATCATTTTGCCAATCTCCTTCTTCACTGTTTTAGCATTATAGCTCCACTCCTTACCATTTAGCAAGTTGATGGCATGAATACCGTTCACCGCAATCAACAGAATGGAGTCGTTTAACATATAAGCATCATCCCATCCGTACGTACGATCGAGAGTTTTATCCCACAACTTCACTCCTGTCGACAAGTTCATTGCTGTCATTTTGTTCGAAGTAGACTCAATGGGGTATCCCAATCCAATATTCATTTGCGGTTCAATATAGTAGAAGTCCAGTCTCCCTTCCCACAAACTATTCCCCGTTTCCGGATCGAGAAGAATGTTTTTCTTCACATCGTTCAGGAAGAAATAGTCGCCCTGCTGGACAATCCTCGAAGAGTTGTAATTCATTTCACGGCTCCATTTCTCACCTTTGCTCTCCAGTTCTATCATTGATAGCATTCCCTTTTTTGTGAAAGAGGTACCCTTCTTGTTTGTCTCCCGTAGTTCGAGCAACAGGTTCTCAGAAGTGCCATTCCAATGCCATTGGTATATACTTAAAGGAGCTATGTAGCACTTTGCCATCACAGGTATTCCTGTTTTAAAGGAGGTCCCCACAATCGTATCGTTCCCGTCAGACAGTCTATTTTTTGTCTGTCCCCACAGCACACCCACAAGTTGGATGGAAAGGAAAATAAGAAACAGTTTTTTCATACGATCATATATTTTGCCAGAACAAACAACCGGCCGCAAAATAGCGACCGGTTCAATCTAGTTTTTATCTCTTTGCTGTAATTTTCACTGCAAGTCCACCACCGGGTGCCAGATTCACGTTTAGTTTTCGGTTGGCAGGTACATCAATAACCTCTTTCTTGTAATCTTTGGCCACACGGTGAGCATTCACACCATCCTTATAGATTTCGGCCGTATAATTACCATCTCCCAAGAACGACAGATCCAGCTCCAGGCTTCGTGCATCCCAGTTGGTCATGGATCCCACATACCATGTATCCCCTTTGCGACGAGCAATAGAGACATATTTGGCAATCTCCCCATTCAGCGCAACGGTCTCGTCCCATGTGGTTGGTATCTCTGCGATAAATCTCGTGCATTCCGGTTCAGCCATATAGTTGGACGGCGAATCGCACAACATGTTCAACGGTGATTCAAAGATTACATACTGCGCCAGCTGATGGCAACGAGTACCCTGACTCATGGGTTCTGAATTGACAGGATGATAGTTGCTTCTTGTTGCATTCCGCATGGCACCCTGCGTATAGTCGAGGGGTCCGGCCACCATTCTTATGAACGGGATGGTGACATCGTATGTCATTTGATCCACACTGGCAGCAGACCACTTCATCTGTTCCAGTCCGTGTACCCCTTCAAAATTGATAACATTGGGATATGTTTTGTGCAAACCGGTTGGTTTGTAGGTACCGTGAAAGTCGATCATCAGCTTATATTTTGCTGCAATCTCAGCCGTTTTACGATGGAAGTCGACCATCAGCTGATCGTCCCTATCCATGAAGTCCACCTTGAAGCCCTTTATCCCCATCTCAGAGAAGTACTTGCAGACCCCCTCAATGTCGCGGTTCAGCGCCCAGTATCCGGCCCAGAGTATCAGTCCCACATTTTTAGAGCGAGCATATTCGGTCAGCATCTCAAGATCAATCTCCGGCACCACCTGCATCAGGTCGGCCTTTTTGTTTACAGCCCATCCCTCGTCGAGAATAACATATTCAATACCATTTTTCGATGCAAAATCGATGTAATACTTGTAGGTTTCGTTGTTGACGCCCGACTTGAAGTCCACGCCATATAAGTTCCAGTCGTTCCACCAGTCCCACGCCACTTTACCCGGTTTAATCCATGAAACATCC
>DBQD01000044.1 GCA_002305715.1 Proteiniphilum sp. UBA1403 | reverse complement strand
AGAGTGCTGCTGGCATAAAAAGGATGAAGGCACTCGGAGTATCTACCCTACCCACAATGCTAATCAACAATGAAGTTGTCTACGACAATATTATCCCTACAGCAGACGACCTTATGAAACAGATCGACAAAAGGCTTAAAGGCTGAAACCAGATGCACAGAACTTGGAATATGTCCTGTGCATCTGGATAATCTAAAAAGGAGTGATAGAAATGGCGACAGGTAACGTTGAAAAAAATGGGAAAATCACTATTCCACATACTTTTGTAATAATTTCAACTTTTATTATAATTGCAACCATCCTTACATGGATAGTACCTGCAGGAACTTTCCAGCGTGTTTTTGACGAAGCAACGGGAAGAACCTTGGTTGTTGCAGGAACATTTGAATTTGTTCAGGCTACGCCAGTTACACTTACTCAAATGGTGATGTCGATTTTTGATGGTATGGTGGATGCAGCTAACATTGTATTTTTTACTTTTTTTTCCTATGGATTCATGGTAATGCTTATTAAAGTCGGAGCTTTTGACTCCGGTGTAGGTGCCTTGATAAGGACACTGAAAGGCAAAGACTATATTGTAATGCCGGTATTGGCTGTACTTTTCTCCTTGATGGGAGCCTCTTTTGGTATTTACGAAGAAAGTTATGGTTTTGTTCCAATAGTAATGAGTATGGCCGTAGCCTTGGGTTATGACCCTTTTTATGGCGCTATCGTGGTTTTGGGAGGAATATCTACCGGATATGCCTCAGCTGCAATCAACCCATACACAGTTGCCATAGCCCAAACAATAGGTGAACTGCCTCTTTTCTCCGGTATGGCCTATAGAGGAGTTTGCTACCTTTGTTTTATTACTGTCTTTCTTATATGCCTTCAGCGGTATGGAAACAAGGTAAAAAAGGATCCTAGCAAAAGTTATGTTTACGGAATAGATTTCCCGAATATATCAACATCTAGCCAAGAGGAACTTTTGGCAAAAGAGTTTACGGTACAACATAAGATTTCGTTGTTGATTTGTCTCTTTACTGTTATAGCTTTTGCTTTTGGAGCAATTAAGTATGGATGGTATTTTTCAGAACTGTCTGCAATATTTATAGTAATGATGTTTGTAATTGGACTGATAAACGGTAAAAGCATCAACCAAATATGTGAAGATTTTGTTGAAATATCAAAGAATATTCTGATAGCAGCTTTTGTTATAGGTCTTTCCAGAGCAATACTCATTGTCCTTCAAAAGGGACAGGTGATAGACACGATTTGCTACTATTTCTCTAACAGCCTAAGTGGCCTTCCCAAAATAGTGGCAGTTGAAGCGATGCTTGTATTCCAGACTCTGCTGAATCTTTTTATACCATCCGGAAGTGGTCAGGCTGTCACATCTATGCCATTGATGATACCTTTGGCAGATTTGCTCGGGATTAATCGACAGATTGCAGTCCTTGCCTTTCAGTTTGGAGATGGGTTTTCAAACATATTCTGGCCTACTGCGTGTGCTGTGCTCTGTGCAATATCAGGAGTACCGATCAACAAATGGTGGCGTTTCTTTGCTCCGTTCTTCTTCATTACTGAATCAGTTGCAGCAGTATTGGTTGCAGTTGCTGTTCTTATCAATTATGGGCCGTTCTAGTCATGAAAGATATTCAACGCATCCTTGAAGAAAAAAAATCTTCAATAAAAGAACTGGAGAAATTTCTATACGACAACCCAGAGATTGAAATGGATGAATACAAAGCGAAGGCTAAATTTACCGAACTTCTGAAAATGGAAAACTTTTTTATTGAAGAGGATATTCCAAATTTACCTACGGCTTTTGTAGCACACAAGTCAAGTGGAAACGGTCCGGCAATAGGTATTATGGCTGAGTATGATGCCTTGCCCGGTATCGGGCACGCATGTGGTCATAATCTGATTGGTGCGATCGGTTATGGTACTGCCGTAGTTCTTGGTGAAATGCTTTCTGAATTTGAAGGCAGTATCTATTTGCTAGGTTCGCCGGCAGAAGAGACTGGCAGGGGTAAAACCGGGCTAATTGGCGCAGGATACTTCAAAAATATCGATATCGCCATGATGGTGCACCCAATGAAATTTACCTGCCTCAAAACGAATATGACTAACCTTGAAGGATACGATGTAACTTTTATAGGTAAAGCGTCACATGCCGGAGAAGCACCCGAGAATGGTATTAATGCTTTGGATGCGGCTGTCCAATTTTATAGTGGCATAGGGTTGCTTAGACAGCAACTTAAAGATGATGCACGTGTACACGCAATTATTACAAAAGGGGGCTCTGCTCCAAACATCATCCCAGAAATTGCAACAGTTAGATTGGAAATGCGTCATGAAGAGATTACTTACTTCAGAAGCATGGTGCAAAGAATTTTAAATATAGCAAAAGCAGCTGCCACTGCCACCGGATGCAGTGTAAACATTGAAATGTTTGAACCTCAGATTTGCTGTATGAAGAACAATAATGTAATGGCAGATCTGTTCAAAAGTCATCTTGTTGAATCTGGTGTCGATAAAAAAGAAATTATTGACAGCTATAAGATCGGTGGATGCAGTGACATGGGAAATGTAAGTCAAATCGTTCCGTCAATTCACCCATGGATCCAAATGGTACGCTCAAGTTCTGAGGCCCATACGATCGAGTTTTTAGAAGACGCGCACTCACCTTTTGCTATAAGGGAGATGTTTAGGGCGATTAGATGTTTAGCAGGTGTAGGGTTAGACATATTAAAAGACCCTAGTATCTTATCTGAGATCAAAAAAGATTTTGTTGACGGAAACAAGCAATAATTCTTCAAAAAAAGACGGGAGGTAGAAAAATGGAAGGTAGTACGGTAAGAAAACCCAGTGTCGGACTGGCTTTTGTAACATTTGTGGGTATCGCGGGAATTAT
>DBQD01000072.1 GCA_002305715.1 Proteiniphilum sp. UBA1403 | reverse complement strand
TTTGTCCTCCTCGCGGCGAAGCATGTTTTTTAGCTCCAGATCCTCTATCAAGCTGATGGCCTTTGTGTAGTTAGCATCGACTTCTTCCTCAGAAACAATTCCTTCTTTGGTAAAATCGAAAGCGAGCTGCAACTCTTCTACAGCAGCTTTTACATTGTTATATGCATTGATCCAGAACTTCAGTTCCCGTACCACTTGCATCTGACTTTCAGCAGTTTTGGCATCGTTCCAGAAGTCGGGCGATTGAGTACGGAGTTCTTCTTCCTCGAGCCTGATTATTTTTGTATCGATGTCAAAGATACCCCCTCAGCGCGTGCTCGCGCTCCAACACATCTTTAAGTTGGTCTGCAGTTATCATAATGTATTACTTTTTTAGCGTGCAAATTTACGAAAAAGAAGCGAAAATGCCATATTCATCCCTTGTTGGGTCACAAGGTGACTGGAATATGCAATACTTCTCCTGTTTTTATGATGTCACCAAGATGGAGATTCATGCTTTTAAGTTGTTCTATCGTACATCCATAAAGCTTGGATATAGAATAGAGGGTTTCTCCTATTTTGACCGTGTGAAAAGTAGTTGGTGTGGGTGGGAGAAATTCATCTTCTCTTAAGATGATATCAGTATTGGGTTGGTCAATATCTTTCTTGCCATTCTTGCTGGTTTGATCTTGAGGTTTTTGTTCCTCTGGTTGATTGTTTGTAGAGTCGGTTTTCAAAAAAGTTACACTGTCTCGCTGCAATTTATTATTTATTTGAGACGATTCTATTGAAACTGAATCTCGTTCATTCTCCCTGTTAATATTGATTATGGGTAATTCGATGGATCGTGCAATAAAACCTCTCAACTTTGAACTTTTTTTAGAGGTTACCGACGCAGTAAGTGTTGTTTGTTGAATAGTAGTGGATTTCTCCAGAACTCTTCCACCTCTCAGATAACGTGATGCGTAAAATGGTTCTTTTGAAGAAGATATAATTACTCCGCTGGTTGTTGATGCATGGATAAATTCAAAGTCACCGTTGGATGAAATATTTGTCACTATTCCCACATGTCCGACCTTCCCATTTTTTTTTCTTCCTTCAAAAAATACCAAGTCTCCCTCCTGGAGCTTTTTTCTATCATTGATATGGGGAACTGTCTTTTCTTGATCGGTAGAACTACTGCCAAGTTTATACCCAAAGGCACCATAAACAAATGAGGTATATCCAGAACAGTCGAAGTATTTCGGTCCCTTTCCACCAGAACGATACCGCTTACCCAAATATTTGTTGGCATAACTGAGAATGTCGGTACTGGTTGTGGATGAATTCTTAGCATGTGAAACAGTATTTCTACCTGCACCACAGGATACAAGAGTTAGGAAGATCAAAAGACACGACGCGATTTGAAACAGACCACCTCTCATATTGATTGTAGATGAGTTATCGGGTTGTACCATATTATAGATGACAAAAATAGGAAAAGTCATGGAAAAATGTGCTATTTTTAGGGTCAAATACGATGCAGACATTTGAATAATGGAAAAGATTAAAAATATTATATTTGATTTTGGGGGTGTATTGATCGACTGGAATCCAGTGTATCTCTTTAAAAATGTGTTCAAAACTGAAGATGAAATGAACTACTTTTTAGAAAACATCTGCAGGTACGACTGGAATATTTTACAGGATGAAGGACGTTCTTTGTCGTTAGGAACCAGCATCTTGCAGCAGAAATTTCCAGCTTACAGTAAGGAGATCGCTCTTTATTACGATCGTTGGGAAGAAATGCTTGGAGGGACTATTGATGAAAATGTCCAATTGATAAAACCTTTAAAAGAGAAATATAACCTTTATGGCCTTACCAATTGGTCTGCAGAAACATTACCCATAGCCATGAATCGATATGATTTTTTTCATGATTTGAAAGGTATTGTCGTTTCAGGTGAGGAAAAAATAGTAAAACCAGATAAAAGATTATACAAAATATTACTAGAACGATATGATCTTATTGCTGAAGAGTCACTTTTTATTGATGACAATGCAGCAAATATTGAGTCTGCACGAGAACTGGGCTTCCAAACGATGCATTTTACTGAAGGATCTAATTTAAAGGAATGGTTACAGAGGAACAACATTCTTTAAACCTGGTAGTCCAATGATCATGAAGATTGTTTTGTTTTTGTTAATGAACCAAGAAGTGTGATGGAAAGTCTCATTTATATGGCTTATTTTTTATTATTCTCGATGTTTCTGATAAATAACTGATGGTTCAATTGCATTCAAAGTTAAGGTAATCAACATTAGATAGAGATTTACATCAAAGTTTAGATATAGTAAAATGTTGAATGGTGTTATTTTAACCAGACTTTAACATTGCAATTCTTTTATTATTATTACCTTTGCACACCCATTCAAACCATGTGGAAAGATTTGAACTGCTTGCAACCACAGAAAAAAATGCTAAAAAAGATTATCCTGCATTTCCTTTCTCCCTCTTGTTTCAGTTCCTGCATGAGTTGAATGATATATATCAACCCGTTTATCGTAAGGAGAGACACATGCGCCTCACAGCCGCAATTGTCTACTCACCGAAGAAACTAAATTATTTTTACTAGATGAATTATTTATTTACCTCCGAATCGGTCTCGGAAGGACATCCCGATAAAGTAGCCGATCAGATTTCAGATGCATTGCTTGATGAGTTCCTTGCGTATGATCACAATTCTAAAGTTGCTTGCGAGACTCTTGTCACCACTGGGCAGGTGGTACTTGCAGGAGAGGTGAAATCAAACAGTTATGTTGATGTGGCTGAAGTAGCGCGGGATGTAATTGCCAAGATTGGATATACAAAAAGTGAATACCGTTTCGAGGCGCAGTCATGCGGAGTATTCTCAAGCATACATGAACAATCGGACGATATTAACCGAGGAGTGGATCAAAAAGCTGACCCCATGGAGCAGGGAGCAGGTGACCAGGGAATGATGTTTGGGTATGCGACAAATGAAACTGACAACTATATGCCACTAGCACTTGACCTCAGTCATGCGCTCTTGATGGAACTGGCTAATATTCGTAAAAACGAACCGGACCTGATGCCTTATCTCCGTCCTGATGCTAAATCTCAAGTTACCATTGAATATTCAGAAGATGGTACTCCATTACGAATCGATACAATTGTATTATCCACCCAGCACGATGAGTTTGAAATTCCACGCAGTAATACAAAAAAAGCAGCACTAGAAGCGGATGAAAGAATGCGCTCACGCATAGAAACTGATGTGCGTACCATTTTGGTTCCACGTGTACAGGCTCAATATAAACGCCGCAAAGATGTTCACAAACTTTTTGAGAATGATATCAAATATCATGTGAACCCAACCGGGAAATTTGTTATTGGAGGACCACATGGCGATACGGGGCTTACCGGACGTAAAATAATAGTAGATACCTATGGGGGAAAGGCGGCACACGGTGGTGGAGCTTTCTCCGGTAAAGATCCTTCAAAAGTAGACCGTTCTGCTGCTTATGCGGCACGACATATTGCCAAAAATATGGTAGCAGCAGGTGTTGCTTCCGAAATGTTGATTCAGATATCATATGCTATTGGTATTGCCGAACCGATGAGTATTTATGTCAATACATACGGAAAGAGCAATGTAAACATGACCGATGCCGAAATTGCTGATAAAATACGTTTGTTATTCGACTTGCGACCTAAAGCCATTGAACAGCGATTGAAATTACGTAATCCGATCTATTTCGAAACGGCTTCCTATGGACATATGGGAAGAGAGCCCCGTAAGGTGAAGAAGGTATTTCATTCTCGTTATATGCCAGAAACTGTAACTCTTGAGGTTGAATTGTTTACTTGGGAGAAATTGGATTATGTTGAAAAAATTAAGAACGAATTTGGCTTGAATGACTGAGATGAAAGAAAAGCGACCAACTGTGCTGGTTTATTGCGCATCCAGTTCACAAATTGATGCTAGCTATTTTGAAGCAGCAGAACGGTTGGGTATGCTTTTTTCTGAAAATGAAATAGTTTGTGTAAACGGAGCTGGGAAGGAAGGCCTTATGGGGGCTTTGAATGATACGATGATCCGTAATGGCGGAATTGTTAAAGGAGTTATTCCCCAGTTTATGGTCGATGCGGGTTGGTGTCATGATCATCTAAACGAAACAATAATTACTCCAACCATTCACGAAAGAAAGCAGTGTATGGCTCAGATGTCTGATGCCGTCATTGCTTTACCTGGTGGAGTAGGGACATTGGAGGAGTTGGTTGAGATTATAACATGGAAACAATTGGGCCTATACACTAATCCCGTTGTCATACTCAATATCAACGATTTTTATCGACCTTTATTAGACCTTTTTGATAAAATGAGGGTGACCGGATTTCTGAAGGAAACTCATCACCCTTTGTGGGAGGTTGCATCTTCACCAAAGGAAGCAATTGCTCTCTTAACATATTTCTTCGAGAGGAAAGCTTCAGAAGACAATTTTCAGGAAAAAGAGTTGTAAATTTGTCGTTCATTGACAAAATTCGCATAAAGTGGCCCTGTTTACACCCGACACCTTTCAGGAGATCCCCTTCTATCTTAGGATTGAAGAGCTCTCACCTCAGGTTGATACACTTCAAATGAACTTTGGCCGGTATGAGTTTCTTCCTACCGACCCACAGCGAGTTTTGTTTTCGATTGATTCTCTAACTCTTTCGAATATTGAACCCCATTATTTGGGTAAGGTAGGCATGGCAATGCCTATCTCCTTGTGGGTGACGAGCACTTTCTTTCTTCTCTTTGTAGCTTGTTTTGTAATTTTCTCCCTTGTGTTTCGAAAAGAGGGAGTGGTATTCATGGAGAACTTCAGGCAAACTCTACCACCCATAAAACGTCAATCTGCAGGTTTTAAAGGACAGGTAACCACCGCTGAGGTTTGGGGTGAGTTATTCTTACTAATCCAAGCAATGTTGATCATTGCAATCCTCGGTTTTATCTATTTGTGGAACAAAGGTGTGGCAATGCTTCCATTGAGAGAGCAATTGTTAGTTTTTACTGCCTTACTGTTGCTACCATTGTTGCTCACTTCCTTGAAGCTACTAATATACCGTATCATTGCGTACTTTTTTATGTCGCAAGAACTCAAAAGCTGGATCAGCACTTACTACCGGGTTCTAGAACTGATGGGGATACTACTTTTTTTTCCTGTATTGTTGTCCGTGTTTTTGCCTGAATTAAAACAGGCTATGCTTCTAGTTGTTATACTTACATTTATAGTGAGTAGGCTTTTTATCCTGTTTGGGTTGTTAGATATTTTTGTTAAAAATAAACTCGGAGGTTTTTATTTTTTTGTGTATCTTTGCGGCACCGAAATAGCACCCTTTCTTATTTTTTATAAAGGAGTGCTACTATTTATACGTTAGGTTAGGAAATATTGTTATATGAACATCCGGAAAGTAAAGAAAATACTGATCTCTCAACCCAAGCCCATCAGCGAGAAGTCACCATATTATGATATTGCTGAGAAGTTTCATGTTGAAATGCATTTTTATCCATTCATCAAAGTGGAAAGGGTGCCTCTTAAAGAATTTCGTCAACAACGTATCAATATTCTCGATTATACAGCTATTGTCTTTACAGCAAGAACAGCTGTCGATAATTTCTTTTCAATTTGTGAAGAGATGAAGGTGGTTATTCCGGAGACCATGAAGTACTTTTGTACATCCGAAGTAGTAGCTTTATACTTGCAGAAATATATTGTATACAGAAAAAGAAAGATATTTTTCAGTCAGACTGGAAAAATTGATGGATTGAACAATGCACTAACCAAACATTCTAAAGAAAAATTCCTCTTCCCCGTGCCAGAAGAGCACAACGATGAGGTTACTCATTTTCTTGATAGTAAGAAAATCAACTACACCAAAAGTGTAATGTATAGAACTGTAAGTAACGATTTTGAAGAAGGTGAAAAGCTCGATTATGACATGATTGTCTTCTTCAGTCCGCTTGGAATTCAGTCTTTAGTTACCAATTTCCCCAACTTTAAGCAGGGAGATATCGCGATCGGTTGTTTTGGCACCTCAACAGCCAAAGCTGTAGAGGAAGCGGGGCTTCGCCTAGATTGTGTTGCACCCCAACCTGATTTTCCCTCAATGACTGCAGCATTAGAAGCCTTTCTACGGGAGAATCACAAAAACCATCATTAAATAGTATTTAATTTTCTTCTTCTATCTCCTTGGCATACCATGGCCGAGGAGGTTCAACTGTGGGGAATATTCTGCGGATATTACTAGCTATTTGATCCGCAAATTCTTCAAGGTCCATATTGATTGCCAGTGAAGTCTGGAGGTACACCTCACGTATCGACATTTCATCCTCATCTGTCTCGCAAAACATTGAATCAAGTGGGATAAGTTGTAATGAGTCTACATTGATTTGATCGCCGATAGAAAAAAGGAAATTTTCCTGAAGAAGCCTCTTGGTAAGTTCAGGCTTTCCCCGATAGCCATGAATGATCCATGGTTGGGTTGGCTTGGTCTCTTTTTTTATACGAACTATTTCATCCCATGCTTTTACACAATGGATGATGACTGGCTTGCCCAATTTCTCGGAGAGATCAATATGTTTTTTGAAAACTGGAATCTGTACCTCAAAAGAGGGCCCTTTCAGTTTGTCTAGACCCGTTTCCCCAATAGCCACAATACGTGGATTGGAGGCGATTTCGTTCAGGTATGCCATCTGTGTGTCGCTCTCTTCGGAATACCAAGGGTGGATGCCACAGGAAAAGGCATGACGCTGGTAAGAATCCTTGGCTACTTCAAATTCAAGAGGGTATACATCGAAGATACACGAGTGATAAGGGTCATCGTCTTCTTCGAGAAAAATCTGGTGAGTGTGCAGGTCGTAAAATTCCATACATTAATTGTGCTCTGCTTTCGAGCGCTTTTTTCTGTGCTTTGGTTCCGGAACTGGATCATAACCCGATCCACCCCAAGGATTGCAACTCAAAATGCGCTTGGCTGACAAATAGAACCCTCTGAAAGGTCCATGTTTCTTCAATGCTTCAATCGTATATTGTGAACAGGTCGGCGTATACCGGCAACTGGGGGGTGTGAGCGGAGATAGTACCGACCGGTAGAAATAAACAGGAAGAAGTAAGATCCATGTTAAAATTTGTTTGATTAACTTCAACATTTGACTCCTCCTATCTTTACCTTTAAAGTACCCAACGCTTTTAGGACTCCTTTCTGTACAGTAGAGAAATCGCTCAACGAGTCTTTCACGTAAATGAAAGCCATGTCAATATGCGTTTTTTCGTCTGTGAGAATTCCTTTTAATAAAAGATGTTTGTTTAATCGATACGCCTCACGTGTGAGACGTTTCATCCTGTTACGATCCACTGCTGAGCGAAGCCTCTTTTTGGGGATACTAATTAAAACCGAAAAAGGTTCAGTCTGATATGGAGTCGTCTCAAGAAATACCACCCTGAAGGGGTACGCCATAAAGGAATCACCTTGAGAAAAGAGAGCTTCTACCCTTTTTTCACCTGTGACACGTTCCTCTTTTCTAAACTTACAGCAGTCTCCTTCATTCATAGATAAAAGCATTCCTCCGAAAGCAATTACTGTGGCAAAGATAATTGTTTTTGGAATCAAATGTTTCTTTTGCAGAAAAAAAGTGGAACAAGTTATTTGTGGTGTGTGTCATTTGCGTCCGAAATCGGCGGGAATTTCTCCCCATTTTTTTGTTTCCCATTTGAGTATTGGATTTTGATAACTGTTTTGCTGAAGCCACATTTCAGCTCTAGTTATCAGCTCAAAGAGTGGTTTATTTCTTTCGGAGCGTTCCAGCTTGGTGTTGCATTTCTTATTGGCAACCCACTTAATGGCGTTCACACTATCGGAATAAATTGGCATGAGTTGCTTATGCTTATGTAGTAATGCAAGTGCGTGTACGATGGCCAGAAATTCTCCAATATTATTGGTGCCCTCTTCAAGTGGGCCAACATGGAATACCTCATTATGATCTGCAACATATACACCGCGATATTCCAAAAGACCAGGATTACCACTACATGCGGCATCAACAGCTAAACTTTCACGTATTATTGAGTCACTAGATGGAAGTGACGACACATTTTTTCCCTTTTTTGAATTCAAATGTTTCCATGGATTATCATGGAAAGCCTTTTCTGCTTCTTCCTGTGAAGGGAATGATTTGTACCGCGCGTTTTCAAACCCAGTTACCTGAATCTTGCACTCTTCCCAAGATGTATATACACCCGGTTTTAAACCCTGCCAAACAACATAAAACTTCTTTGGAGTCATGTAAAATGCTTTCAAAGAGAATCTAAAATATTGGGAGTAAGTTCCTCTTCCATTGACGCATTCTCGTTGACCTCAGCAATAGATACAATACTGTCTACGACAAATTTTGTATATCCGCGCCAAGGGAGTGTGCCGAAATATTCTTTGTAGTGCAATTGGACCATCTTTCCCCCTGAAATCATCAGCTGTTGAGCAATTTCTTCGTCTACAACAGAAAAATCAAATTGGTTGGATTGCAATCCTCCAGGTTTATCGGCTCTGAACCCTGATTGTACCAACTTACCTTCATAGGTCTTAAATATAACACCTTTGTGTACGAGGTAATTTAGTTCTCCAGATTTTACACCTGTGCCAAACACGAAATAATAACGCACGTAAATGAAAATAGCAAGAGACATGATTAATATGCCGAGAAACCATCTTAGGGCCTTACGGCTTCTTTTCTTTCTGGGAGTGAGATCGTCCATCTTTGTTGTAATTGTCTATTCATACAAAGATAGTTTTTTTTTGCCTGAAAAGTTATTTACCGCATCAGAAATAATAGGGAGCCAATAGCCGTAAACATCCATAGTGCGATACCAAGGAAAAAACAACGAGAACCGGACTTCTTAATTTCATCCAATGTGATGTTTGATCCGATCAAGAAGAGTGCAACAACCATTCCCCTTTTTCCCAACCAGTTGAAATGTTCGTAACTAGTTTGCAGTCCTGGGAAATAATTCGCAAAGAAAATTGCCATAACAAAAAAAAGTACAAACCAAGGAAATCTGATGCAATTTCCCCGTTCTTTTTTCTGAGTAAAGGCAATGACCATTGACAATGGAATAATCCATAATGCACGGATTAATTTTACAGTAGTTGCCACCTGTAAAGCTTTGTCTCCATATTCGGCTCCAGCACCTACTACAGAGCTGGTATCATGTATCGCAATAGCAGCCCAGTTACCGAATAACTCTTGGCTCATCCCCAGTTTTCTGCCAACAAACGGGAAAATGAAAAGAGCAGCTGCATTAAGCACGAATACAACAATAAGGGCAAATGAGCTTTGGTAGCTCTTACTTTGAATTATTGGAGCTACTGCAGCAATTGCACTTCCTCCACAAATGGCTGTACCTGTTGCAATCAACAATGTGATTTTCTTCTCCACCTTGAAGAGTTTTCCCATTAAAACACCCATTATCATTACTGCAAAAACAGAGAAGGCTGTGACCACGAATCCTGTTTTTGAAGCAGTGATTACTTCACTTAAACTCATACCAAAACCCATTAGAATTATGGAGAGCTGCAAGATCTTTGAGGTATAACGATGTATGGAATCGTGTTTAATGCCGAACAGAGAAAATAGTAATCCTGTAAATAGGGAGATTGCAGGAGAGATAAAGGGTAAAAAGCAGAGAAATATTATAGTAGCATAAAGCTGATTAGTTAGCGATTTATTTCGAATTGAAAGGTTGCTTTTTGGTGTGGTCTTTACTTCTTCCATGCTTTTTTAGACACAAAATTAGTGTATTAGCGTTACAATATCAAATGATAAAATCTGATGCAAGATAATCTGTTGTTATAACAATAGATTGCTTGTAAATAAATTATTACTCTATGAATATTTCACAATGCGTGATTAAGCAAATATTCCACAAACAAGTCTGTAGGTCAATTTATCTGTCCTACCTTGTGAACAATACAAAATTCACGAGAAAGAGAAATGCAGGTAACCTTGATCTACATAAGCGTTTTACATAACACTCCTCCAATTCTTTGATATGCCTTGATATATTCGGTTGACTTCTACACATGATCTCGGCAACCTTCGAAAAACTTAATTGCTCAGCAACCGCAAGAAATACCATTTCCCTGTAATCCATATATGTACTTCATAAATTTGGGTGATAAAAAATAACCTATAATGAATCTCAGTGCAAATTAGGTAAGATTATTTTCATGAATTGATGTAAATCATAATATGATTCAACATTGTAAATCACATAAAAAAAATAGTATCTTTGTTTACGTCTAATCCAACTTTTTCTTCCTGTCAACGGGCTAACGCGGTCATTTGCGTTGAGAATAACCATTAACTGATCGTGTAAAAACATTCTGATTGAATTTTACCTAAGTTCAGGAAATATTTGAATTTGGAGAGTAATTGTCAAATTAAAACAACAAATCTATTTTGTATGAAAAAAAATCTTTTTCTTTTTGTGTGGCTCATATCATTTGGGACTCTCTTATCGCAATCGGCGTATCAGTTCACAGTAATCAAAGAAAATCCGATTACTCCGGTGAAAAATCAAGCCAGTTCTGGAACATGTTGGAGTTTCTCGGGTGTAGGTTTGCTCGAGTCAGAACTGATCCGAATGGGAAAAGGAACATTCGATCTTTCTGAAATGTATATTGTGCGTAGAAACTACGAGGACAAAGCCATAAAATATGCCCGCCTCCACGGTAGTCTTAATTTTGCTGGTGGAGGGTCTTTTGCAGATGTCATAGAGACAATCAATGCGTATGGTATTATTCCTGAGGAGGCATACTCTGGACTTAATTATGGAATAGACAGACACGAACACGGTGAATTAGATAAAGTGTTGAAAGGGTATATGGATGAGATCGTCGGTACCCGCACACTAACTCCTGTTTGGCAAAAAGGATTTTCAGGTATACTGGATTCTTATTTGGGTGTAGTACCGGAAAGTTTCGTTTATAACAATAAAACCTATACTCCTCAGTCATTTGCAGCTTATTTGGGATTGAACCAGGATGATTATATTTCTCTTACTTCATTCACACATCATCCTTTTTATCAACCTTTCGCTATAGAGGTCCCCGACAACTGGCGCTGGGCACTATCGTATAACTTACCATTGGATGAGTTGATGGAGGTAATGGAAAATGCCATTATGCAAGGTTACACAATTGCTTGGGCCTCGGATGTGAGTGAAGCTGGTTTTACTCGTGAAGGACTTGCCATTGTACCCGATGAGCAATCAACTGAAAATGCAGGATCTGATCAAGCACGTTGGCTCGGATTATCAACTCGTGAACGGGAGGCTGAACTTAAAATGAAAATAGGTAATCAATTGCTTGCGGAAAAGGTAATAACGCAAGAAATGCGTCAATTAGCATACGATAATTACTCTACGACCGATGATCACGGCATGCAAATTTATGGTATTGCTAAAGATCAGCAAGGGAACAAGTTCTTTATGGTCAAGAATTCATGGGGAGAAACAGGTCCATATAAGGGACTTTGGTATGCTTCTGATTCTTTTGTACGCTATAAAACTATGAGCATCGTATTACACAAAAAGGCTATACCAACTACGATTGCAAAAAAACTGGGATTATAAGAACTGAAAACAGTATTTCAGAGCTGAGATTATAAATACTGATATTTGATACAGAAGATAAACGATTCAGAATTGCCAATATGGAGATAGCAGATCTTTATGCGCTTTTCCAAAAATACCCATCCGTGACAACCGACTCACGAATGTGTTCTAAGGATTCAATTTTTTTCGCTCTAAAGGGTGATCGGTTTAACGGCAACCTTTTTGCTGATAAAGCATTGGAAGCAGGGTGTGCTTTAGCTGTAGTGGATGAACGATCAGAAAATGATCCTTTTAGTGAACGTATCATTGTTGTGGATGACGTTTTGGCTACATTGCAGAAGTTGGCCAATTACCACCGTCGCAAATTGAAAATCCCCATCATTGGCATTACAGGAACGAATGGCAAGACAACCACAAAAGAACTTATTGCCATATCCCTATCGCGTGAGTTTAAAGTGGCTTACACCCAAGGCAATTACAACAATCACATTGGTGTACCCCTTACATTGTTGTCGATGAACAAATCTCACGAAATTGGGGTAATTGAGATGGGGGCCAATCATCCCGGAGACATACGTGAGTTGTGTGAGATTGCAGAGCCTAACTATGGTCTCATTACCAATGTGGGTAAGGCTCATTTGGAGGGATTCGGATCGTTTGAAAATGTGATAAAAACAAAAGGAGAACTGTATGATTTCATACGATCTCATGAAGGAAAGGTATTTGTGAACAAGGACAATCCTGTTTTGTATGAACTTTCAGAAGGAATGGATCGTATCTTATATGGGAAAAACGATCCTTCCCTTTTTGCTTCTGGGGCTATTGCCGATGCGACTCCATTTTTGGAATTTGACTGGAGTTTTTTTGATAGTTCCTACCGGGTGAAAACACGTCTTGTAGGTGAATTTAATTTTGACAATGCAATAGCAGCTGTAGCTGTTTCCAAGTTTTTCGGTATCAATGCAGAACGGATAAGCGCTGCCCTCGAGGAATATGAACCACGCAACCATCGTTCTCAGTTTAAACGTACGGAACATAACGACTTGATCATCGATGCTTACAATGCTAATCCTACCAGTATGAAAGCATCACTTGATTTTTTTACTTCTATCCCATCAACTTTACCAAAAATGGTGATCCTGGGTGAAATGAAGGAGTTGGGAGAAAAAAGTGTCGAGGAACACCAAAAGTTACTGAATTTCCTATCTCAACAATCTTTTGATCGAATCTACCTCGTAGGTGATATTTTCAGAAAACTGAACACCACCCATCTGTTTTTTGAGAATGTAGAAGTACTGATTCAATCGTTACAAAAAGAGCCTGTGAACGGACATTACATATTATTAAAAGGCTCCCACTCAGTACACTTGGAAAAAGTTGTTGATTATCTCTGATAAAGGTAGCCACTTCTTTTATTATTCAAATTTTATTTTTAACATCACTATCTCCGAGACCGTACCAATACGATATTGAGGACCGACAAGTCCAATTCCGGAGGTTACATAAATGTGGGTATTTTTCTTTTTCTTGTAGCCATAGGCCACTTCAAAGATGAACTCTGTGGCAATGTTTCCGGGGAATGCCTGCCCATGATGGGTGTGTCCGTATAGTGCAATATCAGCTCCTGCATTTACTTCTTCATTTAGGTTGTCAGGTGTATGGTTCAATACTATTACAGGTTTGGAGAGATCAACGTTTTGAGAAGTGAAAAGCTCATCTGTTGATAATCGGTTGGGAATTATCTTGTCCTCACGTCCTACCACATAAAAAGCACTGTCAATAAAAACTGCAGAATCACGCAGCATAATAATCCCGGTCTCCTTTAAAAGTTGAATTTTATTTTCAGCTTCATAGCGATATTCGTGATTGCCTGTGCAGGAGTAAACACCTAAAGGTGCATATAGACGGGATAATTCTTCATCCATCTTTTCAGCAAGGATAGGTTCAATTTGGGCATCAATAATGTCACCCACAAAGAGGATCAAATCAGGTTTCTGTGTCATTATCAGATCGACAAACCGTTTTGTGTGACTCCTGTTAATCATCCATCCCAAATGAAGGTCGCCTACCATCGCAACAGATAGAGAGTCAATGTTTCCAGCCTTTTTCCTTACATTCATGTCGACATGTTGTACAGTTGGATGCAAGAACTTGTAATGACCGTGAATCATAACGCCCATAACTGCAACAATCGTCAGTAAAAAAGTCATAATTCTATATTTTCGAGACTGGTCTTTAAAATAACATGACTTTCGTTGTATTCTTCTCAATATTATGTATATCAGATCAATGATCAACCATAAACCTCCCGCATAAAGTAGAAAAAGCATCCAACTTGTACCCATTACACGGATAAATTGAATGATAGGACCGGGAAGGGTAGAATAAAAAAAGAAACCAAAAGTATAAACAGTCAGTTCAGTTCCGAAAATCACGATAAGAAGGATACGTGCCCACTTTTTCTCATCAAAGCAAAACCATCCTTTTAGGAAGACTAGAATGTTGAGTGTGAGGTGAATTATGAAAGCATTGATAAGAGCACGCATAGGGTTTATTTTGAAGGTTTTAAATCCAATACTAAATATTCCGATCGGGTGCCGATTCGAAACTTACCTCCCCAAATACCGATTCCACTTGAAACATAGAAGTGAGTATTTCCTTTTTGCTTATATCCATGAGAAAGCTCAAATATTCCGTTTGTAATAAGTGATGCTGGAAAAATCTGTCCATAGTGTGTATGTCCCGAAAACTGAAAATCGATTTCATTATTTACTGCCTCATCGAGATATTGGGGTTGATGGTCCAATAAAATTGTGAAACCTACCGGCTTCGACTGTTTCATGATGTCTTGCAGAGTTTTTCGATGCTTGTTTGTATAGTCATCACGTCCAATAAGAACAAACTCATCGAGCGAAATTGTGGAGTCGCGCAGGAGTGTGATTCCCGATCGTTTGTAAAACCCTATATCCTCTCTCACCGCAAACATTAGATCGTGGTTACCCGTGCAGGAGTATACGCCCAAGGGGGCATCTATTTGTTTCAGAACCAACTCTGCAGATTTTTTCATTTCTGCTCGCAAATGGTTGTCGATGATGTCTCCTCCAATAATCACCATATCTGGCTTTTCAGAATTAATACGAGCGACCCATTTTGCGACCTCTTTAGCTGAGATCGTGTATCCTATATGCAGATCGCTAATGCCTACAATTCGTATAGGTTTTTCTATTTTATCTGTTGTGATCTCTAATGTGATTCTTTTTTTGTTGTGGTAACATATGTTTCCATATAGCAACAACATTGCAACGAAACCAAAAACAATGACCAATGTTAGGGGGTTATTCTTAAAAACTAATTGAATCGTTTCCTTGTCAATAAAATGAAAAGCAGCATTCAACAACCGAAATACATCGATGAGTATAACAGAAATGAACAGGTAAATGAAGGCAATCAGCCAGGAGGTACTAAACATGTAGAGAATCCGTGTAACGGTCAACGGTATCTTCTCTCCAGCTAAAAAGAACAGGAATATTCCAGCAATTCCCACTACAAACAAAAAGATAAGTAACATCCGAAGTCCCATCGAATGTGGCAACACCCTATATAACCTTACTGCAGTGTAAATATATACTGCAAAGAATAGGAGTGGAAACGCAATATTAAATACTTTTTGTGGCAAAATTAATTGATTTTGAGATGATTGTTTACAAATACGAAATATTATTCCAATTGTATGTAATGATGATGAAGATTCTGATTATCAACGTTTCAAAAGGGTATTTGTTTAGTGTTTCATTTTACAAGCTGAGAAACAAACTAACCCAGAGTGGTACAGAAAAATCGATGATCATCCCATGAAATAAAGCAATGACAACGAACTCCTGACCAGAGTATTTAGTAATCACCGGCAGAGTAGTATCCATAGTTGTTGCTCCTCCAGCAGAGATGGGAGCAAGTTTGCCAAAAAATTTTACCATCCACGGAGCAAGGATAAGAACACTAAATTCTCGCATGATATTGGCGATTAAAGCTACTGTACCCAACTCAGCTCCCCTAAATTCAGTAATGAGAATACTCGATAGGGAATAGTAGGCAAAGCCAGCACCCACGCATAGACAATCAGCCATGCTACGTCCCGGAATGAATAGACTTAACAATGCTACACCCGCAAAAGTACCTATGGTAGTTGCTAGTGGTATCATGGCTACTTTCCACCCAAATCGTTTAAGTACCGCAAACATACTCTTCCCAGCACCAATCTGGATGCCAACAAAAAAGAGCAAAGTGTATAATACCCAGGTTGCAATATTTTTGTTTAAAAGCAACTCCGGAACAATCCCTGATATGGCGAATATAACACCAACAGTAAAGAGTAAAAGGTATATAAATGATTGTTTCATCTGTATTAAAAAAACTTTTTATACACCCATTTTGCACAGAGCAAACTCCCTAAGGTGCCTCCTACAGTTAGTAGGAATGCATCCAGACCAATTGATCTAAAATTTTGTATAACCTGGCTATTGCTGCCAACGGAAAGGCCTAAAAAAAAGAGCAAAAGCATGATTGCCACATTTAACAATGAACCGGTATATTTTATGACACAGCGTTTTCTTGCTAAAAAACCTATCACAATACCGGTTGCGAGACAAAGTAGAATATAAATCATTCTTTTTTATTGCAAAAATAGGTAAAAGATGGGATGGCTTAAAAAATATATTTAAATGTACAGTTTGTATCAAATAGAATATCAATAAAAAAAACAAAAAAATCGGAAATTGTTTTGTGTGTAAAAAAAATGTAATATATTTGTGATATTAAAATAATATCATTTTAAATATTGCTTTATGGAGACAAAAGAATTCAATTTTAAAGGTTTTAAGGCCAATGGGTTTGCTATGCTCTTTCTGTTAATTGCCTTACTTGCTATAGATGTATGGCTTTTCTTCCTTGGGGTTTCGGGGATTGTTACAGGTTCAGCCTTGATTGTTTTCATGATAACTTTGTTGGGGGGATTCACAAAGCTTGAGCCGAATGAAGCGGTTGTGATGATTTTCTTTGGTAAGTACAAAGGGGTGCTCAAGGAGACTGGATTCTTTTGGGTTAATCCATTTATCACAAGAAAAAAGTTATCGATGCGTGCCCGCAACTTGAATGTCGAACCAATTAAAGTGAACGATAAAGTGGGTAATCCTGTACTAATAGGCTTGGTGTTGGTTTGGAGGCTTAAGGATACCTACAAAGCAATGTTTGAAATTGACGCACAAACTATGGCTGCAGCTTCCGGTAGTACTCCTGGTGTTTCTGTAAACCTTGTGAGCAAACAAATGGTTGCATTTGAGAATTTTGTCGCCGTACAGAGTGATGCTGCTCTTCGGCAAGTTGCAGGCCAGTATGCCTATGACAACAATGTTGTTTCAGATCAGGAAATAACATTGCGCTCTGGTGGTGAAGAGATTAATGAGAATATGCTTCATGAATTGAATGACCGTCTCGATATGGCAGGTATAGAGGTTGTGGAGGCGCGCATCAATTATCTGGCATATGCGCCAGAAATAGCAGCTGTAATGTTGCGTCGTCAGCAGGCAGAAGCCATAATTTCGGCTCGCGAAAAGATTGTTGAGGGTGCTGTTACAATGGTGAAAATGGCTCTTGATAAGATACAAGATGAAAATATTGTGGAATTAGATAGTGAAAAGAAAGCTGCCATGGTAAGTAATCTATTGGTTGTACTTTGTGCAGATGAATCGGCTCAGCCTGTCTTGAATACTGGTTCTTTATATCAATAAAAATTCAAAAACCAACACGCATATGAAAAGTATGGATGTGTATTACTATGAGAGGCAGCGAGAAAAATGGTGGGCATGGTTGGTATTGATTGTTATCGACCTGCTACTAATCTCAGGTTGCATCATACAAATCGGATTTGGACAACCATTTGGACAGAATCCAATGAGTAACGTAGGTATTATCATAATAACTTCCGCTCTTCTAGTCTTCTCTTCGTTGGTACTTTCGGGTAATATAAAGATTTATATCAATAACGATGGTGTATACCTCAGGTACTTTCCCTATCATTTCAGATATAAGTTTTATGCCTGGGACAACATACGTCATATTTATGTTAGAAATTATCATCCGATACGTGAATATGGCGGTTGGGGAATGAGGGTTTCACGATGGCGCTTGACTGTTAATTCAATGCATATCAATCAAGGTATAGCATATACAATAAGCGGAAGAGTCGGATTACAAATCGAATTGAACAACGGAAAAAAGATATTGATCGGAACACAACATCCTGAAGAACTTAACAAGGTGTTGAAAAAGCTTGGCAAGATCGACTGAATAAACCAACCATGGCAAAGAAAGAGAAGACAACCAAGAATTTTGCATTACGTCTCGATTCGGACACTATGGACGCCATTGAGAAATGGGCAGCCGATGAGTTTCGAAGTGTAAATGGACAGATACAATGGATACTGGATCAAGCGCTTAAGAAAAATGGGCGCTTGAAATCCCAGTAAACATATTTTATCCATGGGACAATTTTTATTTCCATTTTATCACTTTCAATGCTCCTAATTTTATAGAACAAGGATAAAGCAAGACTTATTTTATTTTTTCTTGAACTTGCACACCTACACAAAGTAGAATGATATTGTGAAAAGGTGTTTGCTTGCGGCGTCATCAGTATAAATTGATTTTGTACTGATGGTTTTTTCTGCTATTTTTGGAGAGAATAGCGTGGTATAGAAACCCATTCCGATGGGTTTATATAAAATTTGAAGCTGAGAATTACAAAGAATGAGGATTGATATTATTACGGTACTACCCGAGATGATCGAGGGTGCCCTTCATACGAGTATCCTGAAACGGGCACAGGAAAAGGGTCTTGTGGAGTTTGGACTACATAATCTGCGTGATTATACACTCGATAAGCACAAGAGAATTGATGACTACCCCTTTGGTGGAGAAGCAGGTATGGTGATGCAAATTGAACCGATTGACCGTGCGATCTCTTTTTTAAAATCACAACGCCAGTACGATGAGGTGATTTTTACCACACCCGATGGAGAACAATTTACCCAAAGTGTAGCAAATGAACTTTCCCTTAAGCAAAATCTAATCATCCTCTGTGGACACTATAAAGGAATAGATTATCGGGTGAGAGAGCATCTGATAACCCGAGAGATCTCAATAGGTGACTTTGTTCTTACCGGGGGAGAACTGGTTGCTGCCATGATTGCCGACGCTGTAGTAAGGGTAATTCCCGGTGCTATTAGTGATGAACAATCTGCGCTATCTGACTCGTTTCAGGATGGTTTGCTAGCCCCTCCTGTTTATACGCGTCCGGCCGAATACAAAGGCTGGAAGGTTCCGGAAGTGCTTCTTTCAGGACATGAGCGAAAGATTGCGGAATGGCGTCACGAACAAGCCGTGGAACGAACTAAACGTCTCCGCCCCGATCTGATGAAATAGTAATTTGCTTGCATTGAATTTTGTGATTTTCAACTATTATAAATGCACCAGCAAGCTGAATTGAATCGACCACTAACAAGTCCAAATTGAAAAATAACCACATCAGCCCACAAACAAAAAATGAGTGATTTATGAAAGGTATTGTACTAGCAGGTGGCTCCGGAACAAGATTGTATCCAATTACAAAGGGAGTCTCCAAACAGATGCTTCCCGTGTTTGATAAGCCAATGATTTATTACCCAATCTCAGCACTGATGCTTGCCGGTATCAGAGATATACTCATTATCTCAACACCCAATGACCTGCCTGGCTTTCATCGGCTTTTGGGCGATGGGGAAGATTATGGTGTACAATTCTCCTATGCCGAACAACCCTCACCAGATGGTCTTGCACAGGCATTCATTATTGGAGAAAGGTTTATTGGGCAAGAAGCTGCCTGTTTGGTCTTGGGAGACAATATCTTTTATGGCAATGGCTTCCCTGCAATGTTGAAAAAAGCGGTTGAAGATGCGGAGCATAAGGAGATGGCAACTGTATTCGGGTATTATGTCAATGACCCCGAACGTTACGGCGTAGCGGAGTTCGATGAAGAGGGACAGGTACTTGGAATCGAAGAAAAGCCCAAGATGCCTAAATCGAATTGGGCAGTAACCGGAATCTACTTCTATCCCAATAAGGTGGTGGAGATTGCCAAAGCAATAAAACCGTCTGCACGAGGCGAGCTGGAGATCACCACTGTGAACCAGACATTTCTGAAGGAGGGGAAACTACAGATACAACGATTTGGGAGGGGTTTCGCATGGCTCGATACCGGTACCCACGATTCACTGTCAGAGGCATCCACATTTATTGAAGTATTGGAAAAGAGACAAGGTCTCAAAATTTCATGTCTGGAGGAAATTGCATGGCGTAACGGCTGGATCACAGACGATGATATTCGGAGAATTGCCTTGCCAATGAAAAATAATCAGTATGGAGCCTATCTGTTGAGAATGATTGAATCGGAAAGCCCATCTTGAAATATTGAAGTCCGTTTGTATCAGTACGTTATGACGGCTATTTGAAATAAAGGAAAGAGAATAGAGAGTATATGGAAGTAATTCAAACAGCGATTGAAGGTCTGCTTATCATTCAACCCCGCGTATTTGAAGATGAACGTGGTTATTTTTTAGAAACGTTTTCATTGAAAACGTTCGAAGAGAAGGTTGCTAAGACCCTATTTGTACAGGATAACGAAAGCAAATCACAATATGGAGTGTTACGTGGACTTCATTTTCAAAAGCCCCCCTTTGCTCAGGCAAAACTGGTGCGAGTGGTTAAAGGGTGTGTACTCGATGTAGCGGTGGATATTCGAAAAGATTCACCTACATTTGGTCAACATCTTGCAATCGAACTGTCGGGGGAAAATAAAACCCAACTCTTTATTCCTCATGGTTTTGCCCATGGATTTGCCGTGTTAAGTGAGGATGCAGTCTTTCAATATAAATGCGACAACTATTATGCGCCAGCATATGAAGGTGCAATACGTTGGGATGATCCTGCACTTCATATCGACTGGCAACTATCTCAGAATGATATTATTTTATCGGAAAAAGACAAAAATAATCCTCTATTATGCGACATATTTTAATTACCGGAGGAGCAGGTTTTATTGGTTCGCACGTGGTGCGGCTTTTTGTAAATAAATACCCTGAAGATGAGATTATCAATCTGGACAAGCTGACATATGCCGGTAATTTGGCCAATTTGAAGGATCTTGAAGGGAAACCCAATTATAGCTTCGTGAAGTCGGATATCTGTGATTACGAAGTTATGAAAAACCTATTCTCATCACGAAAGATTGACAGTGTCATCCATTTGGCAGCAGAGAGTCATGTGGATCGTTCGATTACCGACCCCTTTTCCTTCGCAAAGACCAATGTACTTGGGACCCTCAATTTGTTGCAGACAGCCAAAGAAGCATGGGGTAGTGACTTTAAGGACAAACTTTTTTATCACATCTCTACCGATGAGGTATATGGATCTCTGAGTTTCACCGATGCGCCTTTTACCGAGACAACCCGATACGATCCGCATAGTCCCTATTCTGCATCCAAGGCATCGTCTGATCACTTTGTCAGAGCCTTTCATGATACTTACAGACTACCTGTTGTTATTTCAAACTGTTCCAATAACTACGGACCCTATCAGTTTCCTGAAAAGTTGATTCCTCTTTTTATCAATAATATCCGTCATGGTAAGCCATTGCCTGTCTATGGTAAAGGAGAGAATATTCGCGATTGGCTCTATGTAGAAGATCACGCTCAAGCAATCGATCTTATCTTTCACAGAGGCAGGATTGGTGAAACATACAACATTGGTGGCCTTAATGAATGGAAGAATATCGACCTGATAAAAGTGCTGATTAAAACGGTAGATCGTTTGTTGGGAAGAGCAGAGGGTACTTCCGACAAACTAATTACTTTTGTGACCGATCGTGCAGGACACGATCTGCGCTATGCCATCGATGCTTCAAAACTGACCAATGAATTAGGATGGAAGCCTTCGCTCCAGTTTGAAGAGGGTATAGAACGAACAGTAAGGTGGTATCTCGATAATCAAGTGTGGCTCGATAATGTCACCAGTGGAGACTATCAACAGTACTACCAAAAAATGTACGGAGCCTGAAAAACGGGTTCTTCACAACATAATATATTAACTTTGCATTTCCAACTTGAATAAATAAAATAGAACGTTAAGAAAAAATGGTAATAGCAGTAGATTTCGATGGAACCATCGTCGAACATGAATATCCGGCCATTGGCAAACCCATCCCTTTTGCCATTGAAACGCTCCTCCAACTACAAAAAGACAAGCATAAACTTATTCTCTGGACTGTACGAGAAGGTGACCTACTTCAGGAAGCCATCGATTATTGCGAGGAAAGGGGACTCTATTTCTACGCTGCGAATGCCAATTATCCAGGAGAGGATAGAGGAAAAGCATCTCGTAAACTGGAGGCCGATCTTTTTATTGACGACCGTAACCTGGGTGGATTACCCGATTGGGGTGTGATTTACAATGCTGTGAACGCCAGCATAAACAATGGGAATGCCCTAGAGATCATGGCTGGTTCCTCGGGTATGCCAGAACCTAGAAAAAAAAGAGGGTTATTCGGCAGGAGATAACGCAAAATTGTTGCTACCTTTGCCGATATTTTTTGAAACATATGACGCTATGACACACGATAAAGAAATCTTTGCGATAATTCAAAAGGAGCAGGAAAGGCAACTCAAAGGTATTGAGCTGATTGCCTCCGAAAACTTTGTGAGTGAACAGGTAATGCAGGCTATGGGTTCTGTTCTTACCAACAAGTATGCAGAAGGCTACCCCGGAAGAAGGTATTATGGTGGATGCGAGGTAGTAGATTTGGGTGAACAGCTAGCCATTGACCGGTTAAAAGAGATATTCGGAGCAGAATGGGCTAACGTACAGCCTCACTCTGGTGCACAGGCAAATGCAGCAGTTTTCTTAGCTTGCCTAAAAGCAGGGGATAAATTCCTCGGATTGAATCTGTCTCATGGCGGTCATCTTTCACACGGTTCTCCCGTCAACTTCTCCGGTTTGATGTTTGAACCAATTCCATATAATGTGCGCGAAGAGGATCAACGCGTAGATTATGATGAACTTGAGTCGCTGGCACGTACAGAGAAACCCAAACTTATCATTGCCGGAGCCTCGGCCTATCCACGTGAATGGGATTATGCCCGAATCCGCAAAGTAGCCGATGAGATCGGAGCCATTTTCATGGTTGATATGGCACATCCTGCTGGACTTATTGCTGCAGGCTTACTCGAAAATCCTCTTAAACATGCACACATTGTGACCTCTACTACCCACAAGACCTTGCGCGGTCCTCGTGGAGGTGTGATACTGATGGGGAAAGATTTTGAGAATCCATGGGGTCTCACCACTCCCAAGGGAGAGGTAAAAATGATGTCTGCACTGTTGGATTCTGCTGTATTCCCCGGCATGCAAGGCGGTCCACTGGAACACGTGATTGCAGCCAAAGCCGTTTCTTTTTACGAAGCACTGCAACCGGAATATAAAACCTATCAGACACAGGTGAAAAAGAATGCTGCTGTCATGGCTCAAGCTTTCACGGATAAAGGATATAATGTTGTTTCAGGCGGAACCGATAACCATATTGTATTGGTTGACCTGCGTACAAAGTTCCCCGATTTAACGGGAAAGGTAGCTGAAAAAGCCCTTGTTGAAGCCGATATCACAACTAATAAGAACATGGTGCCTTTCGATAGCCGTTCTCCCTTCCAGACCTCTGGACTCCGTTTTGGTACACCTGCTATCACAACTCGTGGAGCAAAAGAAGAATTAATGGTAGAGATTGTTGAATTTATCGATACTGTGCTCTCTCGGGTAGATGATCCAAAGGCCATCGAAATGGTGCGTGAAAAGGTTAATACAACCATGAAGCAATACCCACTTTTTGCCTGGTAGGACACGGAATAACGAATAAAAGTGATGGGGTGTGGCTTAGCCATTCCCCATTTTTTATTTACATTTGCATGAAACTCGTGACAATTAATGCATATTCTTCAAACCGAAATACAATATATTCCTGGCGTAGGACCCAAGAGAGCTGAGATCTTGCAGAAAGAACTCGATATCTTTACATTGGGTGACCTGCTCCGTTGGTATCCGTATCGGTACATCGACCGAACACGAATGTACTATATACATGAAATTGACCAATCGCAGGCATACATCCAATTAAAGGGAAAGATCACTGCATTTGAGACTTTTGGAGAAGGGAGAAAAAGAAGATTGGTGGCTCATTTTACCGATGGTACCGGTTTTATCGATTTGGTTTGGTTTCAAGGTATTCGTTTTATTGAAAGCAAATATAAGTTCAATCAGGAGTACATCGTATTTGGAAAACCGAGTCTCTTTAACGGCAAGTGGAATATTCCACATCCCGAGATTGATCCTTATTTGGGCGAGTCGGAACGTCCGGAAGGATTGATGGCGATGTACAATACCACCGAGAAAATGAAGAATCATTTTCTCAATTCAAAGGCGATGCAAAAGATTATAGAAAATGCTCTCGGTCTGATCAAAGATCCATTGCCGGAATCACTTTCACCCGATGTCGTGCAAATAGCAAATTTGATGCCTTTCCACGATGCTATTGTAAATATTCATTTTCCCAAGTCGCCTGCACTTCTCCGAGATGCCGAATTCCGACTGAAATTTGAAGAGCTTTTTTATATTCAACTGAACATTGTACGTTACGCATCCGACCGGAAAGCAAAGCTCAAAGGGACTCTCTTTTCGAAGGTTGGAGATTATTTCAATACATTTTACAATACAAAACTACCCTTTCCGTTGACAAACGCTCAAAAGAGAGTAATCAAAGAGATCCGTAAGGATACTGCTTCCGGGAAGCAGATGAATCGTCTGCTACAGGGTGATGTGGGAAGTGGTAAGACCATAGTGGCCATCATGTGCATGTTGATTGCCCTCGACAATGGTTTTCAAGCCTGCTTGATGGCACCTACGGAGATATTGGCGACGCAGCATTACGAGACGTTTTCCAAAATGCTCTTCGGTATGGAGATAGGGGTGGCCTTGTTGACCGGCTCCACAAAGAAGAAAGAAAGGGTGGAAATACATGCGGGATTATTATCCGGAGATATTCAAATTCTGATTGGGACCCATGCTCTGATAGAAGATGTGGTGCAGTTTCGCAACCTTGGCTTTGTCGTGATCGATGAGCAGCACCGCTTTGGTGTAGTGCAGCGTGCTAGGTTATGGGAAAAAAGTAAACAACCGCCCCATATGCTCGTAATGACCGCCACACCCATACCCCGAACATTGGCGATGACGGTGTATGGTGATCTTGATGTATCTGTAATTGATGAGCTTCCCCCCGGACGAAAACCTGTACAGACATTGCACCGATACGACAAAAACCGGGGTGCCCTCTACCAATTTATCCGTGAGCAGATTGTTGTAGGTAGACAGGTTTACATGGTCTATCCACTGATTGAAGAGAGTGAGACGCTCGATCTGAAGAACTTGGAGGAGGGGTGTGAGCATGTCAGAGCTGCCTTTCCTGAATTTACCGTCTGCAAGATGCATGGTAGGATGAAACCCGCCGAGAAGGAGGAAGTAATGCGGCAGTTTGTATCAGGTGAGGCGCAGATTATGGTTTCCACTACTGTAATTGAAGTGGGGGTGAATGTACCTAATGCAAGTGTTATGGTGATTGAGAGTGCACAGCGCTTTGGTCTCTCGCAGTTGCATCAACTAAGAGGTAGGGTAGGAAGAGGAGCAGATCAGTCATATTGCATCCTGATTACACCCTATGAACTCTCAACTGATACGCGCAAACGGATAGAGATCATGACCGAAAGCAACGATGGTTTCGTGATTGCTGAAGCCGATTTGAAGCTGCGTGGTCCAGGTGATTTGGAGGGAACGCAGCAAAGCGGTATTCCGTTTAATTTGCGTATTGCCGATTTGGTACGCGACAATGCCATCCTCTATCGTGCCCGAGAGATAGCTGAGCAATTAATTGAAAAAGATCCATCATTGGAGATGTCGGAGCACTTGGTATTGAAACAGCAACTCAGTCGCCTTAGCGGCAACCGTTACGATTGGAGTCGAATAAGTTAATCACTACTTCTTGAAGTGTTTGTCAGCAAAATCCAAATAACACTTCCAGTCATATTCTGTCACATCATGCTTCCCTGCACGTATATGATACCCGATATCTTCCATGATGGGTGCATGAAGTCCCGGCATTTCATCTGATTCAATAGTTGATAAACCATATAGTTTATAGACAGGACCTGCGTGGTATGCAGATAGAAACTCACCCTTTGGGTCAGACCATCGATCACCTTCTGCACTGGCAACATAAACCTTGCGGGGTGCTATGAGTGCAAGTAATTGGTGTTGATCCACTGGAAGCTTTTCCTCCTTGTCGTTGTATTGACGGAAGTTCACACAAAACCAATGAGGAAATTTAAAATTAATTATTTCTGCAGTCTCGCCATATTTACGTCTGAAAAGGGCGGCACCTCCACAACCGGATTCATTGGAGAATACAATCTGAAAGCGAGGGTCTATCGCACCGGCCCAAAGTGCAGCCTTCCCCTGTCGGGAGTGTCCCATGATGGCTATTTTGTTGGTGTCTATCTTTTCCTCTCCTTCAAGGAAATCAACAATCCGGCTTGAACCCCAGGCCCATGCACCGATGGCCTGCCATTCAGCCGGATCTGTTTTCTGAGAATTGTATCCTGAGAAAAGGGAAATTACACTATGATCTTTCAATTCCGGTTTATCGGGGAAGATATCATGATAGCACATGGTAGCGATCGCATATCCCCGGTCGATGATTAAATCGTAACTCCATCGGCTTGCCTGAGATCCTCTTACCCAGTCGGGACTGCCCGGCTCTAGTGCAAGACATAAGGCCGGAGAATAAATAATCATCGTATCGGTAGTTGTGCTATGGTTTCCCTTGAAGTTGTACCCTACAATTATTGGAACTTTTCCTTTTGGCTTATTTGGGATAAAGAGTAGCAGGTAGGCTTCATTTTTTTTATCTCCATTGGAAAAAGTAAATCTCACCTGTTTACTTGTTGCTTTACCCCCAAGGGCCTCCCTGTTTTCTGATACTATGTCGTAAGAAACATTAATCTTTTCTGCAGGGATGGTTCCATACATATGTCTGCCAAACAGATCCAACAGTTCGGGTCTTCTCTTATTTTCCCATTGTTCCACAGTCGTGACGCTCTCTCCGTTCTCGCATTTCAATAATTCCGGTAGAACATAAGACGGAACTTTCGATTCATCATAGTTAGCATTCTGTTGAGAAAATGCCAGCACAGTAACGAAGCACAAAACCAATAAACCGCTCTCTCTTTTCATATTTGTAAAGGTTAGACACAAGGTATTATACAACAAACAAAAATGATTATTCTGTTTCCTTCAGGTGAAAGGGAATCAACCTGATGTCAACACACGCAAATATAGCAATTATTCGGTAGTTGTTATAGTCAATTCCTTTCCTTTTTTCAGTTGATCATGTGTTACAAACCAACCTTTTATCGGTTCGTTGTTGTACCGTATTTGGGTTATTTTCTTGCCTTTTCCTTCCTTCCGAATGGTGAATGTGGTATTATCACCCAGGGTGAACTCCACCTTGTTGAACAAGGGAACTGTTACAATGTACTCCGGATCGGCAGGTGAATAGGTGTAGAGACCTATCGCGTTGAAGACATACCAGGCAGACATTTCACCTGCATCATCCATTCCGGCATAGGCAAGTTTTTCTGCTCCCATATCATAAAAACGGTTCATGATGCTATCCAAGACAGATTGTGCTTTCTCTTGTTTATCGATAAAATAGTAGGTGTAAGGAATCGAGTGGGAGGGTTGGTTACCATGACAGTAATTGCCGATAAATCCGGTCATATTGTGTGCTTCATACCCACGCCATGGTTCGGTGAAAAGTGAATCAAGTTTTTGATCAACAGCATCATAATTTGGATAGAGTGCAATCATACCTTTCGGGTCATGGGGCGCAAAGAAAAGCGAATTCCAGGCATTGGCTTCTCGATACATATAGGCGAAATAGGGGTAGTATGGATCAAAATCCTCTATCCAGCTACCATCTTCAATTTTGCCACGAAAGAAACCTGTGGAGGGATCAAACAAGTTTTTATAATTGTTAGAACGTTCCATCAGTGTCCGGTAATTTTGCTCATCGCCCAGTTCTTTGGCTATCAAAGCTGTGGCATAGTCGTCATAAGCATATTCTACTGTTTTGGTGACAGCTGCCTTATATTCGTCCCAAGTAGGTACATTGGTAGTGTCTTTTTCGGCAATCCATCCCCGCTCAAGATATTCCTCTAGATAGGGTCTACCTCCTCTTCCCGGTACAGTGGCGTTTTTGAGTAACAGGTTGTAAACCCGTTGCAGGTCATATCCTTTAATGCCACGCAACCAACTTCCTGCAACAAAAACCGATGCGTGGTCACCATGAAAAAAGGTTGGCATATATCCACCTCTTTTTTCGCCTTTGTCGGTAATCGATTGAATGATGTCTGCCGTGACATCTGGAGAGATCATACCCAATAACACAAGCTTATTTCGGTAGTCATCCCAAAACGAGGGATTGGTGTAATAGCGGAATCCTTTGTTGACCACCTCTCCATTTTCATCGGTAAAATCACCGTTTACATCACTCCGAAGTGCTGGCCATAGGAATGATCGATAGAGGGTAGAATAAAAAATTCCCTTTTCTCTCTCTGTACCTCCACTTACCTTTATTTTTGAAAGGAGAGCTTCCCATGTATTATCGGCTTCTTGTGTTACCTGTGCGAAGCTTTTCGATATCATCTCCTTTTCAAGATTTAATCTTGCATTTTCAATATTGACGAATGAGAAGCCAATTTTCAATTCCAGTGGTTCGTTATTTTCATTTTCTCCAAAGTGAATTACCGAGACACCATGGGCTTCATCATTAAGCTCTTCTATGCTTTCAATTGGATAATTTGAAACCGCATAAAAATAGATCTTCCCTTCAGCATCCTGAAAACCGGTGAATACCTTTTCTCCTGTTTGCTGGATGCTCCATTCTTTCACATGGTTATTTGTACGATTCATATCGGCAATAACCTGTTTATGTTCGTTATCAGGGAAGCTATAACGATGATAACCACAACGTAATGTAGAGGTAAGCTCTGCATCAATGCCGTATCTCTCCAAAAAGACACGGTAATATCCAGGGCGGGCAGATTCCTTTTGATGGCTAAAGCCCGAAGCATAATCAGAGGGCGATATCTCTCCAGTTGCCGGTAACAATGGTAGATGTAGCAGATTCCAATGGCCTTTGTTGGTGTGTGAAAAACCATATATCACCGTGTCTTCATATTGATAACCGGCACCACTGCGAAACTGTGTCACCGGACTTAACTGCACCATTGCATTGGGCAGTGAGGAGCCGGGGAAAACCTCAGCACCCCACGTACGTTCCTTCCATGTACGCACATATCCCAGATCCTCCGGCTCCCAAAGAGTAGCTGTTCCCAGTAGGGGGTTCACATAACTGGTAAGTGGCTTGTCTACTGTGCAGCCAGCAGCAATAAATGCCATTAAAAGAAGGGTGTATAACTTATTCATAGTAGTTCTTTTTTATGTAATAATACTGCAGCTTCGAGTAACATGCAACCACTTAGTTGTTCCGTTAAACCGGTTGTTGTTCCGGGTTTCACTCTCCAATTGGGTCCAAATAAGGTGCCCGGTTTTTGGGTGCCCTGGTTCCATAAAGTTTCAGCATTGAGCTTCATAAATTGCAGGTAACGTCTTTGAGCCGTTGCATCGAGACGCTCCTGTTGGATTAACTGGGTAAAATAACGGATAAAAATTCCTTTGAAAAGTCCCCCATCTCCTGTTCCTTCACTTTTGAGAATAGAGTTCTCCACAAGACTACTGATGGTATAATCAGCTGCAATCACCGCATCATTCAGATATGCTTTTTCATTGAATATTTTGTGCAGTTCTATGGCTGCTCCGATGTAGGTCCCCTGGTTGTAAGTAAAAACCCACTCTTTTTTAATTACTCCAGTGTTTGCATCAATGTTATCATATACCATCCCGTTGTTCGTGTTTACAAGTGTAGATTTAAGCCAGTTGTAGATCTTAATGGCCCACTCCCTATCTTCCGTATTTCCAAACTCCTGGTAAAGTCTTGCTGCCAGTATAGCGGCTGGACCATTGGAGCAGGCGTTTTTACTGTATTCCATTCCTTTCTTCCAGGTGATACCTCCTCCTGCTTGCTCATTCCAACCCTGTTTGATATACCCCCAGAGTTCTAGTGTCGCATCCTTGTAACGCACATCTCCTGTTGCTTTCCATGCACGCAGAAGAGCCAGTGCGTTCCACTCCATGTCATCGTAATAGTCGTTGTTCCAACTGTTCCCGTTACGAGCTTTCACACCAACAAACCATTTTTCGAAATAACTTGAATAGGTGGCATCATTTGTTCGCAGATACGCATCAATCAATACATCGAGTGCATGTGCATTGGGCCAGTACTGAAAAGAGGTATTACCATTATTGTCTGTATTGAAGTATTGACCATTTGCATTCCAGAAAGAATTGATCAGTGCATTACTACCGTCATTGGCTGCTGCATTCCAGTCAATAGTCACATTTTTATCGTCATCATCATCCTGTTTAGGAAGTTCTTCTTTCCCGCATGCAAGCCAGAATGGAATTGTTGCGAGAAGCAATACTAGATATTTGTTGTTCATGTTCTCTTTTTTTCCTATGTTATAATCCCTACCGGGTCTTGATTGTTTATTTATTCTCTCAACCTGTTTACAGGGATCTTTATTCAACCATCAATCAAAAATAATTCTGCCAAAGAGCAAAGGAAGTAAGAATGACTGGTTATAATCTTCTCATTCTTACTTCCTCATTTTTGCTTTCCCTCAACAACGTTTATGGCTTGGTGATGGAGTGGGTATACGGTTTATCTGCTTGTAGATAAATTGTATACACACCAGGGTTTCCATCAAAATCGCCCATCAGTTTCCATTTGTTATCCCATCGAGTTGGGTTCACCAGCTTGAGGTAATAATAGGATTCAGGGCTTGAGGCAGTCGGACGAGAATCAGTCTGATTGAGCGTTCCCCATTCTAGTTCGGTTTCTTCCCCTTCACCACCATTTTCTTTCACAAACATTCTGAGTTTGTACCGCTCATCGCGACCCCAACTCTCTTGTTTGAATGTTACGGTCTCAGTGGTTTGGAAAACGCCATAACCCTTATACGGAATATCGAAAAGAATCTGACCCTCAGGACTAAAATAGAAAGCCATACGAGTTACCAGTGTAAGGGTGCTTGCACCTGTATTGAAGTCGAGCGTAATCCTATATACTCCGTCTGTCGCAACAGTGGAGGTGCCTTCTTTCTTAACCAGTCCACCTTCAAAGGAGAATTTCTTTTGCGAACCGGTAACTGCATCCACAAAATAGAAAGGAGCACCTGCTTTTAGTTTGGTATAAGCTTCAAACTCACCGTTCGAGATGGCTTTCATCTTATGTGCTTTGCTCAGATCTGTTCCTCCTTCGGAAGCTTCACCAGTTACAAATAGATCCACAGGGATATCCTCTTCAGCAAAACCGGCCAGACGGGTTATCGTAAGTTTATTATCTTGGGCAGCCTTGAGAAAGTGTGTCCCTTTCGAAGAGAAGACAGTCCATTTAATCGTGCCAGTGCCCGAAGGTGTTACACCGGCAATACCCATGATCTTGTTGAGTTGCTTGTGTGAGATTGTAATGTTGTTGTTGAAACCGTTGTTTCCCGAATATGCAAGATAGAGAGGATTTGAAAAATCACCATCCACCTTATCAAAAGCAATCTGATAAATGGCAGGTCCCCCATTTATGTCAGCATGTTCCCACTCAAAATAGGTAGATGCAGAAACGGCTGGCAGGAGCTCAAGGCTTTTGTCGTTCATCGGTTCAATCAGTGTCTTGACTTCGGTCAGACTATGATCGGTTTCTCCCATTGAGTCACTGCACCCGATGAAAAGAATAAGCAGTGAAACGATCATCATCCAGTATGTAGCTATTTTCTTCATGATGCATTCAATTATTTAATCGTGAGGTTATGGGTATAGGGGGTTTGCGGATTAAGTGAGAACATTATGTCATATGTTTTGTCACTCCATCCTGTTGTAGAAGGGCTCTTCCAAATCTGCCCATCTGTCCACTGTTGTACATTATCCCTTTCAACCATATAGTAGTAAGCTTCATTTCCCGATGGTTTGCTGTCGTTGGCTGGTGCTCTCCATTCTGTTTCACCGGCTGAGCTTTCCATCCTGAACTTGTATCGATCATCGTTGTTGTTATTGTCGGTTAGACCGGTGATGGTGTGGTTGGTTAATTCCCATACGCCGAAACCTTTGTATGGTAGTTCAATTTTTAGTTGCGACCAGCATAAGAAAATACTGACTTTGGTAATCTCCTTAACAGTAAACGCGCCAATGTTAAAGTCGAGGTAGTATTTGTATATACCCGTCTTTGAGACAGTAGTTTTTCCTCCCTCAACAATTTTCTCACCACTGAGTGAATAGCGAAGGGGATCACCAGTTGACGCATTGGTGAATTGGAACGACTGCCCTTCAGTCAACCGGGTGTAAATCTCAAATTCTCCTTCGTTGACGCGTTTCATCCGTATCGCTTTCGAAAGATCACTTCCAGCTTCTGTGGCTGCCCCAGTAATGTAAAGTTGATCGGGGATATTGGCAAATCCTGCCAATCGGGTGAGTGTAATCGTACGCTCCTGTTCAGCTTTCACCGGATTGATACCTTTGGAGGCAAACACCGTCCATTTGAGTGTACCCTGTGCGGACGATTCTATACCTGCCAATGCTGCAATTTGATTCAATTGCTTATGGGTAATGGTAGCGAAGTTGCTGCCTCCATTATTGTCGGCCGCAATCATGGCAACAGGATTTGAAAAGTCGCCATTCTCTTTGTCAAAAGCAATTTCATAAAGTACAGCACCGCTATCTTCTGCACGAGATGGTTCCCATTCAAAATAGAGCATAGCCGATGCAGACGCCTGAAGTGTGAGTGTTCTTCCGTCGGTTGGTTCATAGAGTGCTTTTACGGGTGTTACACCCAGGTCTCTTACTTCGCCGTCACTGTTACATGCCATCCATGTCCCTAACAAGCAAGAGAGTATCAGTAGTTTGATATATATTGTCTTCATATGATACTTTTTATTGGTATGTTCCATCACTAAGTTAATATAAAGGATTCTGAGTGAGATTCTTGTTGATATCTCGTTGAGACTGCGGAATCGCAAACAGATAATCTCTATCCTTGTTGAATCTACGTTGGTCGAGGGTGATATATTGGCTATTGCCTGCAGCAAACTTCGCTCCTCTAGGGGTCGTGTTCATCACTGTTTCAATAGTTCCCCAACGACGGATATCAAAAATGCGCAGACCCTCAATCGCCAATTCACAACGACGCTCGCGACGAATAATCTCCCGAAGGTTTCCTTCTGTAGGGTAATTAAGAGCAGAGGCATCGCTAAAACCGGCACGCTGGCGAATAGGACGAATGGTTTCATTCCAAACCGCTTCATTCATCTCACCTAACTCATACTTAGCTTCAGCATACATCAGCAGCACATCGGCATAGCGCATCAGAATCAGATTTAGTCCCGCAGCCATACCTTCCGGAGCGGTTGGATCGAAATATTTTCTGATATAGTATCCTGTGGCTGTTGAGTTTTGTCCCGGACCAGCATATTCATCCAATGTTGATGCACCTGCACTGGCTGATGAGCCTGGTTTGATGTAGATGGTTGAGGTTGTTCCGTTGGCTTTCTTCCATTGGTATCCATGATAAACAATGGTTGCGTTAAAGCGTGGGTCTCTATTTACATAGGGATCATCTTCGTTATATCCGGAACCACTTTCATGAATTGCTTTTCCATTTTTCATGATATAATCATCCACCAGCTCCTGTGTAGGGGCAAAAGCATTGATACGACCTCCAACAGTGAGAGGGATGGCATCATACATTTCTGACCATGTTCTCAAACTCAATGTGTATCCTAAATCGAGTATAACCTCTTCGTTCAATTCATTTTCAGGAAGAAAAAGGCCTTCATAACTTGAAAATAGTTGGTACTGGCCATAATCTCCATTGATGATTTTACCAGTCACAGAGGCCACATTGGTCCAATCGTTTTCATAAAGGTAGGTCCGAGCCAACTGGGTCATCACAGCACCTTGTGTGATTCTTCCCCGATCTTTAGCGGCATACTCACCTTGTTTAGGAAGCTGGCTTACAATGGCATTCAACTCACTTCTTACAAAAGCAATCACTTCTGATTTGGGAGTGCGTTCAATATTGTTGGCCTCCTGCAGGGTAATGTTATAATCGAAGAAAGGAACATCCCCATAGTGTGAGGCCAAACGGAAATACAACGATGCACGGATAAAACGAATTTCAGCAATCATCCGTTCTTTGATAACCGGATCCATATTCGGTACTTGATCCACATTTTCGAGGAAAATATGACAGGTCTTTATCCCTTCATAGCAGTTTCTCCACTCATTGGCAAAACGTCCCAGTGCTGCATCAGCTTGCCCTGAAGTAATAATCTTTTCGTCGGAATTACCTCTTCCCTCATAGAGATTATCGGTCAGTCGCTCGTTGGCGAAGAAATAGTTGGCGTTAAATAACTGACTATAGGCCATATTGAGTACAGCCGCTGCTTTGTCGGTTGAGGTCCAGTAATTGGCATCGGTGAATTTGTTGGTCGGAGCCAAATCCAGCTCATTGCAAGCGGACAGAGTGACAAGTGCGACCAAAACGGTTGTGATATATTGTATGATTTTTGTTTTCATAGAGAATAATCTTTTTTAAAATTCAATATCTAAGCCCATTCCGTAATAAACCAGTGTTGGATAGTTGCGTGCACTGTTGGCACTAACGCCACCAATACCACCCATGTTGTTACCAAATTCGGATGTTTCGGGATCAATGAATGAATTTTTGGTCAGTGTCAACGGATTTTGTGCATTGGCACTAATGCGTAACTTTTGCATACCTATTTTGCTGGTAAGATGTTTTGGCAAAGTATATCCCAGTTGAATGTTCTTAACGCGTAAATAGGCACCATTTAAAAGGTAAATGTCGGTACCCGATCTACCCCAGTTGTTACTACTTGAAGGAGAGCTTGGGGCGATCAGTCTTGGCCAACGAGCGTTAGGATTGGTCGGTGTCCAGAAATCGAGTTGGTGTTTGTAAATTGCATAGGAGTAGTTAGAGTGGAAAGGCTCTATCAGCTCACCACGAATATACATATCTCTTTTACCAACACCTTGCAAGAGAATACTTAGGTCGAATCCCTTGTATTGCAGATCGTAGTTAAACCCGAAGGTATAACGTGGAAATGCGTTACCCAATACAACACGGTCCTCCTCATTAATTACGTTGTCGCCGTTCTGATCCACATATTTCACATCTCCAGGCTGTACAATTGCTCCTACAGGGAGTGCACTTTGCGCAATCTCTTCGATACTCTGGAAATAACCATCGGTTTTATATCCAAAGTACGACCCAAGGGCTACTCCTTCCCGAATTATTTTATACATCTGATCACTCTGGTCGATTCTTTCTTTGCCACCAAAGTCGGTAATTTTGTTTTTTGAGTCGGAGATGTTGAGGTTAAACTGGTGATTGAAATCTCCCGAACGCAAACGGTAGGTTATAGTAGCTTCCCATCCCATGTTCCGCATCTCTCCCGCATTTTCTCTGGCTGCAGAGCTGCCAAAAACGGATGATACCTCAGGTGCAAGCAGGATATCCCATGTACGTTTGTTGAAATAATCAACCGAGACAAAGAGGTTGTTGTTCAGGAACCCTGCATCCAAACCCACGTTTAGGTTACCCGATTTTTCCCAAGTCAGGTTTTTATTACCATATGTAAATCCTGTTCCCGGTACGGCTTCGTTATTGAAAACATATGTATTGGTATACATCTGATAAACTGTCTGGTATGAGTAGTTGGCCACATTCTGATTACCCAATACACCATACGAACCTCTCAGTTTCAGGTCACCAATCTGATCGCGATAGGATTCCATGAAATTCTCTTCCGACAATCTCCATGCACCCGAGAAAGAGGGGAAGAAGCCCCATCTGTTCTTTTTGTCAAACTTCGATGAACCGTCGTAACGGAATGAAACATCTCCGTAGTATTTGTCCATATAGTTATATCCGATACGTCCAAAGAGAGAGGTAATGCTGGTTTTGTCAGTAGCCGGATTACCACCCTCTGCACCGTTGGAGGTGAAGTTTCCTGTATCCTGTTCTGCGTCGTCTGTTGTGGGAAGTCCCAAGTCGGGATCCGTAAACTTCCAAGCCATGCGACTTGCTTTGTAGGTATATGACTCATTGGAGGTACCCAATAAACCAGTTACATGGTGAGCTTCGTTGAAAGTACGCTCATAATCCAATAAAAATTGGGTACTGAGAGTATATCGTTTGTTGTTATAATCTTCGGTAAGGCGATTAGGATTGATATTAACAACCGGTGTTTCCAAGTCGTTCCGTGAATAGAGGGGAACCATGATGTCCCTTCTAAAGCGATGGTGTTGCGTAAGGTCAATACCCACCAGTCCTTTTGCTGTCAGTCCACCACCTACGTTAAAATCGAGGTTCATGCTGCCGATGAAATTATCTTCATCTTTATTCTCATAACCACCCTCTTTAAGCTTTGCCAGTGTATTGTCATCACCGATAATATCGTTGATCAGGTATTTTCCATCCTGTTCAAACTGATAGTAGTAATAGGGTGGTATACGAGATGAGTTGATGATGGTGTTCCCTGTACCTCCGGCAATGGTTCTTTCGTTCCTGCGGTTATAGGCCATTAGGGAAGTTAATTTAAATCGATTGTACTCGGTGGTGATGTTAGAACGTACGTTATATCTTTCCAAACCGAAATCACCCACGAAGTTACTTTCCTGATTCAGGTATCCTGCAGAAACCATGTAGGTGGTATTTTCACTTCCTCCTGAGATGTTCAGGTTGTAGCTCTGCTGCAAACCTTTTTGCATGATTTTGTTGAAATACCAATACTCTTCACCCCGATGCTCGTAAAGATCTCTAATTTGTGCGGGTGTGTATACTGGTGCACTTCCTGCATTAATGTTCGCTTGATTGCGATACATGGCATTTTGCCATCCCTCAACAGGTTGGAATAGAATATCGGGATCCTGATAACCTAATAGGCCACTTAAACGGACGACAGGTTTATTCATCTTTGAACCCTTTTTTGTGGTAACCAATATAACACCGTTTGCAGAACGCGAACCATAGATAGCGGCACTACCGGCATCTTTCAAGACCGATACATTTTCAATGTCGTTTTGGTTGATACTGTTAAGAGTGTTGGCAGATGAGATCAAACCATCAATCACAATAAGCGGGTCGTTGTTACCCATTGTGCTGACACCACGGATGTTGATGCTGAGGTTATTATCGTTGGGGTTCATGTTCTTTTGCTGAATGATCAGGTTCGCCGATGCTCCTTGAAGTGCTTGTACAGCATTGCTCACGGGTCGGTCTTCAAACATCTCTGAATTTACCTGATCAACTGCACCCGTGATGCTTTTCCGTTGACGTGTACCATAACCAATAACAACCAGTTCCTCCAACGATTTTGTATCTTCCTGTAGTACAATATTGAAGCGCGCATTACCTGCAGTAGAAATGGTTTGTTCCAAATAACCAATATAGGTTATTCTGATCGATCCATTTTGCTCTACCAACAATGAAAAGTTTCCATCAATATCGGTTACAGTACCGTTTGTGGTACCAAGTTCAATGATATTGGCCCCGATGATGGATTCTCCTTTGTTGTCGGTAACTTTACCCGTTATTTGTTTTTTCGCAGGCTGCTGTGCAACAGTGGTTGTCGGTTCCAAGGTTGCAGTTGCAGACTCCTCTTTTGTTGAATAAATTACAATCTGCTTGTCCAGAATCTTGTACGCCAGACCTGTATTGGACAACAGACTCTCTAACAAATCGACCACATTCTCCTTGTTTGCTTTAAGGTCGATTTTCTTGTTGATCATTTTCTCGCTATTATCCGAAAATACAAAGATATAGTCACTTTTTCGTTCAATCTCTTTGCATACCTCCTTGATGGAAGTGGATCTCAAGTTAAAATCAAAGACCTGTGAATAACTGTTCGCTGCTTGAGAGAACATGAAGGTACAAAGTAGTAAAAACAGGGTTGTTCTCATGATTCTTACCGTCTGTTTAGATATATTGCGATGAATTATATCCGCAATAGTTTTTTTATTCATATTTTTGCTCAATTTAATTATTATTGGACTAAGAAAATTAAATTACCCTGGTCGGATGATATTCGCAGTATCGTCCGACTCTTTTTTTTATAACACGTTATTTATCTCTTCATAGGCATATCTATTTATTCTGATTCATGGCCGATATAGATTCGGTCGTTTATTTTTTCATATTTAGTAGCACTAAGCAGTGCAATTGTTGTCATTACGTTATCTAGATTATCAGATAGATATATTTTACCTGAGCAGGTACGGTTTTTGAGATTCATATCCTGTTCGTAGTTGAATGAGAGGTTGTAATATCGCCCAACCTGTTCCAACACTTCGGTCATTGGGGTTTTATCCAAGAGTAGAAAACCATCTTTCCAGCTGGTGTAACGAGTTACGTCTACTATCTGCCGCTCCATGTTCCCTTCCGAGATAAGCAATTGCTCGTTGGGTTTTAAAAGCGTTTCTGCCGCATCCTTCATCACACTCACGCTCCCCTCTACCAACACAACTGAATGGGGTGTCCCTTCATAATTTGTGAGATTGAATTTTGTGCCATAGACTCTCACGTTGAAGTCGGAAGTGTGTACATAGAACGGTTTGTTTTTGTCGTGTGCCACCTCCACGTACATCTCACCCGAAACCAGTTTTACCTCCCTGCTCTTTCCGGGAAATTGAGATGGAAACTCCAATACAGATCCCGAATTCAGCCAAACCCGAGTACCATCGGCCAAGGTAAGGGTAGAACGTTTTCCATAAGGCACAATCAACGAGTTTACCAATTCACGCTTTACATCAAGGCGGGTGACGTTGCTGTCGCTCTGAATGATTTCAACTGTACCTTTTTCATCGAGGGTTACCTCCACGTCGTGATTAAAGGAGATGGCTTCACCGCTGGAGATGAACTGAATATCTTGGTGATTCAATAATTCCCCAATAATCAACTCTTCATTCGGGCTTTCAAAAGGTTCTATATCTGGTCGGAATAGGGTGATGCCAATGACCATAAGGGCAATGGCAGCAGCAGAAGATGCATACCACAATACCGTACGAATCCGTTTCTTTCTCTTTTGATTGACACTCCGTTGAATTTTTTCTAAAAGAGCCGAACGTTCGTTGTACGGCAGGATTTTTTTATTCAGACCCTCATTTCTCAGATAATCAATCGCCTTCTGTCGCTCATCTTCCAGTTCCGGATGTTGCACGAAAAATGCATGCCAGTATTTATTGAGGTCCTCATCCGGAAGCAGTTGCCAACGGAGAAAATCCCTGTCTTTCAGCAGGTCTGTAAAGTGAGAATAATGCTTGTCATGCTCCATGATTCTGTTTTTTTGTACTATATAAGGATAGTTTCCATGCAAAGATCCTTTGTTGTAATAAAGACGATTGGCACGTCGAGTTATCCCCTTTATTTAAAAAAAAACTGAAATTTTAACATTATATCTACTGCCAACAACCATTGTTATTGGTGTATTCTCGGAATGATGGTTGTCGATGTCGATAAAAAATCATTCCAATGTTGGAATCAAATTAGAGTTTGGAAAGAAAGAAACCCGTTTGGGAGAAAATCAGGAAGGCAATGCCATATTTTTCTCGAAGGCTCAGGATGGCTTTGGAGACTAGTTTGCGACAACTATGGACGGAGATGTGAAGTAGTTCAGCAATTTCATTGTACTCATATTCATGTACATATCGAAGGTAGATAATCTCACGCTGGCGTGATGTGAGGGAATTCAACATCTCATCTATCTCTTTTTTAATCACTATCTGTTCCTCTTTCTCGATATAGTCCTCTTCAACATTCATCGTTATGTGGAAGGGCATCTCTCCATAAGGCATTTCATCAAAAGGTGCAAAATTATCCTTTACGACCTCTCTCTTTAGTTTCTTGTAGATGTCGAGAAGTCTGTTTTTTAGTGATTTGAAAAGATAAAATTTAATGTTAGTGATCTCCTTTATTTGAGCATCATCCATCGTGAGCTTTACAAAAACATCGTGTATGGCATCTTTTACGATCTCTCCATCGAAGCCGAGGTAACATCCATAGGTGAATAAGTCATCCACATATAGATTATAGAGAGTGGCAAGTTCCATTTATTTTTCCGCTTGTTCTGTAAAAAAAACGCACCAAATTAATCGAAAGGTGTTACGCAAGGGCCATCAAACAGCAACTTCATAGATGGGATGATGCCTCACATATGCATGTTTTCTATTCGTTGAATGTAAGATAGTTGTTGTATACTATAGTCGAGCAATTATTTTGCAAAGTAAGCGAAAAAAAATAAGAATCTAAATTTTGATTTCTCTCTTCTTTATTATGAGTGTTTGTTTGAAGGGGCTATCTTTGTACGTATGAATAAAATTGTAATTGTAGGCTGTGGTTATCTAGCCGATATTGTGGCAGATGCCCTGTTAAATGGGATCTTACCCGAGTATGAACTTGTGGGTGTTTATTCACGTACAACTGCCAAGGCTGAAAGACTTGCTTCAAGGATGACGCAAGCAGGTAAGTCATGCAGCGTATGTATTTCACTGAATGATTTGCTTGAATTGAAACCCGACTATTTGGTGGAGGCTGCATCACCGGCAGCAATGAAGGAAATTGCATTGCCAACGCTGAGAAATGGAACATCCATTGTTACGTTATCAATTGGGGCTCTTGCGGATGATCGTTTTTTAGAAGCGGTGAAGGAGGCCGGCAATGAATTCGGAACACGCGTTTATCTTGCTTCAGGAGCCACAGGTGGGTTCGATGTACTACGCACTGCCACACTGATGGGAAATGCTTCCGCCCAGTTCTTGAATGAAAAGGGAGTAGGAGCTTTTAGGAGATCAAATTATTATAGTGCCGAAATGGAGTCCAAAAACAAACAGATCTTTTCCGGTACAGCACGGGAGGCAATAGCGGTATTCCCTACCGGTTTGAATGTAGCGGTGGCAGCATCTCTGGCAACAGTGGGTCCCGAAAAATTACAGGTTACCATGGAGTCGACTCCCCGTTTTGAAGCGGGCGATAGGCAGCGGGTAGAGATACAGAATGACCAGGTGCATGCTGTTGTCGACGTCTTCAGTGCCACCCCAGAAATTGCGGGCTGGTCGGTTGTTGCAACCCTGCAGAATATTGTTTCTCCCATTGTTTTTTAGGGCAAAATATACAAACCGAGTTCTCTCATTATTTGAGAGAACTCGGTCATATTTCTACTCAAATTGAGAATTATACGTTGATACCTGTATAGTTGGAAAGGTTTTGAATTACTTTTTCACTTAACCGATCAAACGCTTGACGAGTACGGCCTGTTGACACATGCATACAGCGAACATTGGGATTGGTGAGCAGGTGTTCACCTCCTAGAGCGCCTACGGTATCGCAAAAACATAAATTATCTCCATTTAACCACTCTAAAAAAGGCTCCTCATCCCATGCCGGCGACAGTCCGGTGTTGAACAATATCTTTCTGTTACCTAGTTTCTCAAACTGTGGAGCATGCAGGAGCACGGTATTCCGATTGAGACAACAGCAAATTACTTCGTTTTTGACTAGCAATTCATCCAATGGAAGAAAACAATACCCTTTTGCTTTCGCATCTTCCTTTTCACTGCGAGCAAAATAGCTGATCTCTGCACCAAAAAAATGAAGTGCATCGGCAATCATACCGCCCGACTTGCCGAGTCCGACAATTCCAGCTTTCAATCCCGTTATCTCACGAGGCATTCCATCCCATGGTTCTTGGTCAAAACCATGGAAACAACGTACCAGCTCGCTGATAACATATTCCACCACACCCTCATCGCCATAATCACGAATACCGGTAACGGTAATTCCCCGACTGTTTGCATAATAAATATCCACATTGGCACTCTCCGGCGTGTAGAGTGAGTTGCACATACCAATATATTTTACATTGGGACATTGTTCCAGTGCCCCCTTCCTCAGTTGGGTCGTATAGCTTAGCAGTACAGCATCGGCATCACCAATGCGTGCAGCAATTTCGTTGTCGTCATCATTGGGTTTATCGGGAAATAATACAACCTCATTGGCAAAAGCGTGTAGTTTTTTTTCCGCCGATGGAATAAGACTCGTTGGCTCTATCGCCACCAATTTTTGAAACATACTGTTTTGTTTTTATTAAAGTAACTGTTTTACCGAAAGATAAATGGTTTTTACAAATATACGGAATAATCCTTACCTACTCGAACTAACCTGAAATTTGGAATGATATCCTTTGGAGGGATTGAAATAGGATAGACCGTGATAAAACTTTTCCTACATTTGCAGCAAAAATAGGACAAATTCTATAACCAAAGTCAAATGAAAAAAGAATTGATGTTATTGTTCGTAGGGTTGCTCATTGGAGCGACTGCTACAGCTGTTGAATTCACCCCTTCACACCTGAAAGGGAATAAAGGAAGCGTTCAATTCGAATCCATTCGAATTATATATCCAATGGGAGGATCAGGTCGTGCCGATCTTCCTCAAACCGTGATGGAGATTTCCGGAGATATGGCGCGCATTACTACACAAACCGACGGGCGAGAAGTAAGTGCGCCTGTGCAGACGACCTATCTCGATTACAATGCAGGAAAGGAGATTAAGACCGCCCTTCTTGGCGATACTGAATTCATATATACAGTTCGTACGTTTAGGATGAACCAGGGACTTGAATTCTTGGATGAAGCTGCGGTGATTGCTGGATATACTTGTCGGAAAGCCAAGACAGTGATCAATACCAACTCCATGGAGATATGGTACACTACCGAACTGGGTATGCGTGGTTCTGTCCTTCCGGGTGTGGCTATACCCGACGGTGTCGTACTGAAGGTGGTGAGAAATGGCAATGTCATGGCTGAAGCCAGTAAGGTTGAACTCATCAAAGAGAAGTTACAGCTGGCGCCCTTGTTGGAGGGGACTGAACTCAAAGCATCGGCTTTCAATTATCGAATTCAACAGAGCCAAGTAATTTCTGTGAATGTATTCGATCACGAAAGCATTTATTTTCGTGATATTCCCAATGTAACCCAACTTGAAGCGGACAAAGTACTGCGCTTTGCCCAAGGTTCCATTCTGTTGAGGAAGGTGAAGCTGCCGGAGGTAAATGATGGCTACTCCATCTTTGCCGAGCTGTCTCATTACTCAGAGGGTGATGCATACGACCGCACCGGATCAATTTTTATAATTCCAACAGGACGGGAACATTCTTTTATTGAAGGTCTTCTCAATGGCAAGGAATCCCTGCCTCAATATTATGATAAAGATGGAAAAGCCTACCAAGGAATGGTGGTTACGGACGATTATCTACCTCCACTTGAATTGATGCGTTTCTACACCTCTTTTGGTGTGAGAGGATATAATCACATTGAAGTGGCCAATTACAACTGGCCCGATTCGGTCCTATTCAAACAGGAAGTGACCGACTATGCTTCTTTGCTGAAAGGTGAAGTATGGGTAGGGGCTTGGATTGGGAACTACGTTCACGATGGGCACAATGTAACGCTTGACATCAAATATTACCCTCAGTCGGATGCCCAGGAGAAAGAGGTGTATCCACTTTTTGCAACAGTTAATATTATGGAGATGGCCGGCCAGAGCTACCCCGAGAATCTCTTTCGTAATGACTCACTGACGGTAAATTTTACGACCGACAAAGATCTGAAAAATGCCTATATCCGCTATATTTCCACCGGACATGGTGGATGGGGTGGAGGTGATGAGTTTAATCCGAAGCTGAATGAGGTATTCTTAAATGGTGAACGCATCATCGCCTACACTCCGTGGCGCGAAGATTGTGGCAGTTACAGAGAACGCAATCCCGCTTCGGGAAATTTCTCAAACGGTCTCTCTTCGTCAGACTTAAGTCGCTCGGGTTGGTGTCCCGGCACAGTGAGTTATCCGGTCTACATCCATGTGGGTGAGCTAAAGGCAGGATCACATCAGGTAAAGGTGGCCATACCGGTAGGTGATCCTGCAGGAAACAGCTCTAGCTACTGGTGCATCTCGGGAGTACTTGTCGGCAATTGAAAATAGCCTCTTTTGCTTTTACGAGTGTAAATTAAAGTCGGATGCTCACACCACCTGTGAACCAGAATCCGGGCTGCGGAATGTTGCCTAGATCCACATAGGTGGTATTAAAAATATTGTTGGCTTGAAGAAACAGGTTCGTGCAACCCAATTCATAGTTGGCCTTCGCATCGAATAATGCAACTGGTGCAAATTCTACCTTCTCTCCCGGCTTCAGATCTACATACTGCACATACGACCCCATTCGTTGTTGCCAGCGAAAGTGCCACGACAGGGTGAGTCGTTTCACCACTGTGTGATGCAGCTCTGCTGTCACCTTGTGACGCAAATGATTCAATGAGTAGTTCGATATCAATTCATCCTTCACCCGTTCCTGATCGATGAACATGTAACCGGCCGAAAATGACCGCAAGGGCTGCTGCTCTCCAAACCAAGAAGTAAGGTTGACATTCAATGCTGCTTCAAACCCTTTCTTGTTGAGTTGTGTATGGTTGCGAGATTCCCACAATGCTTCGGGGGAAGTCTTCACCCAGTCGATCATGTTTCTACCCTTCATGAGGAATAGGGCAACATTTGCGCGTACCACGGGGTGACTATATTTGATTCCACTTTCAAATGCTTCCGACTGTTCCGATTTCAAATCAATGTTCCCCATATGTGTGGCAGTCGTATAATAAAGATCGGTAAAGGTGGGCATACGGGTTGCCTTATTCCAGGAGGTATACAGACTGAGGTGATCTGTTGCTCGAAACGAACCATTCAGCGCAGGATAGAAGTCCACCTGGTCTGTAATGGCTGTATTGTAATTCAACAATCCTCCCAACGAGATTGTCAGCTTCTCCCAAATGAAATTATGTTCAGCGAAATAGCTGATGTTGGTTCGATTATCTGATTTTGTGTATTTCCCGATACTTTCTTCGATTGGTTTACCCAGCACGTTGCTCAGGATCCCCTCGTTCCTGAATTCTCCACCAAAGCTGGTGATACCCCAAGTGGTGGCAACCTGCATATGGAGGTTCATACCGAACACATCGCTGCGATGATAGTTGTGGCTCTTGTACCAGTCAGGTACATCAGGAGTACCCTCCCGAATGAGCTGAAACTCGTCGTAATGACGATTCCAGTAAATATGTGGAATAAACTTCAGCTTCCCCTGTGATTCTCCTCTCACGGAGAAAAAGATGCCCTCTGTATTGTCGAACTGATTTGGATAAGCGGCACTGTAGAAGGTATTGGCACCGTACGCTTTATTATTCAACCCCGCTTGAAAATCGATATTCGATCCGTTTGCCCTAAACCGGCTCTGCCAAAGTAGGTTTGTGATTTTGTAATCGCTATTCCGTATGTAGCCGTCCGATTGTTTATATCCGGCAGAGAAGGAGTGAGAAGCAAGGCCTACCTTGTATGATCCCCTTGCCTCTGCCCCAAAGAGGCCATGCATGCCACCCTCCAGTTTGGCAAAAGCAGTGGCTTTTTCCTCCTTTTTAGTGATGATGTTGACTCCCCCAGCAAAGGCACTTGCACCATATACCATGGAAGAGGGTCCTTGCACAATCTCTATGCGCTCGATATCGGAAAGGTTGACCGGAATGTCGAAACTGTAATGTCCTGTGTGGGGGCTGGTAAGGTTAATACCGTTTAGAAGGATGGCTGTCTGATCGAATGATCCGCCACGAAGAGAGATGTCCGCCTGTACGCCGTGCGGTCCGCGCTGCAGGATGTCTACACCTGCTACATACTTGAGAAGATCTTCGATGCTGCGCACCGGCGCTCGCTCAATTTCCTGTTTTGAAATGAGGGTCACTTGCTTAGCTGCAAGGTTCAAAGGCAGTCCCACCTTTGTAGCAGTTACCACAACCTCATCAAGCTCTGTAGAAGGTATTGTGTCAATAGATCGTTCAGTGGCAATCTTTTCTGCCGGATCAACAATAGCCGCATGCGCATTCATCAGGGCGCAACCCGACAAGACACCTATGGTGATTGTCTTATGCAAGCTGTTGAAAACGCTGTACGACTTACGAGCGAATCGTTTGAAACGATACACCTTCTTCGTTTGCACTAATTTTCTGTTCATTTTACGTTTGTGTTTTTTGCAGCATGCAAAACAAATGCGGACACTATAAGCATACGAATGTCATGACAATCGCTGTTAATACAGCATATGTCCGCTACAAGAATTACAGGCGCAAAGGTTTTTACTAAATTATACCGGTTGCAAATATAAGAAAAACAAAACTGTCAGCGACTAAAAAAGGAGAAATGTACGCTCCCATACGAACGTTCCTCAAGAAAGTGAGGAGCTTGGGTGAAATTGAATTTATTGGAATGCTCCAGCACAAAAAGTCCATCATCCTTTAACAAGTTCCGTTCAAAGACAATACCTGGCAACGTGTCAATACCCGCCATATCATAGGGCGGATCGGCAAAAATAAAATCAAACTGTTTTTTAAGGGTTTGTAGATATTTAAACACATCTGCTCTGACCGGAAAAAGCTCCTTGGCCCCAAGCTTCTCCTGCGCTTGGCAGATGAAGTTGAAGTGATTTTGATTTTGCTCCACACTCACTACGTAGTTGCAACCTCTTGAAACCAGTTCCAACGCAATGCTTCCCGTACCGGAAAATAGATCCAGTGCGGCAGTCTCTTCCCAGTCGAGTCTGTTATGCAGGATGTTGAATAGACTCTCTTTCGCGAAATCGGTCGTTGGTCGCGCTTTTAAATTGGGAGGAACCTGTATTCTTCTCGATTTATATTTACCACTTATAATACGCATAAGGTAGCCTGAATATCGGTAGGTAATGATTTTTTTTGTGTCTCAGTGAGCATCACCTTCGGATGCAGTTCCAAGTATTCCACATTTCGAATCAGCTTCTTCAATGTGTCGATAGTTACCCTCTCTCCCTCTATCTTTCCTGAGAGATAGAGTCTGTCGGTGGTCTGACTAAGATGTAGTTTCTCCCACATACTTGCAATAAAGTAGGTGGTGTCAAGCGGGGTTAGGTTGGAGACTGTGTTGGCAGAGAGTAGTTTGTCGCCATCAAAGCAGACAATAGTCGCAAAGCTGTCGTGAAAATCCACGAAGCAACTTTTTTCTGTTACCCCTTGTTGTTCTTTTCCAAAAAGCTGCAACAGTGGAGATGCGTGGTGACAAAAGACCGGGTTCCATAAATTACGCAATAAAAATGCATGCATCTCTTCCTGAATCTGAAAAAGAATATGCCAGGACCCGGCTGGAGTTTTTTCACTCAATACCACACCTTGATGATTGTGAAAATTGAAACGATACAAATCATCCACCTTTTTACGATCGAAATAGGCATCCGGTACAAGGGTATACTGATCAGAAACGATTGTTACCGCTGTCTTATGGAATACCTGGCTGAAAAAACCGAGATCAAATATTACTTTTTTAATATGATCAAGGTAGGTCAGCTTACTTCCTAAAGAGGTTTCTTGGAAGTGAAATATCGAAGGATCGGAGGGCGAATGAATGTAAAAAGAAAATCCATTCGGCGTAAGCCGAATGGATAAATTATATTCGTCGGAATGTCCTAAATCAATGTTATCCGGTAGAAACATAGTATACGAGGCTGGTGAAACCTATTATTCCCAGTTTCCAGCGTTGTTATTCGCAACTTCCAATGATCCTACCTGCATACCCGGATATTTATTTCCCGGACGGTCAAGAACCTCCTGAATCTTTTGATTCAACAGTTTCTGGTCAAGGTCGGCCAAATATACAGAATATGGAACTTTGGCCTCAAACACCTGGATGGGATATCCGGAAGCGGTAACCAATGAACCTACTCCCATTTCAAATTGTGCACCATTTGCAAAAGGTACATATCTCAGATCATCAATGTTGAAGCTCGTACGATTTGGATACAATACTTCTACAGCAGGAGTAAAGATAGAGTCCCTTACCAACTGAGGAGCATTTTTCGATTCATCCCATAAACCAGCTGCTTTGATGGCTTTTTCGTCTCCTGTGCGGATGATCTTCATCGCTTTTTCTTCGGTCATACCATCTTCAAGTTGAGCCTCAGAAAGGTCACCTGATTTAACAAGCGTAGCTATTTTGCCTTCTTTGACAAAACTGATGAGTGTATCGAAACTGGCCGTATAGGAACCGGTTTGAGCACGAAATGCGATTTGAGCAGTGCGGATGTCGACCAATCTTTGGATTACAGCTTGATCGCGTCTCGCAACTTCTGCGTTGAAATCAATGGGCCCCTGGATACTTCTCCAGCTGATGTACGCTAAAAGAACAATGCCTAGTGCTAAAAGCACCCTCATTACAACTTTCATGGACTTTTTCTTTTTTAATTTATACTGTTTGATTTTGATTTTCTGATTTTAGACTACAAATTTAGAAAAAGAATGATAATTGTGCTACATTTACTGGAAAAAATACCAAAAAAAATGGTTAATCGCTTTTTTATTGCGAAAATTAGAGAGAATTTCCCATTTAGTCTTACAAACGACCAAGAAAGTGCTCTCGTACAGATCGCTGATTTTCTTTTTTCCGGTGTTGCCGATCAGGTTTTTCTACTGACAGGCTATGCGGGGACAGGTAAGTCGTCCCTCATAGGTAGTCTGGTAAGGACCATGGCACAGTTTAATCAGAAAACCATCTTGCTAGCACCTACAGGTCGTGCCGCAAAAGTGTTCTCTGGATACGCTGCTCAACAGGCATACACCATTCACAAGAAAATATATAGGCAGAAGCAATTTGCAGAAGGAACAACTCATTTTACCCTCACTGAAAACCTGCACAAGCATACACTTTTTATTGTAGATGAGGCTTCAATGATCAATAACGAGTCGGCCGATTATGCACTTTTTGGTTCAGGCCGATTGCTGGATGATTTAATCGAATATGTCTATTCCGGTGAGGGGTGCCGAATGTTGCTTATTGGCGATAATGCTCAGCTACCACCGGTTATGCAGGAAAACAGCCCCGCACTCGATAAGGCTGTGCTACAATCTTATTCGTTGCAAGTTGAGGATTGTATGCTGACTGAAATTGTTCGACAGGCTGAAGAGTCGGGTATACTCCACAATGCCACTGCACTCCGAAATGCATTGCGCTATCAACAGACTGAGGTATATCCAAAGTTGAAAATCAATGGATTTGCAGATGTGAAACGCATTACCGGGGCCGAATTGATTGATGAAATTGGAGATGCTTATCGCAAGGGTGGTACGGAAGAAACCATTGTCATCTCTCGCTCCAACAAACGGGTAAATGCCTATAACAACGGTATACGAAACAGGGTACTCTACCGCGAAAGTGAATTGTCGACCGGAGATATATTGATGATAACCCGGAACAATTATTTCTGGGTGAGCGATTTTGAACATCTCGACTTTTTGGCCAACGGTGAGTTTGTGGAGGTGATGCGAATTAGAGGTGAAGAGGAGATGTATGGTTTTCGATTCTGCAACGTGGTGTTGTATCACCGCGATTATGATATTGAGTTTGAAGCGAAAATAATCCTCGATGTATTGCATACCGAGGTGCCCGGTCTCACCCGCGAACAGAGCGATCGCTTATTTGCCAATGTGATGGAGGATTATGCCGACATATCACAGAAGCGCTTGCGGTATAAAAAAATGAAAGAGAACCCCTATTTCAATGCTTTGCAGGTGAAATATGGATATGCCATAACATGCCACAAAGCACAAGGTGGAGAGTGGAGAAATGTTTTCCTTGATCTGGGATATGTACAAAAGGAACATATGGGTGAAAATTTCTACCGATGGCTCTATACATCCATCACGCGTGCTTCAGAACGACTCTTGCTGGTAAATTTACCGGATGATTTTGTGGCGCTTTCCAAAATATGATTAATTTTGCATTGAATGGGGTAGGTACAAACCTTTCTCAATTATCTCAAATATGAATCTCTTTATTACATCTCGATTAAGCAAATAGCATGTCGGAAACTAAAAATGAATACCTCAATAGGTTGCAACTTGAACTTCAATCGTTGGAAGAAAGGCTGCAGTCTCTTCAAAAGAGCGATGCATTGCCATTCTCTTTTTTTACGGAATCGTTTAACAGGATACAGAATATAAGTCGTTTGCTCCATGAGTTGGAATGGTTGCAAATCAATGAGATGAAACAACAGATGGAGCAGCTGGTTCGTTTTCTTTCAGAGGTTGATCAGCGTTCAAGTACCGATACAAAACAGGACACCCCGGAAAAGAATATACAGGTAGAGGAGGCACCTCAAGTAAAGACCGAGCCGATAGTGGAACCGATAAAAGAAACACCCCCTGTGAGACAAAATAGCGATGGGCTCACTTTACCGGAATATAGAAATCCCAATCCCTCTAAGGCTACACCGTCGCCGGAGCAACCACCGGCTGTACCTCCTGCCCTAGAAAGGAACCCGAAAATGAGCGGTACTTCGGTAAACGATATGATCAAGCAACGCCCTACCATCTTGAACTTGAACAAATACATCAGCCTGAATGATCGTTTTTTGTTTCAACGGGTTTTGTTCCACAATAACAGGGATGAAATGAACCGTATGATGAATCAGTTGCATACATTTGAAGATTTCGACCGTGCAGAGCGCTATTTGAAAGAGGTAACCGGTTGGGATTTTGATGATCCGGTTGTGATGGATTTTCTGGATGCAATTAAAAGAGGGTTTGTATAACCTGTCAACTGCAGATGGATACAGGAAAATTGTTTGTGATACCCACGCCCATTGGCAATCTGGAAGATATGACCTTTCGGGCAATAAACGTGTTGAAGGAGTGCGACCTTGTGTTGGCAGAAGATACCCGCACCAGTAGTTTTCTATTCAAACACTTTAGAATAGAAACACACATGCAGTCGCATCATAAATTCAACGAGCACAAAACCACTGCCGAAATGGTGGAGCGGATGAAGGGGGGAAGTCAGATTGCGCTCATATCGGATGCCGGCACACCTGCCATATCCGACCCGGGCTTCCTGCTCGTGAGAGCAGCCATTCAGGAAGGAATAGAAGTAGAGTGCCTACCCGGGGCAACGGCTTTTGTACCCGCCTTGGTAGAGTCGGGATTGCCTTGCGACCGTTTCTGTTTTGAGGGTTTTCTACCACAGAAAAAAGGAAGACAGACCCGGCTACAACAACTAGCCGAGGAGAGTAGGACCATGGTTTTCTATGAATCACCCTATCGGGTACTGAAGACATTGACGCAACTTGCAGAATATCTGGGAGGTGATCGAACTGCTTCTGCCTCGAGGGAGATTTCAAAGATCTATGCGGAAACAGTGAGAGGAACATTACAGGAGCTGATCATCCATTTCACCCAACAAGCACCCAGGGGTGAATTTGTGCTTGTTGTTGCAGGAAGATCGTAGAATTGTCAAACTATTTTGTGAAGTGAGTTGTTTAATAACATGATAATAAATGAGCGTATGAAAAAATTATGGTTAGGTATATTTATTGTGGGGCTGATTGCATCATGCACCAACGTAAAAGAATCAAAGGAATATAAAGAGTTGCAAGCCCAACGAGACTCGCTGCTGATGGAGTCTGCCGGAGCACAGCAGGAGGCTGTAGAAATGATGGCGGTCATCAGTGAAGTTGAAGCCAACTTCGCAAAGATTAGAGAGGCCGAGAAGTACATCTCCACCCAATCCTCACAAAGTGGAGAAATGAGTCAAGCTACAAAAGATCGGATAAACGACAACTTTAAAATGATCAATGATATTCTGCAGCGAAATAAACAGCAACTTGCTGAACTCAACAAAAAGCAGAGTAGCAGCAGTAAAGAGATACTTGCGCTGAAGAATACCATTACACGACTCAATAATGAGATGAAAGAGAGTAGTAACCGACTGGTTGAGCTGCAGAACCAACTTTCGTTAAAGGATGAGCAAATTGAACAACTGTCGCAAGATATAACCGCTCTTGCACTCGAGTCGGAGCAGCAGTCGGTTGTAATTCAGGAGCAAGACAAGACGTTGCATACCGCCTATTATGTTTTTGGAACAGCCAATGAACTAAAGGATCAAAAGATTCTTTCAGGTGGCTTTTTAAAACAGACCAAGGTGATGAAGGAGACCTTTAACAAGGAGTATTTCCTACAGATTGATATCCGTGAAGTCACACAGATACCCCTTTATGCGCCAAAAGCGAAGTTATGGTCAATCCATCCCGAAGGCACCTATGAGTTTGTAAAAGGGAGCGACAACAATATGGAATTATTTATCACCGACACACAGCGTTTCTGGAGTCTGACTAAGTTCCTAATCATCGAAGTATATTAATACACACCACAAAACGGTACAATAATAAATCACGGAGTGAATCAACCATCACTCCGTGATCGTTTTTAACATATGGGTTATAAGAATCTTTTTATCGATCTGGATGATACGATTTGGGACATCCACCTTAACGGGAAAGAGTGTTTGGAGGAGATTTACGATGAGTATGGTTATGCGAAATTTTACCCCACCTTTTCAGATTATTATGCTGTATATATGCCCGGCAATAACCGTCTGTGGGCTATGTACCGACAGGGTGAAATACGGAAGGAAGAACTGATCGTGGAGCGTTTTTTGGCACCGGTAAGGGAGTTTGGTATCAATGACCCGGAATATGCCAAAAAGCTGAGCGACGATTTTCTGGAACGTACAACACGTAAAACAAAGCTCGTTGAGGGTGCACTGGAGCTTCTTGATTACCTGAAACCGCGTTACCGCATGCACATCCTTTCCAACGGATTTCGCGAAGTGCAATACAAAAAGATTGAGAATTCCGGACTAAAACCCTATTTCGAAAAGATCATACTATCGGAAGATGCCGGTATCAATAAACCGCATACCGATATGTTTACCTATGCACTTAAGACCACCAACTCGCGACGTAACGAGACCGTTATGATTGGCGACAGCTGGGATGCCGATATCGTGGGGGCATATCAAAGCCGCATTGCTCAAATCTGGTATAACCCTACCGGTGAGCTGCCTGTTGGTTTTGAGCCCACGCACACCGTTCATGCGCTGATTGAAATTAAGAATATTCTTTAATCAGCTGATATTTTTCCTGCGCAGCGGCATCGTCATACATCGGGGACCACCTCCGCCACGTGGTAGTTCCGATCCTTCAATGGTGATTACGCATTTGTCGGTCGACTGAATGTCGTATTGACCGTTTATGACATCGTTTGCTGCCACAACCTTGAACCCATTTTTGTCGAGCTCCTCCAGTGTGTGAATATTGCGTGCATAAGAGAGTACCTTGCCCGGAGCAATGGCCAAAAAGTTGGCACCACTGTGCCACTGTTCCCGCTCCTGATCCCAATCATCGGCTTTACCTCCACAAATTATCGGTTCCAGATCTATGCCCAGCTTCCGCAACAGGTTCAAAATACCATTGGCCGATGAAATCCGTGTCACCTTGCCATTGTCAATCTGCATGTGTACTGTCTGGTAGGGTGAGTTGCTCATGATGAGGGGTTTGTAGACCATCGCCTTGTCGGTGTCGAGCATGGTGAAAACCATATCGAGGTGAATAAACGACTCCGGCGATTCGGGCAGCTGCTGCACAATGACATGTTTCTTTCCTGAACCGGTTTTGCAAAATTCCTGCACCAGCAGATCGATTCCCTGTGTTGAGGATCTCGTGCCGTTTCCTATTAACAGAATGTCTTCTCGTATAACCAGGATGTCACCCCCTTCAATTTTAACCAACGGATTGTTGTCCGATAACTCGTAGGAGTTTCGTACGTCGGTATGAAAATAGAGTCCACTGTTGAAGATTGCGTCCATGATCAACGATTCCCGTAGGCGTACATTGTTGGCCATTTTGCAAATCCATGCACTATTCCCGATGATAGCAGAGGAGTCGCGGGTAAAGTAGAAATTATATAGTGGTTTCAATGCGTAGTATTCCTCCCGTAGAAAATCGGTCAGTGTATTTACTTGAAGGGGAAGTCCCTCGAGTAGAATCTTAGAAAGTGAGGAGGCCGGCTGATCCATCAACATGTCAAGATATCCGAGAACAGACTCAGTCTCGCATATCTTGCGTAGAAGCTTTTCTTTACAAACATCCTTTTCCAGTAAACCGGTAAGTAAATCGGATACTTCGTAAACCCTGGATGTTTTTTGTAGCACACCTAGGAGTTGATTGTATTCTTTTCGAGCAATGGATAAATTTAGGATGTCGCTATAGAGTGCCCTCTGAGCGTGGCGGGGAGTCATATTTTCAACTTCAGCACCCGGATAATGCAAAAGCACCGCTTCTAATTCACCCGTTTCCGATTGAATTTGTAAGGTTAATTGTTGTTCGCGTGTCATTTCATTATCTTACGTTCTATTTCAACCAAGGTTTTAAAACCTCTACCCATGCCGCAATACGTTCGTCGGTGAGCTCAGGCTCTGTGTCATCATCGAGGGGAAGACCCACAAACTGACCATCGACAAGAGCTCTGGAGTATTCAAAATCATATCCTTCGGGAGAAACATGGCCTACAACAGTGGCACCTCTCTCCACGATTATTTCATATAAGATACCCATCCCATCCACAAATGAACTGGGGTAAATGGAGGCATCTCCCATACCAAAAAGGGCGACCGTCTTACCGGTGAGATCCATTTTTTCCAACTTGGGGTAGAAATCATTCCAGTCGTCTTGCAAATCCTGTACACCCCAGGTAGATACTCCCAGTATCAGTACATCGTTGGAGAGAAATGGGGCTTCATCGCCGTCGTAAATATCATGTAATGAGGGATTATATTCGGCCAGTTGGGCAGCCAATTTTTCAGCTGCATTTTTGGTATGCTCGGTGCTCGATCCGTAAATGATTGCTATTGATTTCATTGCAGTGATTTTAACTTGTTTCTTTCTACAAAGATAACATATCTTTCAGTAATGCAAAACATTTATGAATAATCCTTATTGATCATCCTACTTGCCATATTTCCTGGGGACCATGTTGGGACCTTCCTTTATATTTGTTCGGTTAAACAGCGTTTTATACAGTGTGGTAACGGAGGGATAACAGAGGGATAACGGAGGGATAAAGGCGAAGTAGCAGAGAAACAGGCAGGAGAACTCCCCGCACACCACTCTTCGTCTATCGTGAATGGTACCATTCACGATAGACGAAAAACAGGATGCTTTAAGTAATTAGTGATAAAGGATGTGCAAGCTCGATTCTCCGTAAGGCTTACTTTTTGCTATTTGTAGCAACCAGTTCTCTAAGTTTCATCAGAAATCGTTTGCTTGGTTTGCTTTGTAGATAAGTTTCGATGTGACGTGCTCGCTTTTCTTCGAGGATTTGGGCAATTTCAATGAGGATACCCGACTCTTCCACCTCTCCGAATTCATCATTGATTGCAGTTCCGAAGAAGCGCATGGTGGGCGAGAGGCTCATGTAAGCGTTAATTAGCGGTGGAATGTTGTAGCCAAGTGCGCGAACCTCCTTATTGAGAATCTTATAGTCCTCTTTGAAGTTGCGACCGGTGAAAAGCTGTTTCATTTTCGCGTAATCGGTGCCTGTCACCAAAGGATCGATGGGGGTAACCATCTTTTTATGGTCTGGGAAATGTTTGTTTAGGAAATAAAGAATCATGTTGCGGGCATCCTTATTGTAGGTGCCGTACATGGTTACTTTTCCAAAGAAGTATTTGATTTCCGGGTCAATAACGGAGAGCGCTCCCAGTCCATCCCATAGGTTGTCGAGAGCAAAAATACCTTTTCGACCCAGTAGAGTAGACTGGTATTCAAGCGATACGAACGATCGCCCCAACTCAACCGTATAGGGTAGGTAATCGGTAATGAATTCTTGCGAGAAGTTCAATAAATGGGCAGTTGCAAGCATCGGTTTGCCATTCGCATCGAACTCCACGTCGGAGCCAAAAATAAAACGGTAACCACCCAGAATTTCTTCGTTCTCAGGATCCCATACAATCAACTGACGATAGGGAATCTCCATGAGGTCATACTTGTCGATGTCGGCTTCGAGACCCGTGCCGCCCCCATAGTAACGAAATGCAATTTCACGCAGTCGACCCACTTCCTTCATCAAATTGGGAGAATCGTGTGCCGTGAACACATAAATTTCGTTGTTGGCCTTGTTGGTGGTTCTCACTCTTTTTTGTACAGTGAGTTCGCTTTTTATCAGTTCTTTCGATACCGGTTCTATTATTTCTTCCATATCGTCTTAAATAAATAGAGATCACTTCATTGAGTAAACGACATCTTTCACATGTTGGGCCCATTGCTGAGGTGTTTTCGAATTGTCGAAAGTCTGCCAGGGTATGCGTTTCCCAAAGGTAATAGTGAATTCGCGACTACTATTCTTAAACATTTCATCCGGCAGCCAGATCAACTCAACGTTGAATTTAATGCCAATTTTTTTGCGGAAATTGGAGAAGTTGTAAAAGAAATTGGAGTTGCGACCCTCAAAATGAATGGGAATGATGTCTCGTTGATGCTCAACAGATTTAATGATGAAGCTTTTCATCCATTCCAGATCGATAATTTTTCCGTTTATTTTGCGGGAGCATAAACCCGCAGGGAATGTGATAATCTGGTTGTTGGATTCATAAGCATTGTTGATGGCTTTTGCCGATTCTTTTGCTTGGGCGCCATACTTGTTGATGGGTACAAAGATTGGCTTGAGCGGGTCAATGAAGTACAATACATCATTGACAAGGTATTTGATGTTTCCGTGATATTTCTCACCGAGAAAAGCAGACAGACAAATTCCATCGAGACCCCCCAGCGGATGGTTCGATGCAAACGTGAATTTACCTGAATCAGGTATGTTCTCTTCCCCCTTTATGCGCAACGAAAGTTTAAATTCATTGTCGACCAATGCCCGCATAAAAGCAACACCTTCGACCTCGCTGTTTCGGGAAAGAATCCCGTTGATGTCATCCTGGTGAAGTGTTCGCTTGAGATAATTTATCAGAAACCGGGGGATTCGGTGGTAATACTTTGGAGCCTTGGCTTGCAAGATGTTATCCACATCTATCCTGAATCCATTCTCTTGTTTCATCGGATCTTCCTCTACATCAAATTCATCGCAAATGTACAAAATTTAGTTAACCCGCAAAGATAGAAGCGGTTTTTTTTCATCTTCAATGCAGAACTAGCAAAAAAATAGTACACCTTCTTGTTTTTCTAAATAATTTTATTACAGCGATTTGCGAGTTTGAAAAATTCTGTTGATAACTTTTTTATAAATTAATGTGGGGAAATGTAGGGGAAAGTGGTTAATTTTGTACTTTTACAGCATAAAAGATTCTATCCTACTGAATTTGACAGAGAAATGTTGCAATTTCTGGGAAATATGGAGGCTAAAGCCGATGCGAAAGGGAGGATTTTCATCCCTGCTCTTTTTCGAAAACGCTTACAGAGCGAAGGAGAGGGGTTTTTAGTGCTTCGGAAAGATATTTTTCAGGACTGTCTTGTGCTGTATCCGGGCAGTGTTTGGGAAAAAGAAATCGGGTTGATACGAAGTCGCCTGAATAAATGGGACCGGGAGCAACAACAAATTTTTCGCCAATTTTTATTGGATGCAGAGCGGATAGAGATGGATGCAAACGGACGCATCCTTATACCGAAACGTTATCTACAGATGGTTTCTATTGAAGCGGATGTGCGCTTCTTGGGTGTAGACGAAACCATTGAAATTTGGGCAAAGGAGAAGCTGGAGCAACCTCTGGTCGATCCGGATGAGTTTTCTGCAGCCTTGCAGCAGTTGATGACAAGCTACCCTTAATTTTCAATAAGATGGTTATGAATGGCAGACAGACGGCATATCATATACCGGCTTTGCTCAATGAAAGCATCGACGGCTTGAACATCCGCCCTTCGGGTGTGTATGTGGATGTCACCTTCGGTGGTGGAGGTCATTCGCGTGAAATCTTGCACCGACTGGGGCGAGATGGGCGACTGCTGGCTTTTGATCAGGATGAAGATGCTATTCGCAATGTAATTGACGATCCTCGCTTCCTGTTTGTGCGGAGTAATTTTCGTTTTTTGAAAAACTTTCTACGCTACCACGGGATTGAGAAGGTGGATGGGGTGCTGGCCGATTTGGGTGTCTCTTCACATCATTTTGATGATGCCGGTCGTGGTTTCTCGTTTCGTTTTTCCGGGGATCTGGATATGCGCATGAATCGGAATGCTCGAAAAAGTGCAGCAGATATTCTCAATGAGTATCCGTTGGAGAAGCTTCGGGAGATTTTTGCGAATTATGGGGAGCTGAAGAGTGCCTATAAGATTGCCTCCTCGGTAGTGGCATTCCGACAGACAAAGAAATTTGTCACAACAGACGATCTGCTCACTCTGCTGGAGCCCTTTGCATATAAAGACAGGGAGAAGAAAATATTGGCTCAGGCCTTTCAGGCTCTTCGTATTGAAGTGAACGGAGAGATGGAGGCCTTGACTGAAATGTTATCACAGGCGCTGGAGGTGCTGAAGCCGGGAGGGCGCTTGAGTGTGATTTCTTACCATTCACTGGAGGATCGACTCGTAAAGAACTTCTTCAAAACAGGAAACTTTGCCGGCGAAGTAGTCAAAGATTTTTACGGCAACTGGCAGATTCCCTTCGAATTGGTCAATCGTAAAGTGATTGTGCCGGAGATGGAGGAACAAGAAGTTAATCCGCGCTCACGAAGTGCCAAGTTGCGCATTGCGGAGAAAAAGTAGTATAAGAGATTGTTCTACATCAATCTCGTTGAATTCCCAAACCTTGCTCCCGTAGATAGGGGTGATGCAAAAATCAACAGCTGAAAGAATTAACAATGAAAGTGAGGTTCGATAACATCCGTAAATCGTTTGTCCACGTTTTTGGAGGAAGTGTTCTTACAGAGAGCTACCTCCTGAAAAATATGGGGTTTATTATTTCAATTGTACTGATAATGTTTCTCTTTATCGGACATCGATATAAGGTGTTGCAAAGAATGTCGGAGATTCAGCGTCTTGAGCAAGAGCTGAAAGATGCGAAGTTTGAATCGCTAACGATCTCTTCGAGCCTTACAGAGGCAAGTCGACAGGGTGAGATTGAAAGAAGAGTGGAGGAGGCCGGACTGGAATTGGAGGTTTCTAGAGAGCCATTCTATCTACTCAAACCAAAAAGATAGAGTAAACAGGAAATCTGAGTAAACAATGCAGCAACAGGACAGTAAAAATAAAAAAGGTATATTGGGAAGATACGGACTCATTGTATCCATATTGATGCTGTTGGCCGGAGCGATCGTTTTCAATGCTGCCAAGATTGTGTTTACAGCCGAAGGAAAGAGATGGCGTGAGGTTGGTGAGAAAGAGACGGTCATTAAAAATAGGGTTATTCTGCCAAAGCGAGGTAATATTTACACGCACGACGGTAAGCTATTGGCAACAACAGAGCCTCTTTACAGCATCTACATGGACTTCTGGGCTGAAGGGCTGAATAAAGATACATTAAAGGTGTATGTGGACGATTTAGCACAGGCTCTTGCCAGAAAGTTTCCTGTTCGCTCAGCTGCTCAGTATGAGAATGTGATCATGAACGGCCTGAGAATGCGGGAAAGCGAAGAGCGACAATTAAAGATCAACAAAGAGAATGGCTCCAACAAGAGGGTGCCACTTCGATCAAGATATGTGAGGATAATTCCACAAGATATTTCCTATGTCGACCTCAAAGAGATTCGTACGTTTCCTTTCTGGGACCAGCGCTCAAACCGCAGTGGACTCATCGCAGAGGAGCGAAATGCGCGCAAAAAACCTTTTGGAAACTTGGCCAACCGCACAGTGGGAAGCGTATACAAAGATCTGGATAAAGGTGGAGCCAGCGGACTGGAGTTGAAATATGACTCCCTTTTGATTGGTGTGCCGGGTGTGAAGTATCGTCAGAAAATACAGGGTAGATGGATCGATGTGGTGGAGAAACCGGCCGAGGAGGGTTGGGATATAGTCACTACCATTGATGCTGATATACAGGATATAGCAGAGAGGTCCTTGCGGAGCAAGCTCATAGAGACCGCTGCCGAGTCGGGGACTGCCATTATTATGGAGGTGGAGAGTGGTGAAATAAAGGGTATTGTAAACCTAGACAGAATGAGTAACGGTGGTTACGCTGAGGGGAACCCCAACGCTTTCTCCTATATGAATGAGCCGGGATCGACATTTAAAACCGTAACGGCGATGGTCGCTCTCGATGATGGTGTAGTAACACCTACCGATTCATTTTATGTGGGTGATGGCCTTTTTCAATATAACAACAGATGGGTGAGAGATCATTATTGGCGTCGTGGGCAGGATAGGGGATACCTCACTGTGGCAGAAGGTATGGCGGTCTCTTCGAATGTGGTGATGAGCAAAATTGTGTTGAAAGGGTATGAAAAGAACCCACGGAAATTTGTGGAAGGAATCGACCGGATTGGCTTGAGAAAACAACTCAAGTGGGATGTTCCGCTCAATGGTATTGAAGGGACAACCTCTATCCGATTTCCAGATGATAAAACAAATTATTGGTCCAATACCACCCTTCCCTGGATGTCGTTTGGGTATGAAACAATGGTGCCGCCTATATATATGTTGATGTTCTACAATGGCATTGCGAACGAAGGTAAAATGATTAAACCGTTTATTGCCAAGCAGTTTTTGAAAAACGGAAAGGTTGTAAAAGAGGTTAAGGCGGAAGTGGTCAATCCCAGGATATGTAAGCCAAAAACGCTGAAACAGATTCATGAAATGCTTCTTGGTGTGGTTGAAGAGGGTACAGCGACGGTAGTCAAATCCGATTATTTTTCAATTGCTGGAAAAACAGGTACAGCACAGATAGCTTCGGGAGGACAATATGGAGGGTACTACGTTTCTTTTTGCGGTTATTTTCCTGCCGATAAGCCAATGTACACCATTTTCGTGGGACTGCGAAAGCCGCAGGGAACTCCTTCTGGAGGGGGTATGGCAGGTATGGTTTTCAAAAATATTGCAGAACAAACCTACGTGCGTAAAGTACAACACACGGTAAAGGATTTGATAATAGACCCCGAGCTGCCTAAAGATCCCGTTATAAAGCATGGCAATTGGGAGTATAATCAAACACTACTGGCCAACTTGGATTACCACTTGGGAGCATTGGATGAAAAAACCGATTGGGTGAAGATCTCCCACGAAGGAAAAGGGTACCAGCCGAAAGCTATCCCGATGGAAGAGTCGCTTGTACCCGATGTGCGTGGTATGGGGGCTCGCGATGCGGTGTATCTCCTGGAGAAAATGGGACTCAGGATAAACCTCACCGGTTCGGGAAAAGTTGTTTCTCAATCCTTTCCTCCCGGGCAAAAATTGGTAAAAGGAACCACCATCACCATCAGATTGCAATAGAATATGAAACTACAGAAATTAATTCAAAAATGTTCGGTCGTTGCTCTTCGGGGTAACGCAGAAGTAGATGTAACCGGAATAACATCCGATTCTCGTACTGTAACACCGGGTTCTCTCTTTATTGCAGTAGAGGGAATCTGTACCGATGGGCACGCTTATATTGGTAAAGCAATAGAGCAAGAGGCGCTTGTTGTGGTTTACGATAAGCCCATGATAGAAGAGTACTTCTCAAAAGTTACCTATGTGCAGGTGGAGGATAGTGCCACAGCATTGGCACTTATTGCTTCTGAGTGGTTTGTAAATCCGTCGGAACAGCTACAGCTTGTGGGGGTGACCGGCACCAATGGTAAAACAACCATCGCCACACTGCTTTATGAAACAGTTAGAAGAATGGGATACTCTGCTGGACTACTTTCAACGGTAGCCAATTATGTGAACGGAGATCGTTATCCAACAACTCATACTACAGTGGACCCCATCACCCTGAATGGATTGCTTCGCAAGATGGTGGATGCCGGTTGTCAGTACGCCTTCATGGAGGTTAGCTCTCATGCTATCCACCAGAAGAGGGTGCATGCCCTTCACTTTGCAGGTGGTGTCTTCACGAACCTCACACAAGATCACCTCGATTATCACAAGAACATGCTGGAATACCGGAATGTGAAGAAGTCGTTTTTCGATCATCTTCCACCGGAAGCGTTTGCTCTTACCAATGCAGATGATAAGAATGGAGCGGTGATGTTGCAAAACTGCAATGCTCGTCGTAAAACATACTCAGTGCGGGGGATGGCCGACTTTAAGGCACGCATATTCGAAAAGCATTTCGATGGGACTGACATTGAAATAAATGGTAGAGAACTCACCATTCAGTTTGTGGGTGTCTTCAACGTGTATAATCTGTTGGCCGTTTATGCTGCTGCTTCTCTACTCGGCCTCGACCAAGAGGAGCTGTTACGGATTCTCTCAACGTTGACTCCGGTGGCAGGGCGTTTTCAAACCATTCGCTCTTCCAAAGACTACACAGCAATTGTAGATTATGCCCATACTCCCGATGCACTGACCAACGTATTGAACGCCATACATGAAGTGCTTAACAACAAGGGGAAAATCATCACGGTAGTTGGCTGTGGCGGTAACCGCGATAAGACGAAACGACCAATTATGGCACGAGAGGCGGTAACCCTCAGTGATAAAGTGGTACTTACCTCCGACAATCCCCGGTTTGAAGAGCCGGCAGACATCTTGCAAGATATGGTTGCAGGGCTCACCCCGGAACAGCAGGCTACTACTCTCACCATCATAGATCGTCGCGAAGCCATAAAGACAGCTGTCGCCTTGGCTCTGCCGGGTGATGTGATTCTCATTGCTGGTAAAGGGCACGAAGATTATCAAGAAATAAAAGGGGTGAAACATCATTTCGACGATAAGGAAGAGGTGGAGAAAATTTTTGCAGCTCACCGTAAGGACTGATAGAAAACGAAAAAATTGAATTTATGTTGTATTATCTTTTTGAATATTTAGACAAACTGGATGTCCCCGGAGCAGGCATGTTTCAATATGTGATGTTCCGCTCTGCCATGGCAGCGGTTTTCTCTTTGCTGATAGGCATCTTTGTAGGCAAGAAAATAATCCTACGCCTACAGAAAATGCAGATTGGGGAGACAATCCGAAATCTCGATCTGGAGGGACAATATAGCAAACGCGGTACACCAACAATGGGAGGGATTATCATTATTCTCTCTATCCTAGTTTCAACACTGCTTTTTGGAAAGCTTGAAAATATCTACATCATACTCATGTTGGTAAGTACAGTCTGGCTAGGCTTACTGGGCTTTGCCGATGATTATATCAAGGTATTCAAGAAGGATAAAGAGGGATTGAAGGGGAAAATTAAAGTTGTGGCGCAGATTGGATTGGGACTTATTGTGGGCTTCACCATCTTAACCAGTCCAGATATTGTGGTACGAGAAAACAGAGAGGTGCGTGTGAACAACGTTATCGAAGATGTACTCTATCAATCTAATTATGTAAAAACGACCAGCACCACTATTCCTTTTGTGAAGAATAACAACTTCGACTACCAGTGGTTGGTAGGGTGGATGGGCGATTATGCCGATGAAGCTGCTTGGATTGTTTTTATTCTGGTGGTAATTCTCATTGTGACAGCTGTTTCAAATAGTGCTAACCTGACGGATGGACTGGATGGTCTGACGTCGGGCTCCTCAGCCATCATTGGTGTGGCATTGGGAGTGCTGGCGTATGTGTCGGGGCGTGTGGATTTTGCTTCATATCTCAACATCATGCACATTCCGGGTGGTGATGAACTCATGGTCTTTGCCAGCGCCTTTGTGGGGGCCTGTGTAGGTTTCCTCTGGTATAATGCGTATCCGGCACAGGTGTTTATGGGAGATACGGGAAGTCTCACTTTGGGGGGTATCATTGGTGTGTTTGCGGTGCTTATCCATAAGGAGCTGCTACTACCCATTCTTTGTGGAGTCTTCTTTGTGGAAGCCCTGTCGGTTATCGCTCAGGTTTCCTATTTTAAATTTACAAAAAAGAAATTGGGGGTTGGTAAGCGCATCTTTAAGATGACCCCGTTGCACCATCATTACCAGAAACCTGGAAATGGAAGCATCGATGCATTGATACAGAAACCATTTGCACCGTTGGCCGAGCCTAAGATTGTGAGTCGCTTCTGGCTTGTGGGTATGATATTGGTTGTGCTTGCGCTGGCAACACTAAAAATGAGATAGTCGGACCAATTGATGGAGAGTGATACAATGAACAGAAAATTAATGGTGATACTCGGCGGTGGTGAAAGTGGTGTAGGCTCTGCCATCCTGGCTCAAAAAGAGGGATTTGATGTTTTCCTCTCCGATAAGGGTACGTTGCAAGACTATCACCGTGAAACATTGCAAGCGTACGGTGTTGAATTTGAGGAAAATGGACATACCGAAGAACGGATACTACAGGCCGATGAAATAATAAAGAGTCCGGGAATACCCGACACGACTCCCCTGATGCAGAAAGTACTTCAAGCCGGAATCCATGTTATCTCTGAGATTGAATTTGCCGGACGTTATACCAATGCGAAGATGATTTGCATTACTGGAAGTAATGGCAAAACTACTACCACCAGCCTTATTTATCATATATTGAAATCGGCTGGACTGCATGTAGGACTGGCGGGAAACATCGGAAAAAGCTTTGCAAGACAAGTTGCTGAGGAGAATTACGAATACTTTGTATTGGAGCTAAGTAGCTTCCAACTGGAAGGGGTCTATGACTTTAGAGCCGATATCGCGGTACTTCTTAATATTACTCCCGATCATCTGGATCGATACGACCATACGATGCAGAACTATGTGGATGCTAAAATGCGGATCATACGTAACCAACGAACGGAAGACGCATTCATTTACTGGATTGATGACCCCATCATTACAAAGCAAATTGACAAACTGAAGCCGTTATCTACATGCTATCCTTTTGGTGAGCATCACACCACAAAAGAGGTGGCCTATACCGATAATGGAAAGTTAATCATACAGGCAAAAGAAAGTGAATTCAATATGGAACTGGAATTATTGGCACTGGAAGGGTTGCACAATGTGTACAACTCTTTGGCCTCAGGTATTGTGGCTAAGCTGATGGATATCAGCGATGAACAACTTCGTACGTCGTTGTCGGACTTTAAAGGAGTGCCGCACCGCCTCGAAAAGGTAGCCACCGTGCGAGGGGTGCAATATATCAATGACTCCAAAGCCACCAACGTGAATTCTTGTTGGTACGCTCTCCAGAGTATGCGTACTAAAACGGTATTGATTTTGGGTGGTACCGATAAAGGTAATGATTACACCGAAATTGAAGAGCTGACAAAAGCGAAGGCTAGGGCATTGATATTTCTGGGAAAAGACAACAGTAGATTGCATGCTTTTTTTGATGGTAAAGTACCCGTGATTCGTGATGCTAGTTCAATGAAAGAAGCGGTGGAGATTGCATATCAGCTTGCCGAAAAAGGAGATGCAGTCTTGTTATCACCCTGTTGCGCAAGCTTCGACCTGTTTAAAAACTACGAAGACAGGGGCGATCAGTTTAAGGAATGTGTGAGAAACCTGTGACAAAGATACATAGTGCCAATTGGGCACTGTGTGAAAGAGGTGGAGTGATTAGTTATCAATAAATACAAGTGGGTATCGACATGCAAGACGAGATAAAAGATGATGTTCAACGTTTTTTTGATCCAATTTCTAACGAAGAGGAGGTGACAGAGTCGGGTTTCTCAATGAAGGAGTTCTGGAAGAAAATATTCCATGGTGATCGAGTGATCTGGTCGATATTTATCATTCTCTGTGTTATCTCACTGGTGGAAATTTTCAGTGCAACCAGTACCATTGTGTACCGGCAGCAGAACATGTTGGGGCCCTTTCTGCGACATGCCTTCTTTTTAATTTGCGGTGTGGGGGTGATTCTGTTTATTCACAACATACCCTACCGCTATTTCTCCCTGCTGATCTTTGTGTTGCTGGGTTCTATTGTGTTACTTGTGCTGACCATGTTTGTCGGTACCAGTGTCAATGGAGCTGAGCGATGGATATCCATTCATGGATTTACCATTCAACCCTCTGAAATTGCAAAGATATCGCTGATGGGAACCATTGCTTTTCTTCTCAGTAAGCAGAATGGTGCAAACGACGCACTGCTGTTTAAATGGATGATCGGACTGATGGTGTTGGTCTGCGCCATCATTGGTATGGATAATCTTTCAACTGCTATATTGCTCTTTGGGGTCTGCTATCTTCTGATGTTTATTGGGGGAGTGAAATTTTTACGTTTACTAAAGCTTGCAGGTGCGGGACTCGCATGTGTGACATTGATGGTGCTGTTTCTGAATTTCATTCCCGATACATGGACAGGTGAAAAAGGACCTTTGAACCGTTTGGTTACATGGCAAAACCGTATCGATAACTTTGGAGGAAGTAAAAAACTGTCGGAAGAGGAATATTATACCATCACCGACGAAAATTTTCAGGTGTCACACGCTAAGATTGCAATTGCCAATGGGGGAGTGTTTGGTGTCTTTCCTGGAAATAGTACCGAACGCGATTTTCTTCCGCAGGCTTATTCCGATTTCATCTACGCCATCATCATCGAAGAATTGGGTATTGTGGGAGGTATATTTGTTTTGTTGCTTTATGTGATCCTATTGATACGATCCGGAATAATAGCAAACAGAATTGAGAAATTGTTTCCCAAATATCTTGTTATGGGCTCGGCACTGATGCTTTCGATACAAGCTTTTATAAATATGGGGGTAGCTGTAAGCTTCTTCCCCGTAACCGGTCAGCCTCTACCCCTGATCAGTCGTGGTGGTACATCTACCCTGATCACTTGCGCATATTTTGGACTTATTTTGAGTGCCGACCGTTTTGGTGTGGGTAAGAAAAGGGAGGAGAAGGATATGGATGAGCTGGATAAAGATGATTTGAATGAGGAGGAACACTCCATGCAGTACAACTCAACGATTGGGTCTGCACTGGAGGAGCAAAATATAGAACCGGAATTAGATGTGAAATTTGAAACATATCAGGTATGAGAATCATTGTGAGTGGTGGAGGTACAGGAGGTCATATTTTTCCGGCTATATCGATCGCAAATGCGATTAGAGAAAGGTGGAGCGATGCGGAAATATTGTTTGTAGGCGCGGAAGATCGCATGGAGATGGAGCGGGTGCCGGCAGCAGGTTATCGCATCATTGGACTACCGGTTGCCGGGTTCGACAGGAGATATATGCTGAAAAATGTTCCGGTTGCTATGAAATTACTCCGAAGCATGCAGAAGGCAAGGCAGATAATCCGTGAATTTAAACCCGATTTGGCTGTTGGTGTTGGGGGCTATGCCAGTGGCCCCATCCTTAAGGCTGCTTCGGCAAAGGGTGTCCCCACCTTGATTCAGGAACAGAATTCATATGCAGGGGTAACCAACAAGTTATTGGCAAAAAAGGCATCTGTAATATGTGTGGCGTATGAAGGGATGGAGAAATATTTTCCCAAAGATAAAATTGTTCTTACCGGCAACCCCTGTCGTCAGGATCTTTTGCTCTCTGAGGAGAACAAAAAGAATGGATATACCCATTTTCAACTCGATCACCGTAAACGTACAATCTTGCTACTGGGTGGAAGTCTGGGTGCTCGTACGCTCAACAACAGCATTGTGGAAGCATTGCCCAAGTTGGCTGCAGCAGACGATGTGCAGCTGATCTGGCAGAGTGGTAGGTTTTATTATAAGGAGTTGAAGCTGCTGCAGGAAGAGGGAAAAATACCATCGAACGTGCATTTGTTTGATTTTGTGGATCGGATGGATTATGCCTATTCTGTAGCCGACCTGGTTATTTCGCGTGCAGGAGCTGGTTCCATCTCTGAGTTTTGCCTGTTAGGAAAGCCGGTTGTACTGGTACCTTCTCCCAATGTGGCTGAAGATCATCAGACAAAAAACGCACAGGCTCTGGTGAATAAAGATGCGGCTGTGATGGTCTCCGATGTGCTGGCAACTTCATTGTTGTTTGATGTGGCACTTTCACTTGTACACAATGAGGCACAACTGAAGAACCTAAGTCGGAATATCGCAAAACTGGCGCAACACAATTCTGCAAATAGAATTGTTGATGAAATTGAGAAAATATTGGCAGTATGAACTATAAATCGGTCTATTTCATAGGTATCGGCGGTATCGGGATGAGTAACCTGGCTCGTTATTTTCTTTCAAAAGGGTTGAATGTAGGTGGTTACGACCGTACAGAAACAGCACTCACGCAAGCTCTTCAACAAGAGGGTGCCTTTGTGCATTATGAGGATAGGGTAGAGGATATCCCCTTGGTATTTACAGAGAATAAGGAACATACACTTGTGGTGTTCACCCCGGCTGTACCTGCTTCGCACCGTGAATTGCTCTTTTTTAGGGAACAGGGTTATACCATTATGAAAAGAGCACAGGTGTTGGGAGAAATTACCAAAACGAGCAATGCGATCTGTGTAGCCGGGACACATGGAAAGACCACAGTATCAAGTATGACTGCCCATCTGCTTCGTCAGTCGCACATCGATTGCAATGCCTTCTTGGGGGGAATTTTAAAAAACTACAACAACAACCTGTTGCTCTCCGAGAAAAGTAACATCACCGTTGCTGAAGCCGATGAGTATGACCGTTCCTTTCATTGGCTGCGCCCCTGGATTGCCATCATCACCTCTGCCGATCCCGATCACCTCGATATTTATAGTACCGGGGAAGCCTATCGCGAAAGTTTTGAGAAGTTTACTTCTCTCATTCGTTCCAACGGTTTCTTGATTATGAAAAAAGGTGTTTTCGTTACACCGCTTACAGAAGAGAAGGTGACCGTTGCGACATACGGAGAAGAGGAGGGTGATTATCATGCGGAGAATATTCGGATTGGTAATGGAGAGATTCAATTTGATTTTGTTGCTCCTGAAAAAAGAATCAACGATATTTTCTTGGGTGTACCGGTAAAAATTAATATTGAAAATGCAGTGGCGGCAATTGCTGCAGCAATACAATGCGGTGTAACAGACGAGGAAGTGCGCAATGCAATGCGTACCTTTGGTGGGGCAAAGAGAAGATTTGATTTTCATATTAAGTCGCCCTCCATTGTATTTATCGATGATTATGCCCATCACCCACAAGAACTTACTGCGGCTATCAGTTCTGTTAAAGCGCTCTACCCCGATAAAAAAGTGACAGGCGTTTTTCAACCGCATCTCTATTCGCGCACCCGTGATTTTTTTGCGGGCTTTGGAAAGAGTCTCTCCCTACTGGAGGATGTGATCTTGTTGGATATTTATCCAGCCAGAGAAGAACCCATTGAAGGTGTGACCTCTCAGTTGATTTTCGACTGTATTACATCGCCTGAAAAGATGTTGTGCAGAAAAGATGAGCTTTTGGAAATACTGTCTAAAAAGCCACTGGAGGTGTTGGTGACCTTCGGTGCAGGAGACATAGACCGCTTGCTTCCAGACATCGAAATCCTACTGAGGAAGATATACATGGCTAAAGTTTAATGTTTTATAATTCGATCGCCCATTGCGTATGTTGGCGTATCTTTGTATAATTAAACCAAACAGGTAACTCGTGAAGAAAAGCATTCTCATATTGGTTTCAGTCGTTATAATGGGATACCTGATATTCTCGGCATTCTATTTTAGCGGCTCATCGCGTGATAAACAGTGTGTTCGGTTTGAGGTAATCATTAACGATAGTAATATAACCCGTTTCGTGGATTCAAAAGAGATTGTCAATCTTGTGAAACGGAAAGATCTTTATCCTGTTGGTAAAAAATTCGGAGAGATCAACACACTTGAAATTCGCGATGCAATCCTTACCAATCGACTGGTGGAGTCGGCAAAAGTATATACTACCGCAAAGGGTTCTATTGTGGCATCCATTCGTCAGCGTGAGCCGGTTCTGAGAGTTATCTCCGACACGAAAGGGAGCTTTTATGTGGACAAAGATCGTAAGATAATGCCTCTCTCTTCGAACTATGCTGTGTACCTGCCTGTGGCAACGGGACTCATAGACGAAGAGTTTGCACAAAATGAATTGTATGATTTCGCAATGTTTCTTCGTAATAATCCGGAGTGGGATGCGTGGGTTGAACAAATTGTAGTTAGAAGAAATAATGAGGTGGTTTTGATTCCGCGTGCGGGAGATTTTAAAATCATCATGGGAAGTCTGAATAACTATTCTGATAAATTGAAAAAGTTTGATCTTTTCGTCAAGAGAGGTTTAAATGTAGTGGGGTGGAACCGATACAGTGAAATAAACCTGAAATACGATAATCAGGTGGTGGCCACTAGAAAATAAATAAAAACGTTCATCGACCAAATATATGATGCATACAGGATTTATAGCAGTAATTGATCTAGGCAGCTCCAAAATCAAGGGAGTTGTGGGACGCAAAAATGAACAAAACGTTTTGTCCATTCTTGCAAGCGGCTCCATTGATGCAGGAAGTTCCATCCGTCGTGGTATGGTGTACAACATCGAGCAGCTAGGAGCCAACGTGCACAAACTAGTAAAGATGCTTGAGAACAGCATCGGCAAGAAGATTGGCAAAGTTTATGTCTCCTTAGCAGGTCAGTCGTTGCATACCATTCAATTCAACGATATGAGGAAATTGACTGAAGGTATGGTCACCGAAGAGATCGTTGCCCAGTTGCGAAAAGCAGCAGAAAAATACCAACCCGATCTGGTTCGCAATTACAGGGTGGCCGAGGTGGAATATTATATAGACGATAAACCGGAGCGCAATCCGGTTGGAGTTGCGGGCTCACAAATTGAAGCCGGTTACGAAATTGTTGTTGGACGACCAAATTTGCTGTCGAACATTGAGAAAAGCATCACCTCCAAAACCGAACTCCGAATACAAGACTTTATCGTTGGCCCTATTGCTTCGGCTGCAATAACCCTCAGTGAGGAAGAAAAGGAACTGGGATGTGCATTTATTGATTTTGGAGCGGGAACAACCTCTATTGTTGTCTATAAGAGAGGGCTATTACGACGAATGGTTGTTATTCCTTTTGGAGGAAAGAGTCTGACGAAAGATATCTGTGCACTCAATTTTACGGAAAGTGATGCTGAACAGTTGAAAATTAAGTTTGGACGGGCTGTTGAGAACCAGGAATCGACGCTGTTCGCCTCTCCCTTTTCTTCTCCCTTTTCCTCACCATTTGCATCGAAACCGGAGGTTGATCTAACAGAATTGAACAAAGTCATTGGATTGCGACTTGATGAGATCATTGCCAATATAAAGGAACAAATATTCCTCTCTGGTTATGAGGGGCAACTGGGGGCCGGTTTGATTATTACTGGTGGAGCGTCGCAACTGCGAAACCTTGATCTTTATTTAACACAGAAGTTGAAGATGCCTGTGCGCAAGGCAACGGCAAAAAAGACTTTTATTAACAATGCCCCCGATCTAATTAGCGACCCTGCTTATACACAGGCATTGGGTATGTTGATGTTTGCAAATGAAAATTGTGAACTACCTGTAAAAGAAGCAACGGAAGAAAAACGTGAAGAAACAAGAGAGAGTTCATCGGGCTGGTTTAGAGGGAAAGGTACTGGTAAAACGAGTAAGAATAGTGATAGAGAATCCAAAGCGGAGAGACAACAGGGAGGATTCTTTACCAAGTTTGAAGAGGTTTTTGGTGGTATGTTTACAGAAGAGGAGGACGAAAAAAAGAGAAAGGATAAGGAGTAATGGACAACGATATTTTAGATTTTCAATTTGAGAGACATTCCAATGCAATCATTAAAGTGATTGGCGTAGGTGGAGGTGGTGGTAATGCTGTAAACCACATGTTTCAGGAAGGAATACATGACGTCTCTTTTGCTCTGTGTAACACAGACCACCAAGCTTTGATGGAGTCTCCTGTGCCCAAGAAGATACAATTGGGTGAGAGTACTACGGGTGGTCTTGGTGCTGGCAATAAGCCTGAAGTTGCAAGAAAGGCTGCCGAAGAGAGTGTGGAGATGATTGAGGAGTTGCTGAGTGATGGCACACGCATGGTTTTCATTACAGCCGGTATGGGTGGTGGAACCGGCACCGGTGCTGCTCCTGTAGTGGCACGTGTGGCAAAAGAAATGGGTATTCTCACTGTGGGTATTGTCACTATCCCCTTCATGTTTGAAGGTCCTCGCAAGATTGTGCAAGCAGTAAAGGGGGTGGAGGAGATTGCCAAGAATGTGGATGCTCTACTGGTTATCAACAACGAACGTCTTCGGGATATATATAGCGACTTAACCATGCTCAATGCTTTTGCGCGTGCCGATGATACGCTGGCAACTGCTGCAAAGAGCATCGCAGAGATTATTACCGTACATGGTCATGTGAACCTCGATTTTGCCGATGTGAATACTACACTTAAAGATGGAGGTGTGGCTATTATGAGTAGTGGTCTCGGAAAAGGAAACGATCGAGTTAACGAGGCAATCAAGAATGCACTACACTCTCCATTACTTAACAACAACGATGTTTTCAGTGCAAAGAAGATACTGATTAACTTGTCTTTCGGAGATTCACATCCCTTGATGATGGAGGAGATGAATGCGTTGCATGATTTTATGTCGAAGTTTAGTAGAGAAATCGAGGTTATTTGGGGCGTCGCTGTAGAAAAACAGTTGGAGGAAAAGGTGAAGGTGACGTTGCTTGCGACCGGTTTCTCCATCTCTAATGTTCCGGGTGTAAAGGAACACCAGGAGGCAAAAACAAAGGCTGAGGAGATACAGGAACAGATTGAAAGGGATGCACGACTGGCACAGGAGAGAAAGGACAAAGAGCTGATTGAAAAGTATTATGGAAAAACAGGCCTAAAAGCTTTGACCACTATTAACTACAGTCAAGAGCCATTTGTGTTGTCGATCGAAGAACTGGATGATGACAAAGTGATTGAAGCACTGGAGAAAGTACCGGTCTTTAAGCGTGAGCCTGATTTTAACCCTCGTTTATTCCAGTCTGAGGCGCAATCGCAATCTTCATCCCTGTTTGATTAAGTATAACTAGATTAATTAGGGCAGTGTTAGATAGCCGTAAACAAAGGGATGTGAAGTAAAATTGTTACAAGGCAATCGATTATTAATAGAATAGAAAAACAAATCATATGGCACTATTTGAGATCATTACAGAAGAAATAAAAAAAGCAATGCTTGCCAAAGACAAGGTTCGTTTGGAAGCATTGAGAGGTATAAAAAAAGAGTTACTAGAGGCTAAAACGGCAAAGGGAGCCTCGGAAGAACTTTCGGATGAGACTGTCACTGCTATCCTGCAGAAAATGGTAAAACAACGCAAAGATAGCGCAGAGATCTATGCATCACAGAATAGACCCGACTTGGCAGAGCCTGAACTTGAACAAATGAGGGTTATTCAGGAGTATCTTCCCAAACAGTTGACGCCCGAGGAATTGGAGCGGGCAGTGAAAGACATTATTACCGAAACAGGTGCTTCATCCATGAAAGATATGGGTAAAGTAATGGGGGTGGCTACGAAACAATTGGCTGGAAAAGCAGAAGGACGGGCTGTTTCAGAAATGGTAAAGAGACTGCTTTCCTGAGAGAATCTGTTACATCTTCCTAATATAGGGTACGTAAACTTTCTTCATCCTTTTTTCGAGAAGATTGCGTTTACGTACCTTTTTTTCCAACTTCTGGAGTTCCTCCAGTTTATTTTTGCCTGCCCTAAAATCGTCGGTGAGCAGCAAGAGCGATATAGTTTCTTCATCTACTGTCTCTATGTAGAAGACCACGGTGCTTTGTTCAATGATGTTGTTCTTGCTCATTTTTACCAAATACTCCAATCCCGCAGTGTAGGGTATCGTTAGTGGGTCGTAACCCAATGCTGAGATCTTAATCTTTCCAATCTTTGGGTTGTGTGGAAACATAACTTCACCATCATCACCGGTAATCTTCGATGCGATCAACTTGTCGGATTGAGTCAATGCTTCGATAAGAATTTTTGGTAGTGCGTAGTTGTTTGTGGCGACAACTTTCACCTTACAACTGTCTTTGAGGGAACTTTCCGTTGCTTGATAGGTGGACTTTTCACCGGAGTATTCTGTTGTATTCACCAGCAGATAATGATTCAACTCCTCGTAACTTCCTTCTCCCACTTGCGCGGTTGATAGTCCTGCAAATCCGGTAATACTGAATATTGCCTTTCCGTTGGAAAAGGCAAGAGAATCGGATCCATTCAGATAGGTCGCATCTTTTTGTTGTGCGAAGAGTCCGAATTCGAGGAGGAGTGTGCAGGTGAAGACCAGATATTTTTTCATGAGCAGGAAGTATAAGCTTTTTGAGAAGTGAATATGCAACAAATATAGTATAAATTTTAACGTGTATGGGGTTATTTAATTTCAAAAGTCCCTCTAAGTCGAATGTCGTTTGAAGCGGCTCCTATCATAACTGTGAATTCTCCTGGTTCTGTAACTTCCTCCATTATCAGGTTGAATAACGACAACTGATGGGGTTGAAGAGTGAAGCTGACCTTGCGTGATTCTCCCTTTTTCAGATAAACACGATCGAAATCTTTCAGTTGTATGGGAGGAGTAGCAACAGAACTGATATTATCCCGTACATAAAGTTGTACCACTTCTTCACCATCATAATTGCCTATGTTTTTAATCCTGCACGATACATCTGTTTGATCTCCATCTTGAGAAATAGTGAGATCGGAATATGCAAATTGAGTATAGCTTAAGCCATATCCAAAAGCATACAATGGTGTGCTTTCCCCTTCTACATATTTATTTTGTCGCCCCAATGAATAATAGACAGGAAGTTGTCCCACACTACGTGGTACAGATACTGGTAGTCGGCCTGCTGGATTATAGTTGCCAAATAGGATGTCGGCTACAGCATGACCACCTTCTTGACCTGGATACCAGGCACACAAAAGGGCTCCCGCCTTTTCAGATGCAAGGTTCATGTTAAGGGGTCTCCCCTGAATGTAAATGACAATAAGCGGTTTGCCTGTTTCGATGATTGATTGCAGAAGCTTTTCCTGATCACCCAGTAATTTCAGCGTTTTCCGATCATACCCTTCACCCGATTCCATGTCGGATAAGAGTTCTACATGATCATCAGACACCACAGCTGCACCTGTTTCGATATATTCGGTCCGGAAGTCCCTGGCACTCGACCCTCCTAGTACCAATACTGTGACTTCGGCATTTTGTGCAGCCAGCACAGCTTCGGGAATATTGCTCTGTGTGGTATCTCTAATGGAACAACCTTTCACATATTGTACGGTGGTGGAGGGGGAGACTGCTTTTTTAATTCCGTCGAGGATGGTGGCTACCTCCGATCGTTTCTGTGGAGCTGTATAGTCACCCAGCTGATTGTATATGTTATCGGCATTTGGACCTATAACAGCAATACTTTTTATATCCTTCGATAATGGAAGCAGGTTTTGCTCGTTTTTAAGCAACACGATTCCTTCTCGGGCTACTTCTCGGGCAAGGGCCTTGTGATGATCGCTTCTGACCTGTGCTGAAACTTTTGCGGGATCTACGTAGGGATTTTCAAAGAGACCCATTTCAAATTTTAACCGCAATACTCGAGCAACAGCTGTGTCGAGATCGGCCATGGTGATCAAACCCTCCTGCAATGCTTGTGCAAGATAATTGCCATATGCCTTTCCTCCAAGATCGGTTTCTACACCTGCTTTTAGTGCGGCGACAGCTGCATGTTTGATATCGGGAACGGTTCTGTGTGATGTGGCTATACCTTCGACACTGCCCAAGTCGGAAAAGACAAAACCATCGAAATTCCATTTTCCACGTAATATATCTGTTAGCAAGTAATGGTTAGATGTACATGGTATGCCATCAATGGAATTGTATGCTGTCATGATTGTTTTTGCTCCGGCGTCGACTGCCATACGGAAGGGAGAAAGATGATCGGAAAACAGCTCCCTCATGCCGATCATTGATTGTTGACCATTGTGCCCTCCTAGTGGGATCCCATAGGCTACAAAATGTTTCAAAGTGGAATATACATGTCGACCATCTGCTGTAATGGTCCCTTGCAGACCTTTTACGAAGTAACTACCTAATATACCCGTAAGCACAGGGTCTTCGCCAAACGTTTCCTCCATTCTGGACCATCGAGGGTCACGAGCAATATCAATGATGGGGCCATATCCGATGTGAGCACCCTGAAGTCTTGTCTCAAGGGCTATGGCTTCACCCATTCGATAGATCAATTCTTTATTAAATGTACTTGCTTGTGCAAGAGAAGTGGGAAACACTGTAGTGCCAATAGCCATATGACCATGAGCACACTCTTCGGCAAACAATATGGGAATTCCAAGGCGTGTATTTTCCAGTACATAGCGCTGGAGACTGTTGAGTGCCTTTGCGGAGAGCTCAGGGTTTAAACCAGTCTGAATTGTCTTTCTTGTCCATGGGTCGGCACGTAATGTTGCCCAGAATGTTCCGGGTTGCAGTTCTTGCATCATTTTTACAAATGCTTCCGAGACCACAACGTCTGTGCCCTGTTTTTCGTACATCTCCCAGCCAGTGGGTGAGCAGAGCTGCCCCACTTTCTCCTGAATTGTCATCCTGGTTAGTAGATCCTGTACACGTGCTTCAACGGGTGCCTTCGGATTTTTGTAGAGTGGTTGTGCCGAAAGACTAGAAACGGAAACGATGAAAAAGAGGGTGTATAGTAATTTGTACATGTTATTGCAATGTAAAGGTTAGAACGATGGGTTCCTGTTTGATATTCTTTGGTAGATAGACCGTTGTCTTGTTCCCCTTGGTCTGCCATTTTAGTTTCTTGTTATTTTGGAGCAGTCGCATGGAGGAGTTCTTGGCAGGTGTATTTCCCTCCCATTCTATAACTGCAGGTAGTTGTTCATTCTCCGGAAGGGCATAAAGTGCATACAACGTTTTACCATCTTTATGTGCGGTGAACCACAAGTTACCACTGTTGTAATGAGACGTAATGCGGGTATTGTAGATGCCCTCTCCATTAACCTGTAACCAAGCACCCACATTTTCGAGTCGGTCAATAACAGGTTGTTCAATGAGCCCTTCTGCTGTAGGTCCGACACCCAATAGCAAACATCCCCCCTTGGCTGTAATCTCAATGAGTGTATTGATCACCTTTTGTGCTGATTTGTACGGAGCATTGGGGACCCAACCCCAGTCGTTGCTCAAAGGAATGCAACTTTCCCAAGGATTGGGCAATTGTTTGTCTGGAACCGATCGTTCGGGGGTTTGGTAATTCTCATATATACCTTTTATTGTCCTATCTACGATAAGGATACCCGGTTGATTCTGACGCACTCTCTTCGCAATCCGATCCATGTCAATATCCTGACGTGGTGGCGCAACCCATCCTCCATCGAGCCAAAGGATGTCGAGAGCTCCATATAGGGAGGTAATTTCATTGAGCTGATTAAAGGTGAACTCCTTAAACTTTTCCCAACGATGGGGATGACGTTCAATCTGATAGTTCACATGGCGGTTTGGAGTGGCATAATAATCCCACCAATAATACTGACTGTGCCAATCGGGTTTAGAGAAATAGGCACCGACCATGAAGTTTTTCCTTCGGAACGATTCAAATACAAAACGGGCGACATCAGCCTTTGGATGATCTTTAAATGGTCCGTTAGCAATGGAAAAATCACTCTCTTTGGTGTCAAACATATTAAATCCGTCGTGGTGTTTTGTGGTGAAAATTGCATATTTCATACCAGCTTTTTCCATTACATCTGCCCACTGGTCTGGATCAAAGGCTTGAGGGTTGAATTGATCTTTTAGACCCCAATACCATTTCTTATAATCAGTATACGAAATGGTACTATCACGTGGTATCCAGTCTACATCTTCTGAACATATTGACCAAGACTCAACAATACCTGGTACAGAGTATAAACCCCAGTGAAACAATACACCAAATTTTAGATCCTGCCATTGGTCGAGTTTTTGCAATACTTTTTCGTCTGAAGGTGTTACATAACCTGTAGATTGTTGGTGTGTGAAACCCTGCTGTGCAGAAAGTGTGAAGACGAAAAAGGAAGCAATGAGTAGTAGGGGTAGTTTTTGTTTCATATACTTATTCCTTTTTTATGATAGTTTGTTTTGTGATGTAAAGATACCGTTTGTATGGTTAACAAAAAAATCAGGGCTACAAAAATGCAGCCCTGATTAGGTGTTTATCGTCATACAACAAAATCTCCATTTGGCGATTTTCTCTCTGATATTTATAATCCGTTTTCTGTCAAATAGCGTTCAGCATCCATTGCTGCACGACATCCAGTACCTGCGGCAGTAACTGCTTGACGATAAATGGGGTCTGCTACGTCTCCACACGCAAATACACCCTCAACATTGGTGCGAGTATAGGGGCTTTCGGTTTTGATATAACCCACTTCGTCTAGCTCTAAGTAGTCTTTGAATATGTCGGTGTTGGGCTTGTGACCGATAGCCAGAAAGAAGCCATCTACAGCGATATCATACCTCTCCTCATCGGTTTCTCCCATTCTTTTTACCAGATGAACACCTTCCACTCCATTTTCACCAAAAAGGCCTACGGCATTGTGCTCAAATAGTACTTCAATTTTAGGATTATTCAACACTCTCTCTTGCATAATTCGTGATGCACGTAGATAAGGTTTGCGAACAATCATGTAGACTTTCTCTGCTAGTCCCGATAAGTAAGTTGCCTCTTCGCAAGCGGTGTCTCCACCTCCAACAACTGCAACTTTCTTCTTGCGATAGAAGAAGCCATCGCATGTGGCGCAAGCTGATACACCTTGTCCGGCGTACTTTGTTTCGTCTTCCAGTCCCAGATATTTAGCAGTAGCACCGGTAGAGATAATCACTGTGTCGGCTTCGATAACCGTTTCATTGTCGATGGTAACTTGTAAAGGACGTACTGAAAAGTCAACTGAGGTGGCTCTGCCAGAACGCACGTCGGCACCAAAACGGAGTGCTTGCTTTTTAAGATCCTCCATCAATTCAGGTCCGGTAACGCCATCTGGATAGCCAGGGAAGTTCTCCACCTCTGTAGTCGTGGTCAATTGACCTCCTGGTTCCATCCCTTCATAAAGAACGGGGTTAAGGTTTGCGCGTGAAGCGTATATGGCCGCAGTATAACCGGCCGGTCCTGATCCAATAATTAAGCATCGTACTTTATTACTCATATCTATATCTTGTGTATTAATATTTTTCACTTATCTGTCTGAGAAAGCGTAAGTTCTGTGTCTTGTTTTAGTGCTTCAAAGGTACGACTATTCTCCGATATGTGAAATCGTTATCGGATTTATCTATTTAGTGTAAACGGAAAATATGGAGGTTTATAACCCTGTTGAGATTTCATCGAAGATCCACAATCTCGACACCGGGATGTGCTGTTTTGTTGAAACGAAAAAGGGAATCTTCAAATTGAAAATTGGCGTTGTAGCGACTGATATTTATTTGGGTTTTCATGCCGTTGACTGCTGTTAATACTACTTGAACCAACGTATAATTATTCTTATTGATGGAGACGGTCACCTGCTTGAAGTCTTTATTGCCTGTGGCAGGTTGCATCTCAATCTGATAAACCGGAATCTGCTTGATCGCTTTTGAAACGGGGGCTTTTATTGTATAACCATTCTTATACATTCCCAACAACGCCAAGGGGCTTATAGCTGCAATCTCTTGACTACTGGGATTGCTAATATTAACTTCATTGGCATTCTTCATGAAAACCCACTGAGTTTCTCCGTCGAACCAAATGTGCATATCTTCCATCTCCAGTTTGAAGCGATTTCCTTTGATATATGCTTTACCTGTTTCAGGGGGATAAGCGTCACCGTCGGCATCGATTGTGATTGTCTCGAACAACAGCTCAATACCTTGTGATTTCTCGAATCCAGCAAGTGACTTATCCAAAATGGAGACTGCTTCCGCATTACGTTGACTAAATAGTGGAAGAGATAAAAAAAGGGCTGTAAGAAGGAATAAAGTTGGTTTCATTTTTGTTTTTTTTCAAGCGATATCATCAAACTTCTGTCTTGTATATAGACATAAATGCAGATGAAGGGTTTAACAGTTATCCATGTATAGAGGAATCTGCTTACCGCATTGAATCGAGTAATTTTTCCAGTGAGTATTCATCGGCAACATATACATCGCGCGGCTTACTTCCTTGTGTAGGTCCTACAATTCCAGCTGCCTCAATCTGATCCATGAGTCTGCCGGCACGATTGTATCCAATGGAAAATTTACGTTGGATTAGCGATGTGGAGCCTTGTTGGTGTACAACGATGAGGCGTGCTGCCTCCTCGAAGAGAGGATCACGATCGTTCAGGTCTATTGAACCTGATGGAGTTTCGGTTTCTGATATCACCTCAGGTAGTGCAAATGCGCGATCGTAACCATTCTGTTTGCCAATATATTGTGCAATCTCTTCCACCTCTGGTGTGTCTACAAAGGCACACTGAATGCGAATCAAATTGCTCCCTTGAGAAAAGAGCATGTCGCCACGACCAATAAGCTGGTTAGCCCCACTCATATCGAGAATGGTGCGAGAGTCGATCTGTGAGGTCACACGGAATGCCATTCGTGCAGGGAAGTTAGCCTTGATAGTTCCGGTGATGATGTTGGTAGTTGGTCGCTGTGTGGCAATTACCATATGGATACCCACGGCTCGTGCCTTCTGTGCAATGCGGGCAATGGGCATTTCAATCTCTTTACCTGCTGTCATAATTAAGTCGCCAAACTCATCAATCACCACAACGATATATGGCATATAGCGGTGTCCTTTTTCGGGATTCAAACGCCTTTTCACAAACTTCTCGTTGTACTCTTTTATGGTACGTACATGAGCACGCATCAACAACTCATACCGATCATCCATCTCTTTCGTAAGAGAATTTAGCGTTTGTGTTACTTTGGTTACATCGGTAATTATGGCTTTCTCTTCATCGGGCAGTTTGGCAAGATAATGCTTTTCTATAGTTGAGTAAATGTTGAATTCCACCATCTTGGGGTCTATCAGCACCATCTTCATCTCCGAAGGATGTTTCTTGTAAAGCAACGACGTGATGATAGCGTTGAGTCCCACCGATTTTCCTTGTCCTGTGGCTCCTGCAACCAGCAAGTGTGGCATCTTGGTGAGATCGAAGATAAATACCTCGTTGGTGATGGTTTTTCCCAGTGCTACCGGTAATTCATAATCACATTCCTGAAAACGCTTGGAGGCTATTACCGACTGCATGGAAACGATCTGCGGATCTTTATTGGGGACCTCTATTCCAATGGTCCCCTTTCCGGGCATTGGTGCAATGATACGTATACCCAAAGCTGAAAGACTCAGTGCGATATCATCTTCAAGATTTCGAATTTTGGAAATGCGGACTCCAGCCTGTGGAACAATCTCATAAAGGGTGATCGTGGGACCTACTGTAGCTTTGATGGAGATAATTTCAATGCCATAGTTGCGGAGGGTATGAATTATTTTCTCTTTGTTTTCGTTTTGCTCATTCATGTCGACCCCTTTGTCGCCTGTGCTATAAACTTTCAACAGGTTCATGGAGGGAAATTTGAAGGAAGAAAGATCTTTCCTGGGATCATAATCCTCAATTTCATCGCTCCCTTCTGATTGTGACTCTTCCGGCATTGCTTTTTTTACGGGAGGTTGACTTATCGCTACTGTTTCATCATCTTTGGGTACAAAGACCTCGAATTCGTCGTTTTGTTCTAAATTCTTTAGCGGTTGTGTTGTTTGAGGGGATAGAGTGGTGACAGAGGGGGTAGAACCTTGTGTTGGTTTTTCTGTTTCCTCTTCTTTATCTTCATCATCGAACTCTGTATCGGTAAGGGCAGCCCTCCTTTTATCTTTAATTGTTGTAATAAATCGGTTGAACCAACCGATTTTTTTTTCATCCTCTAATCCTAAATCTGCTTCCTCTGGAGTGGAATTTGAAATGGTGTCACTCTCATCTCTGTATGTTGGGAGCTTGGTATTCACAAGCGTCTTCTGAATCTTGTAAATTGAGCTTTTTCGAAAAATGACGATCGTAATCAGTATAAACAGCAGAATAAGAAGGATTATTCCAGGCCAACCAATGCTGCTCTCAAGTATTCGTTCAATCTCTATTCCATGCAGTCCACCCCATTTCACATGTGAGTGAGGAAAGAGCTTGTCGAGGATGAATGCACTGCTAACAGAGCCCCCAATTAGTCCAAAGGAGGTAAAGAAGATGGCTTTCACCCAAGGAAAGTTAGACACTTTCATCATGCGGAGTCCAACATATATTATAAAAATTGGAATCAGAACAGAGAAGATACCAAACCAATTGTTAACAACTGTCTCGGCAATAAAAGCTCCACCAGCACCTGTCCAGTTTGCTATTTCTGATTTTTCAGAGCGTATTAATTCCAAGAAAGTTTTGTTTAACACGTTGCTTTGATCCTCGGCACCGGTAAAAAAGAATGAGATAAAGGACATCAGCATAAAAATGCCGACAAAAGCCGTGATTACACCCAAAATGAATTGCATCCGTTCACTTTGAAGGATCTTGAACCACTGAATATTTCGTAAACTTGTTTTGGAAGATTTCTTCCTTTTTCGTTTTGTCATAAATGAAGTACCATCCCTTTTTTAATGCGGATTGAAAGTGCTGTGCCAAATTCCCGAAATAACGGGCAAAAAAACAGGTTTGGGAAATGGATTTACAAATTTAAGAAAAAGAATATTAGATAAAAAGGAAAGCTTTGTAGAAAAATGTGAAAGGTCCGCGAATCACTTCGCAGACCCCTCCTGTTAACACAATCTTCATGAAACAAACTACACTATCGAGTTGATTGCAGATTGATAATCAGGTTCCTGTGCAATCTCAGAAACCAGTTCCGAATGAATTACTTTTCCTTCGGAATCAATAACGACCACGGCACGTGCAAGAAGACCTTTAAGTGGTCCATTGCTCATCACTAATCCATATTCCTTGCCAAAATCGCCGTTGCGGAATGTAGACAGGGTGATCACATTGTCAATACCCTCAGCTGAGCAAAATCTACCTGCAGCGAATGGGAGATCAGCAGAGATACCCAACACAACCGTGTTATCCAAAGATGCAGCTTCCTTATTGAAGCGGCGTACAGATGCCGCACAAGTACCGGTGTCGAGACTTGGGAAGATATTAAGCACCACATATTTACCTTTAAAATCGGATAACTTTACTTCAGTTAAATCACTTTTAACCAATGTAAAATCGGGAGCTGAAGCTCCTTTTGCAGGGAGTTCTCCAGAGGTTTGTACAGGGTTACCTTTGAATGTGATCGTTGCCATGTTATATATTAATTTAAAACTATTCTGAATATATTTATTTGTTATATGCTCTAAACAACTGCTACTTGCAAATGTTCAGCGCAAATTAATTTTTAACTTTTAGTGATTCAAATGGGTCTGCTGTTGTAACTCATCTCGCAAATAACGAGCAGTATAGCTTTGATCACAACGAATGACTTCTTCCGGAGTACCGGTAGTGAGGATGTTACCTCCTTTTGCTCCTCCTTCCGGTCCAAGGTCGATGATGTGATCGGCGCATTTGATAATATCAAGATTGTGTTCAATTACGATTACAGTATTTCCTTTCTCTACTAGCTTGTTTAGAACACTCAGTAAGACTCGAATGTCCTCAAAATGAAGACCCGTAGTGGGCTCATCCAAAACGTAAAGCGTATTTCCTGTATCAATACGAGCCAGTTCTGTAGCAAGTTTTACACGCTGACTTTCTCCCCCTGATAGGGTGGTTGATGATTGACCAAGTCGAATGTATCCCAGACCTACTTCCTGTAATACCTTTATCTTGTGCAATATATTGGGTACGTTTTCAAAAAAATCAACGGCCATGTTGATTGTCATATCNNAGTACATCGGCAATGGACTTCCCTTTGAAACGCACTTCAAGTGTTTCACGATTGTATCGTTTTCCGTGACATACTTCACAGGGGACCATCACATCTGGTAGAAAATTCATCTCAACCGTTTTATAGCCATTACCACTACATTGTTCACATCGCCCCCCCTTCACATTGAATGAAAACCGTCCCGGTTTGTAAGCGCGAATCTTCGCTTCGGGCATTTCTGCAAAGAGGTTACGTATATCTGAAAATACACCGGTGTAGGTAGCTGGATTGGAACGAGGAGTGCGACCAATTGGCAACTGATCCACACTTACTACTTTATCGAGATGCTCGATTCCTTTTATGGAAGAATATGGCAGCGGATCTTTGAGCGATCGGTAAAACTTCTGACTCAGAATTGGTAGCAATGTTTCATTAATTAGAGTCGACTTGCCACTGCCCGACACACCTGTAACACAAATAAAGCTACCCAGCGGAAAGGTTGCCGAAACATTCTTCAAGTTGTTGCCTGTTGCTCCTTCAATGACGAGCTGTTTACCATTCCCTCTTCTTCTTTTTTCTGGTATGGTTATTTGCAGTTTACCATTGAGATAATTGGAGGTGAGGGTATTTTTCTTCAGCATCTCAGACGGAATTCCCTCAAACACAACCTCTCCTCCCTTACGTCCGGCAAAAGGCCCCATGTCTACGATATAATCTGAAGCTAGCATCATATCTTTGTCGTGCTCCACTACAACCACCGAGTTGCCAGAGTCACGCAATTTCTTCAATGATTCAATCAATCGATGGTTGTCACGTTGATGCAGACCAATACTGGGCTCATCCAAAATATAAAGTACGTTTACCAATTGCGATCCTATTTGTGTGGCCAGCCTGATACGCTGACTTTCACCACCAGAAAGTGAAGCAGAAGTGCGAGATAGTGACAGGTATCCCAGTCCAACATCCAAAAGAAACTGAAGTCGAGAGAGTATCTCCTTCCGGATCTCATCAACAACAAGTCGCTGTTTTTCAGAAATTCTTGATCCTAAATTGTTGAACCAGTTGTACAGTGCTTCAATATCCATTGAGGATAGCTCTGCAATATTTTTATCGTTGATCCTGAAGTGTAAGGCCTCTTTGTTCAGTCGTTGTCCTTTACAATCGGGACATACTGTGGTAGTGATAAACTGCCCGGCCCATTTTTGAGCTGTTGCAGAGGCTTCCTCTTCCTGCTGCATCTCTATATACTTGGCCACCCCTTCGTAAGTTACCATGTAGTTGGAGTTTCCCAGCGACTCATTCTTAATCTTAAGTCGCTCATTGGTGCCATACATGATTTCATCTATCGCCTCATTCGGTATATCTTTCAGAGGTGTTTTTAGTGTAACATCGTACTTCTCACAAATGGCTGTAATCTGCCAGAAAAGAAGGTTGCTTTTTTCTTTTCCTAATGGAGCTATACCGCCAGCAGCAATACTCAATTCGGGATTAGGGATGATCTTCTCAATATCAACCTGGTCGATGGACCCTATACCCTTACAGGTGGGACAGGCACCATGGGGTGAGTTGAATGAAAAATTGTGCGGTGCCGGCTCACTGTATGAGAGGCCTGTGGTGGGGCACATCAAGCTACGACTGTAATGCCGCACCTCATCCGCTTCCACATCTTGAACAAGAATAAGACCCTGCCCCTGTTTCATAGCAGTTCGTATACTGCTCTTTAGCTTATCTTCAAACTTGTTGGATACGACTAGTTTGTCGATTAATATCTCGATACTGTGATTTTTATATCGGTCAACCCGCATACCCGGGATGATCTCCCTAATCTCACCATCAACACGCACATTTAGATATCCTTTTTTACGGATCTGTTCAAATAGTTCTTTGTAATGTCCCTTTCTGTTTCGTACAACAGGAGAGAGGATGTAGATTTTCTTCCCGATATATTTCTCTAGAATCAACTCTAATATCTGCTCATCGCTGTATTTTACCATTTTCTCGCCAGTGATGTATGAGTATGCCTCTCCCGCACGTGCATATAGGAGTCGCAGGAAATCATATATCTCGGTTGTAGTGCCAACGGTGGAGCGGGGATTCTTATTTGTTGTCTTCTGCTCGATGGAAATTACAGGACTGAGTCCGGTAATCTTGTCCACATCGGGGCGCTCCATTTTTCCTAAAAATCCACGGGCATATGCAGAGAAAGTTTCAATGTAGCGCCGTTGTCCTTCAGCGAAAATAGTGTCGAAAGCGAGTGACGACTTGCCACTTCCGCTAAGTCCTGTCACCACAGTAAGTGCGTCTCGCGGAATGGTCACGTCAATATTTTTCAGGTTGTGCACACGGGCACCCTGCACGTATATTTGTTCTGTTTCGGAAGCCATAGTTTGTATTAACGATCAAAGAACCTAAATGTTTATTTTACGACCCATGCCTGATTATGTACTTTGGAACGATCCTTTTTGTTGTAAAATAAACTTTCTTTTGTGGGGATTAGTATTGTATAGCTTTTGCCAGACGTGTTGGTTAGTTTGGTACTGCGCAACCAAGAATTAAAATCTTTCAGTTGGGCATAGGTAATCCCGTTTTCCTGTGCAAATGAAGCTAAATCAGGAATAGAAGTAGTGACATTCATTTCCTTAAATTCCATGGGCTTATAGAGATCGGAAGGCTTGAGGATGAATCCATATTGCTGAGGCTGTTCAAAAATCTGTTTGATGGCTAACATGCGATAGTAATAACGTGTAGTTTCTTCCACAAGCCATAAATCAAGTGCCTCTTCGGCTCGTTGATCCGCAAGAGATTTTGTAATGCGCGCTTGTCCACCATTGTATGACATTGCTGCAGCACTCCATGAGCCAAATTTGTTGTAAGCTTCCTTCAAAAATCGGCAGGCTGCAACCGTCGACTTCTCAAGATGGTACCGTTCATCTACTTCCGATGATACCTCCAGCCCATACTGTCTACCCGTACTTTGCAAAAATTGCCACAACCCAACCGCATTTGCAGAAGATATAGCTCGCGGGTCTAGATTGCTTTCTATCACTGCCAGATACTTCAGGTCATCCGGTAATCCTTGTTGTTTCAAGATGGGCTCTATAATCGGAAAAATGCGATTTGCTCGTTTAAAAAGCAACAACGTGGTGGAATGGAAGTAGGTGAAACTATTCAATTCTCTATCCATTCGCTCATGCTTATCGTAACGATCAAATGTGATTTTCTCCCCTGCAAAATACATGCTTTCGGGCACTTCAACCGAAGCGGTCATCGATAGAACCAATGGTTTTTGCGATTCGGTTTTTTTTGAGTTGTTTGCAGAGGTAAGCATCAGGGTTGTTGCTACAAGACTTGCCGCAAAAAAAAGTATCGAGAAGAGCAGTGATTTGTTCATTTTTTCGAGATTATAATGATGAGATATACCGGTATTTCCCTGTATGAATAGCGGTATGATGAAGGAACAAATTTACAAAAATAATTCCAATACCCAATGTTCCTGAAAACTATCCACACAGCGTTTCATCTGCACTTTTTTTTCGTATGTTTGCATTTCTCAACCAAGGTGGAAGTTTTGGTGATTTGTTATTGATAAGCTCTCTGCAAAACTTGAATCAACTAAATTAAAGATGAAACAAAGCACATCCCGATCTGTCATTAATGCGCATGATATAAGTAAATTTCGATTTCGCGATACTCCTTTCGTGAAGTTGATGAATAAACGCATCTACAACATTCTGTTGGTTGCTTCTCGCTATGATATGTTTATCCTTGAGGATGATGGTCGCGTTGATGAACAGATATTCAATGAATATACATCACTCAACCTTCGCTATCCACCCCGTTTTACACTGGTAAGCAGCAATAAGGAAGCGCTAACGGAATTGAAGGTGAATCATTACGAGTTGATTATCTGTATGCCTAACATGGACAGCAGTGATACGTTCGACTTGGCAAAGCAAATAAAAGTAAGTTACCCCGGAATTCCCGTTGTGTTATTGACGCCATTTTCAAAGTCAGTGACACGTGCATTGAGTAGTGAGGACCTAAGTGGTATCGATTATGTATTTAGTTGGTTGGGGGATACCGACCTCTTATTGGCAATCATTAAGTTGGTTGAGGACAGAATGAATGTGGAGCATGATGTGATGACAGTGGGTGTTCAGACTATCATGCTTGTAGAAGATTCTGTTCGTTTTTATTCATCGGCGCTTCCACTGTTGTTTAAATTTGTACTTTCTGAATCGAGGGAGTTCTCAAAGGAGGCACTGAACGATCACTTGCGAATGTTGCGTATGCGGGGACGCCCTAAGATCCTGCTTGCCCGCAATTACGAGGAGGCTGTATCTTATTACCAGAAATATGGCGACAACATGTTGGGTGTGATCAGCGACATGAGTTTCAATGTGAAAGGTGAGAAAGATAAAGAGGCCGGAAGACGTTTGGGTGAATGGATAAGGGAGAAAGATACCTATATACCCATAATTTTTACCTCGTCTGAATCGGAGAACAGGAAATATGTAAAGGGGGAGAATGAGTTCTTTATCGATAAAAACTCGAAAACCTTCCCTCAGGATCTTCGACGTGCAATTAAGGATAACCTGGGGTTTGGCGATTTCATCATTACAGATCCAAAGACGAAAGAGGAAATATTCCGAATTAAGAATCTGAAGGAATTGCAAATGAACATTCGCAATATTCCCGACGATGCTCTTTATGAACATCTCTCCAAAAACCACTTCTCACGTTTCTTTTACTCCCGTGCCATGTTTCCTGTTGCGGAGATGCTCAAAAAGATAGATGTGTCAGATTATGCGAGCATGAACGATGCCCGTGAGCTAATTTATGCCACCATTGTGCAATACCGCAAAATGAAAAATACAGGAGTAGTGGCTGTCTTTGAGAAAGATCGGTTCGATCAGTTTTCCAATTTTGCCCGTATAGGTGATGGTTCATTAGGAGGAAAGGGTAGGGGACTGGCATTCATCGGTTACATGGTGAAGACCCACTTAGAATTGAATAATAACCCAAACTTTCCGGTTACGACTCCCAAAACTGTGGTCCTCTGCACGGATTTGTTTGATGAATTCATGGAAGCCAACGATCTCTATCCGGTAGCCTTGTCGGATAAGAGCGACGAAGATATTCTCAAACATTTTTTGGCGGCTCGACTACCTAAAAGGTTGGTGAGTGATTTCCTGGTCTTTTTTGAAGCAATTGAAGGTCCGGTGGCCATACGGTCATCAAGTCTGTTGGAAGACTCACAGTATCAGCCTTTTGCTGGGATTTATGCAACCTACATGATCCCTTATGTAAACGACAAATATGAAATGGTGCGCCTGCTTAGTAATGCAATTAAGGCGGTCTATGCTTCCGCCTTTTATAAGGATAGCAAGGCATATATGTTGGCAACACAGAACCTAGTCGATCAGGAAAAGATGGCAATTGTATTGCAAGAAGTAGTCGGCTCTCAATATGGAAACCTGTATTATCCGGCTATTTCGGGTGTTGGTCGTTCTATCAATTACTATCCAATAAGCGATGAAAGGACAGAAGATGGCATTGTGAATCTGGCATTTGGGTTGGGTAAATATATCATGGATGGGCATACCGGGTTGCGTTTCTCACCTCTTCATGCTTCCCGAATCCTCCAACTCAGCTCACTCGAACTTGCATTACGTGAAACGCAGACACAGTTCTATGCACTAGACTTGGATTCAGTCGCGAAAGATTTTACCATTGATGATGGATTCAACCTGTTGAAACTTCGGCTACGTGAAGCCGAGAAGGATGGCCCATTGCGTTATGTTGCCTCCACGTACGATCCTCAGGATCAGATTATCCGGGATGGATTCTATGAAGGAGGCCGAAAGATTGTCTCCTTTGCCAACATTCTTCAACATGATATGTTCCCGCTGTCTGAAGTCCTCGATAAACTATTGAAAGCGGGACAAAAAGAAATGGGCCGTCCCGTTGAGATTGAGTTTGCAGTAGACATCAAAGATTCGCAGTTTGCCACATTTTATGTCTTGCAAATTAGACCTATTGTTGACAGTAAGGAGGTTGTTCACGATAATTTGGAAGAGGTTCCATTGGATAAAACGGTGTTATTTTCTCGCAATGCACTAGGTAACGGAATCTCGAACGATGTATTTGATGTGGTTTATGTGAAATCGGCTTCTTTCAATGCTGCCATGAATCCGATGATTGCTCGAGAGATAGAAAATTTGAATAAAGAGTTTTTGGACAACGGTAATAACTACGTATTGGTGGGTCCAGGTCGTTGGGGATCATCTGACCCCTGGTTAGGTATTCCAGTCAAATGGCCTCATATTTCCCAAGCCCGGTTAATCGTAGAATCGGGTATGGAGAATTATCGCATTGAACCAAGTCAAGGAACCCACTTTTTCCAGAACCTCACCTCCTTTGGTGTAGGTTACTTTACCGTCAATCCATTCATGGAGAATGATGGTTTCTTCGACGAAACATTTCTGAATAATCAACCGGCACATTACGAAACAGAATACATCCGTCATGTTCGATTCGACAAGCCATTGTGTATCAAGATAAATGGTAAAAAAAGAATGGGGGTTGTTTTAAAACCGTGAACAATTGTATTAAGAATGGTTAAATAAGCAAGGCTGTTGCAACGATTTGTTTTTTTTCATCGTCAGGGAAATTGAGAACTCGAGAACTCAAAAAACCACAAATGAATTTTTTAAAGTTTAAAAGAATCAAACAAGATGAAAAAAGCAAGTTTTTTGTTTACGATCCTTTGTATGGGTGCGATTATGATCGCATGCGATAAAGATGATAATAAAGAGACCAAATTAACATTCAGCAAAAACAAAGTTGAAATAGCCGTAAATGCTAGTGATACAATCACTGTAAGCGGTGGAACTACTCCTTACACAGCTTTGGAGGCAGATACCACTATTGCAAAAGCTACTGTTGACAGCAATAAGATTGCAGTTAAAGGTCTGAAGAAGGGTAACACAACCATAAAGGTTACGGATAAGAACGGAGTTAATACTTCATTTCCTGTGACAGTAACAGAGTAAACAAAACCTGTTTACTACAATTACCGGTGTCGCTCCTTGAAATTAGTCGAGAGTAGACACCGGTATTTTTTATGTATGTGGTCCGTTATCGTTCAACTGTTTCAAAACAAAATGTTTTGGAGTTTGTTAAAACGTAAAACTCGGTTACAAATCTGTGTAATAAAAACACTTCTATGAAAAAATTATTCACCACGCTTTTACTTATTATCTTTGTTTTCAGACTTACATCACAAAATGTTACCATGGAACATCAAGATTCATACCACGATGACTGGGAAAAAGTAGCCCAGTATGAAGAGCAGTCTCTTCCCCGCTCAGCTGCAGAGGCAGTGAACCAGATCCTACGAAGAGCTATTGAGGAAAAAAACAGTCCCCAGTTAATCAAGGCGCTCATACATCAAGGAAAATATGAACTGGCGCTGGATGAGCAAAACAACACCTTTCTCTTCCATCAGTTACAGGAAATGATCAATGTAAGTAACGATGTGGTGGAGCAATCGGTTTTACATTCCATCTTGGGAGAGCTTTATCTGGATTATTACCAAGCTAATCGATGGGATATAAATGAGCGAATAGAGCTTGGTGATTATGTGCCGACAGATATGAAAGAATGGACACGTAATATCTTTTTTCAAAAAGCTTTAGAAGAACTCAACGCATCTATTGAAAATGAAAGTATATTGGTGAATGTAGATGTGTCTACTTATTCAGCGGTGGTGGAGCTGGGTAAAGATTCACGCCATTACTTTCCATCCATGTTCGATTTTTTAGCTAAGCGTGCCATTGAATTGTATGATATGTTTGATAAAAACGATAATATAACTTCAGACTTGGCTCGTAAAAATATTTCACTTACATCGCTTTACGCTCCGGCAGAGGAGTTTGTTGCACTTACATTTGATCCCCAGCCAACTGAATATTTTTTGTGGTCTTTAGAAACCTATCGTAAGTTCATTGCCTCACTCCTTGAGAGAGAGATGCACGCTTCGGTGTTGTTGACTGAACTCGAACTACTTGATTTTCTATCGGAAGTGCATCCGAATCACGAGAAATATGCGCTGAAATCTCTTCAGAGGATGTTGGAGAAGTGGAACGGGAATGAAATAAGTGTAGAGGTTATTGATAAGATAGCTGCATTGTATCAAAGTGAAATTTGGGAGATCCCTTCAACTGATAACCTTCAACTACAGCAAAAAACAGGTGAACTGTATGATTTCTTACAACAATATATCGATCGCTATTCGACCTATCCACGACTGCCTATTTTGAAAAGTAGGCTGTTACAATTAACGCATTCCCAGCTTGCTATTTCCGGGAAGAAAACATTTCCTGTTAAGGGGGATAAAAAGCTGAATGTAACCTTTCAGAACATCAAATCATTGGGTGCGAAATTATATAAAATAGAAGATGCAAAGGATGTAGTGATGGCACAATATGGTATTGACAAAACCCTCGAACAGAAAAGAACCTTCTTGAAAGATATACCCATCACTTTACCGGAATTGCCAGAGTATCTACAGGGTGAAACAACAATCCAACTTAACCTAGAGACTCCGGGCATCTACATGCTTACGTTCCACACTTCACCAGAGACCCTGATTGAAAATAGCACGGTATATTACTTTTCTGTTTCTGATTTGGCTGTCTTCAGTCGCTCATCCTCAAAAGATCAATATGATTTCTTTGTTATAAACAGGGAGTCGGGAGCTCCGGTGAAGAACGCAGCAATTACTATTTTAGCTTTGCCAGGAAACTGGCGAAATTCAACACTTGCAGAAATAGATACCGTAGTTGCCAACAAAGAGGGCATGGCAATTTATCACAAGAATACAACCATCAACAATCTCTATTTTCAAGCAGTCGCAGGAAATGATAAAGGGTCGCTGTTGAGTCCTCTTCCTGGTGCCAATTATGTTTATGCTAATAATGATACGACAACCAGGGAGGAAATGATGATTTTCACCGACCGGAGTCTCTATCGACCCGGGCAAACATTGTTTTACAAAGCAATTTTAACCCGTACTCTGGGGAATGTTAGTTCAATTGTACCCAATAAATCGGTAGAGTTTGTATTGCTGGATTCGAATGGCGAGGAGATAGCAAAACAGACAGCTATTACCAATGATTATGGTTCAGTGTCGGGTGAGTTTTCCTTGCCGCAAGGTATTCTTCCTGGGAATTTCTCAATCGCGTCGGATGAGGGGAGTGCTTACTTTCAAGTGGTAGAATATAAGCGTCCTACCTTTGAGGTGACGTTTGAAAAGATTGATCAAACCTATAAGTTTGAGGAAGAGATTCAGTTGAAAGGTAGCGTGAAGAACTTTTCTGGCATCAGCTTGCAGCAGACAACGGTTGAGTGGCGTATTACCCGACAACAAGCCTGGTGGTGGCGCTGGGGAGCGCGGCAGGAGCTGTTTTCCGAGGGGCAGACAACCACCGATAATGAAGGCTCATTTGCGATCAACTTCACTCCCTCAAAACCGGAGAATCAACATTCAATTAAAACGGCATACTCATTTAAGGTTGAGATTGTAGTGACCGATTTAAACGGTGAGACACAGATCGGAAACTATACTGTTACCGTTGGCGATATCTCCATGAATTTGGAGATTGATATACCAGAGCGTTTGGAGAAAGAAAGCAATGAGGAGATTCATATTTCAGCCAAAAACCTTGATGGTGCCGAAGTTCCTGCTACAGGGAGTTATCAGCTCTTCTCACTGCTCCCGAACGACTCCATAAATAAAGGGGTGTTGCATGGTGATTTTATTGTTGGTGCACAAACGGATCTTCAAAAACAGCTTTCCCGACTCCCTTCTGGAAAATACCGGCTCACGTTGCAGTCGTATGATGATCGGAAAAACCGAATTGAAGCCTCTAAAGACTTTTTACTATTCTCTTATGCAGATAAACGACCTCCAATACAAACCGATAAATGGTTGATAATAAAAAACAAAACGTTTTCGCCCAGTAAGAATGGAGAAGTTATATTGGGGGCAACCAGTCAGATTCATGTATTGTATGAGTTGTGGAATGGCAACAGCCTGCTGGAAAGGAAATGGATCCGTATAAAGAATCAAAACCATCATTTCTCCATTCCCTACCAAGACAAGTACAAGGAGGGTGTAACCTTGATGCTCACCTACGTGAAAGATGAGAGGTTTTACACTCATCGGGTGGATATGATACCTGAAAAAGAAGAGAAGGAATTGCATGTGAAGCTGGATGTATTTCGTGATAAAGTCCGACCGGGTACAAAGGAGGAGTGGCGGATATCGGTACGCGATGCAAATGGTAATCCTTCGGTAGCAGAAGTTTTGGCATCGATGTATGATTTCTCCCTCGATAAGATTCACCCATCAGATTCTTGGGGTATAAATTTAAATAATTCCAACAGTTATTCTTCCCGAATGGGTTTGAATCGCGATCAATCCTTTAACTCAGATCAGGTGTTTGGGCTCTTTATCTTTCCGCAGAATAAAATTGATCCGTTTGTTTTTGACCGATTTAACTGGTATGGTTTTTCGCTCAATTCAAATGTAATATGGATTAGAGGAGCATCTTCTGTTGATGAAGTTGTTATGGTAGGGTATAGCAAAGCCAAGCTACAGCAAGAGAGTGTCACTTCTGAAGCAATGTCGAACGAACTGGGAGAGTCTGTTGAATTGTTGTCCGTAAATAATATCCCCGAAGAGCTGCCTGCAATTCGCCGAAACTTTGCAGAGACTGCTTTTTTCTATCCCCATCTTACAACCAATGAACAGGGAGAAACGCAGATTGCGTTCACTGTGCCCGAAAGCAATACCCGTTGGCGCTTCCGAGTACTGGCACACGATAAAAATCTTCAAAGCGGTCAGCTCGAAGCCTTCACGGTCTCGCAGAAGGAGTTGATGGTAACACCCAATATGCCTCGTTTCCTACGTCATGGTGATAAAACAAGCATCACCACCAAAATATCGAACCTTTCCGAGGAGACCCAACATGGAAATGTGATGCTGGAATTTTTTAATCCCACAACAGATGAGGTGATTGACCAGATTGCGCTGTCGGATCAGACAAAAGAATTCACGTTGGTCAAAGGTGCTTCTTCCAGTGCTACCTGGATGTTTGATGTACCCTCAGGAATCGATATCCTTGGTGTTCGCATAGTTGCTCAAACTGCGAATTTTAGCGATGGGGAGCAACATGCATTGGTTGTGCTGCCCAATAAGATGTTGGTAACCGAAAGCATCCGTTTGGATGTGAACGGTAATCAGACAAACACATTCACCATGGATAGACTGTTGCGCAAAACATCATCCACAGCACGTGATTACCGACTTACCCTGGAGTTCAGCAACAATCCAGCATGGTACGCTATACAGGCTCTTCCGGTTTTGGGTGAGCCCACCAGTGAAAATACCGTTTCTTGGTTTGCGTCCTACTATGCTAACACATTAGGTGCACACATCGGTAAGACATATCCCCGTATTTCTGCCATGATTGAGTTGTGGAAAAAACAGGGAGGCAATAAAGAGACGTTCCTCTCCAACTTGGAAAAGAATAGTGAGTTGAAGAATGTATTACTCGAAGAAACACCTTGGCTCTTATCGGCAAACAACGAAGCGGAGCAAAAAGCCAAATTGGCTCTCTTGTTCGATCTGAATCGTAGTTCCTATCTTTCTCAAAATGCATTGAGTAAACTGCAGGAGTTGCAAACCTCTCAAGGAGGTTGGAGCTGGTTCAAAGGCTTCAATCCATCTGTTGCCATTACACACTATGTATTATTTGGTTTCAGCCAATTGAAAGAATTAGGCATCAGCCAAGATGGAGAAGCAGCAACCTCCATGATCTCAAAAGCAGTTGAGTTTATGGATGCTGAGGCTATCCGCAGATTCAACAATTTGAAGGAGTGGAACAAGGATTGGGCGAAAACCAAATCCATCTCGATTGTCGATTTGGAGTATCTGTTTGTCCGCAGTGCCTATCCCCAATATTCGGAAGATGAACAAGTAAAAGAGTTGACAACCTTTTATCGATCCGTTTTGGAAAAAAATTGGACATCCTTCGGTCTTTATGAACGTGCATTGATTGCCATATTCCTACAACGAGTCGGAAAAGAGGATATTGTGCAGAAGATAGTAAATTCCTATCGCCAGCATGCCACCATTTCAAAAGAAATGGGAATGTACTGGCCCAATAACAAGGCTCATGTCTTCATGTCACTGTCTGCAATTTCTGTTCATACATTTATCATGGACGCCTTCCGTGCGAGTGGTGCTCATGCAGACGAGATGGATCAGATGAAGCGATGGCTACTAAAGCAGAAGCAAACACAAATGTGGGAGTCTACACATGCCACTACCGATGCCGTCTATGCATTACTGAGTACGGGAAGCGACTGGTTCCAGAGTCAAGGAGAGACAAGGATTACAGTTGGCAACCATCTTGTAGAGTCGGATAAACTAGAATTGGGAACCGGTTATATCAAGGAGAGTTGGAGTGAAGGAGCAATCCTCCCGAAAATGGGTAAAGTTACGGTTGTCCACCAAGGTGATTCTCCCGCATGGGGAGCCCTTTACAGACAGTATTACGAAGAATTGGATAAAATTGCCCAAACCGATGCTTCTCTCAATGTTGACAAACAGTTGTTTGTAGAGCAAACCGATGCATCGGGTACACGCCTCATGCGCATAACCGATGAAAATCCTCTCACTGTGGGAGATAAGATAGTAGTGCGACTGACAGTTCGAAGCGATCGCGATCTGGAGTTTGTCCATTTGAAAGATATGCGTGCAGCAGCCTTTGAACCGGTTTCTCAACTCTCAAGCATTAATTGGCAGAACGGGTTGGTTTATTACCAAACATCGAAAGATGCTTCCACCAATTTTTATTTCAATCTGCTTCCTCGCGGCACTTACATCTTTGAGTATGCTGTCTATGTAAGTCGAAGTGGCAGTTATGCCAATGGTATCACTACCATTCAGTGCATGTATGCCCCTGAATTTACATCTCATACAGCTGGAATCAGAATTTTTGTTAAATAATGACAAGAACTAAACTTAATTGTTACTTTTGTGTCTCACATATATCCGATATTTTTCTCATAATAGATATTAAAATGAAGAAATTGACATTATTTTTTCTGTTAAGTCTGTTTGTTACAGGTGCAGTATTTGCTCAACAGAAACCGCAATTGAAATTTGACCGCTCCGAACATAATTTTGGTGCCATCAAGGAAGAGGTTGGTGAAGTCACCACAGAGTTTGAGTTTACCAACACCGGAAAAAGTCCTCTTATCATACAACGTGTATCCGCCTCTTGTGGATGTACAACACCAAGTTATACGCAGGAGCCGGTATTGCCTGGAAAGAAGGGCGTTATTTCAGCAAAATATTCAACCATTCGTCGTCCGGGAACATTTAATAAAACCATAACAGTATATACCAATGTTCCCGATACGGTTTTCGTATTAACCATCAAAGGAAATGTGATTCCCCAAAAATAAAAATCCATTCGGATTGGTTATGCAAGCCGAATGAAGTATATTTGTCAAGTACTTCATTCGGCTTATCATTTAAATGAACAGACTTATGGAACATCCCGAAAATAGTGATAAATTCAAAGGATTGACCGTCAACAAAGGTGTGGTCCAACCTCCAAGTGTTAACCCCTATCTCAGAAGAAGAAGCAGGGAAGCTGATCGATCGGTTTCGGAATTTGTGGAGGGAATCCTTTCGGGTAACAGGGTAATACTTAGTCAGGCCGTTACATTGATTGAGAGTTCGCGACCCGATCATCAGGAAAAAGCACAGGCAATCATTGAACAATGTATTCCCTACTCGGGGAACTCCATTCGTGTTGGTATTACAGGTGTACCGGGAGCAGGAAAGAGTACGTCAATAGACATCTTTGGTATGCATTTGCTTAAAAAAGGACATAAGTTAGCCGTCTTGGCAATCGACCCTTCAAGTGAGCGGACCAAAGGAAGTATTCTGGGTGATAAGACACGAATGGAGCGACTTTCAGTACAGGAGAATGCATTCATCAGACCTTCTCCTTCCGCTGGTTCCTTAGGAGGAGTGGCACGCAAAACCCGTGAAACCATCATTCTATGTGAAGCCGCCGGTTTCAATTATATCTTTATTGAAACAGTAGGTGTGGGGCAGTCGGAGACGGCTGTCCATTCAATGGTTGATTTCTTTTTGTTGATACAACTAGCCGGCACAGGCGATGAGCTCCAGGGTATAAAGAGGGGCATAATGGAAATGGCCGACGGCATCGTGATCAACAAAGCAGATGGAGACAACATTGAAAAGGCGAAGATGGCACAGCGACAGTTGCGCACCGCTTTACATCTATTTCCGCTTCCCGATTCAGGATGGGCACCAGAAGTGCTTACCTATTCAGGTTATTACAATATCGGTATTGAAGAAATTTGGGACATGATTGACCGATATGTGGCATTTGTGAAAGAGAACGGCTATTTTAATCGCAAGCGCAATGAACAAGCCAAGTACCGTATGTATGAAACAATTAACGAACATCTCAGATCCAACTTTTATCAGAATCCGGAGATTGCAGCACTTTTGGTCAAGCTTGAGAACGACCTGCTTCAATCTAAAAAGAGTTCCTATGCAGCAGCCAAGGAGGCACTCGATAAATACGAGCATTTAATCAAATAAAAAAAGTAGATTCATTTGGAACATTGATTTATTTTTTTCTATAATTTTGCATCACCATTCCAGAGGGCGCATTCTTCTAACGGTTAGGAAAATTGTTTCTCAGGCAATGAATAGCGGTTCGATTCCGCTATGCGCTACAAAAGAGGTTGTCATTATTGGACAATCTCTTTTTTGCTGATTTCTTCATCGACAAATAGGATTCCTCAATTTCAACGTAAAACACAATTATGCTCAACCTATTGTTGTAGGATGAATAGTGGTATACCCATTAATAATCATTTAACCTGTTAATATAGCAAATTTGTGCTATTTCCTACATTAATTTTAATTCAGACCTTTGTGTTTGTTAAATAATAAACATATTTATTATTAATTGCCGAAAATGTAACAATATGTATTATTTTTGCTTCATGATATAAGAAATCAAAACTAAAGTCTTTGGAAAAATGAAAATAAATAAGATTGTTTTAGCTCTGTCGCTAATTGCGATGGTCTCTTTTCATGTTTCATCGCAAAACCATAAGCGGTTATTTGCGATAGTTGTGGATCCCGCTGTCCTAGAGAACTGCGCTCCCTCTATCGATGCGTATGCCAAATCGGTTCAGGCTGATGGACTGGAGACGCTGATCATTGTAGATAAATGGCAGGTCCCAGACTCAATACGAACACAATTAAACAAACTCTACCTCAAGAGCAATCTTGAGGGGGCTGTCTTCATTGGTGATATACCTGTGCCGATGGTACGCGATGCACAGCATCTGACGACCGCCTTTAAAATGGATCAGCGACGCCCTTGGGATCAATCATCGATACCATCTGATCGTTACTATGATGATTTCGATCTGAAGTTTGAATATCTGAAACAGGACTCCTTGCAACCGCTCCTCCATTACTACAGCCTCTTACCGGAAGGAGCTCAATCGGTGCAGAGTGAAATATATACAGCTCGAATCAAACCTCCCAAATATGAAGGAAAAAACCGTTTTGAGTTGATTGATAGCTACCTGAAGAAGGTCGTAAAGGAGAAAGCTGCTGCACGCAAGATCTCCCAGATTACCTTTTTTGCCGGTAACGGTTACCACTCCAACAGCTTGGTAGCACGTATCGACGAGCGATTCTCGCTTACAAATCAGTTCTCCGTTTTGTCGAATGGGAAGGGTAAGCTCAACTATATTGACCATACCTACGATGAGTTCGTGAAAGGTCGCCTAATGGCCGAACTGGAGCGGGAGGATCTCGATCTGGCTATTCTGCATCACCACGGTGCTGAAGATACGCAATATCTTAATGCCAGTCCCTATTCCATCATGACAGACAAATGGTTGGAGATGTCCCGCAAGTTCTTCCGTAGCAAGATCCGTAGTGCAAAAGATACCACTGCTTCCAAACAATATTACATCGAGAAATACAATGTACCCGAATCATGGGTGAGCAATGCGTTCGATCCGGCAATCATGCTGCAGGATAGTCTTAGCGATGCTGCCATGGATATTCATATCGACGACTTGAAGAATTTCACACCGCGTGTTCCATTCGTCATGCTCGATGCATGTTTCAACGGTTCTTTCCATTTGGAAGACTACATCAGTGGACACTATATCTTCAATCCGGGAGGTACGGTTGTGGTTAAAGCAAACTCTGTGAACACCCTGCAGGACATTTGGAGTAACCAGCTTATCGGATTGCTGGAGTTGGGAGTTAGTGTAGGCAACTGGGCGAAAGAACAGTTTACCTTGGAGTCTCACTTAATTGGCGATCCTACGTATATGTATGCGGCCAATAGAGAGGGGGCCGACAACCTCAATTATGCATTGGCTCATAAAAATAACGATAGTGCTTACTGGAAACAACTATTAAAAGACAATCATCCGGAGGTAAAGGCTCTGGCGATTAAGCGACTTGCACGTCAGGGAGGAATATCTCCCCAACAACTTTTTGAAATTCAGACAGGCGACCCCTCGCCAACGGTACGATTAATGGCTTTCCGCCTCCTGCAAAAAAGTGAAGGAGAGTTGGCTGTAGCCTCTATCCGTGCGGGACTCAACGATGATTATGAACTCCTGAATCGTTTTGCTGCAATTGGAGCTTCCGATAACCAGTCGCCTCTCTTGTTGGGAGACCTCACACGTCTGCGCCTAGCACCCGGTACCTCTCAACGAGTAAGCTTCCAAGTTAAAAGTGGAGTAGAGCAATATGAAAAGGAGGCAGCTCTTGCAGCTTTCGACAAATATCTGGAAGGAAAGACGGGACTTTGGTATGAAGCTAGAAAAGCTGAACGAAGTACCTACGAGCGGGTTCTCACATCGAAGGAGAACGACATGAAAGAACTGCTTGACCCAGCTGTCGAAGCACGTAACAAGCGGTTTACCATTACTGCCCTTCGTAATTCACAACAGGCTGCTTACCTTGATACACTCTTCCGTTTCATGAAAGAATCGGATGATCAAACATTGAGACAACTACTGGCTGAAGCATTTGGCTGGTATACACATTCCTGGAGAAAACAGGAGATTATTGCCTTTTGCAAGGCACAAGCCGAAGTGGAAAAGGATCAAGCAGTAAAGAAGGAATTGCTGCGTACCGTCCGTCGACTGACCGATTGATATTCCTCCAAATCATTTGTAATTACATTTTAAGAAGATAAAGTATGAACAGTGACCAGTTTCTCAAATTCATCACTTCCAAGAGGATAAATCTCCTTTTTGGGGTTACTATATTGGGGTTGTGGATTGTTGCAACACCGCAATTGATGGCCCAGGAGGCAACTGCTTCCCTGAAAGGCCGTGTAACAGAGGCAAACAATCCATCATTACCGGTGGAATTTGCCACTGTGCAAGTTCTTCCGCAAGGAGCAGCTTCAGCCACCAATAACAAAGGGGAGTTCAGTTTCGATAAGTTGTCGCCAGGAAAGATAAACCTGCGCATTGACTTTCTCGGAATGGAACCAATTGATACAACTCTAACCTTGGCTGCCGGTCAAAATCTGACACTTTCGCTCAAGATGCAGGAGAGTAGCTTCCGTCTCACCGAGGTTACCGTCGTAGCCAAGGAGAGCAAGGCGGGTAGAGCCACTGCTTCCACAATCTCACGACAGGCAATGGACCACCTGCAGACCAGCTCTTTGAGCGACATAATGCAATTACTACCAGGAGGAGTAACCTCTTACCAAAGCGGTCTCTCAAATGCCAAGACGTTCAATATCCGCAGCTTGGGTGCCAATCCTCTTAACCAGGGAGTGCCGGTTTCCACTGATGCAGCCAACATGAACAGTATGGGTACAGCCATCGTAATTGATGGAGCTCCGCTCTCTAACAACGCCAACTTGCAAACTCTTTCACCCGCTATCAACGGTAGTGGCGCCGCAATTGGAGGTGGTTCATCTCCAAACTCCGGCCTCGATATTCGTAGCATCTCTACCGACAACATCGAGTCTGTGGAAGTAATCAGGGGTATTCCTTCGGTTGAACATGGTGACCTCACCTCCGGTGCGGTGATCATCAAATCGAAGGCAGGGAAGGAACCGCTTACCGTCCGCTTGAAAACCGATCCCTACATTTATCAGGCATCCGTCAGCAAGGGTACAAATCTTGGTAAAGATAGAGGAACCCTGAATATAAGTGGTGATTATGCTTATAGTATAAAGGATGCCAAGGAGTCGTATGCTTATTATCAGCGTGCAACCGCACGGGCATTGTACTCGAATCAGTTTGACAAACTTTTCAGTACCACTTCACTCGACCTCTCTCTCGGAAAAGATACCCGCGAGAAGAACCCGAATGATGCCCGAAACCAGTTGGAGACCGGATCTCGCGACCTTGGACTGCGTCTCAACACCAATGGTACATTCAATATTCGTAAAGGATGGCTGAACAACGTGAAATACACCCTTTCAGGTAGCTATCGCGACAAACACTCCTACCAGAAAGAATTGCTGGGGAATGCATTCGCTGCCTATTCCATGTCGAATACCGACGGGGCGATATTGAGTAACAGACCTGGACAGAAGGTTTATGACAACCAGGGAAAGGAGCTGACCAACATTCCCGCCTCTGAAAGCAACCTCATAGCAACTTATCTTCCCAACGAATACTACAGTCAATACGATATTTACGGCAAGGAGGTGAATGTATTTGCCAACCTGAACGCTACCTTCACAAAGAGTGTGGGAAATGTTAATAACCGAATCCTCCTAGGAATTAACTTCAAAAGCGACGGTAACCTGGGTGATGGAAAGGTATATGATCCCTACAATCCACCCTATCGTGTACTCAGCTCGGAGAACTCTTCTCCCCGCCCCAGAAAATACTCCGACATTCCTTTTGTCAACCAGTTCTCGCTCTATGCCGAAGAGAATCTCATCTGGAATATTGGAGAACGTGAGTTGATGGCGCAAGCAGGTGCCCGCTATGACCTGATTAATGGGAAAAGCATCGTCACACCCCGTACCAACCTCTCATTCGATATTCTTCCACAGAAGCTTTGGTTAAGAGGAGGGTATGGTATTACGGCTAAAGCCCCCACAACTCTCTATCTCTATCCGGAGAATGCCTATTTCGATTTTGTCCACTTTAATACACTGAATTCCTCAGCCATTCCCGAAGCACAACAGCTCTTCCTGGCCTCTACCCGTGTATTCAATACTGAGAACCGCGATCTGAAGATCGCAGCCAACCGGAAAGCAGAGGTTGGTCTCGACCTGGTGGTGAAAAAAATGCGATTTTCTGTAACCGCATACGATGAGCAGTTGAAAAACGGATACAACCTGGCCACTACTCCAGATACATACAAGTTGCTCGATTATATCATTTACGAGCAAGCGGAAGCAAACCCCAACGGTATACCAACATTGAAGGAAAAAGAGCGTCACAAGGTATTTGTCTCCTATGCCACTCCCGTCAACGATGGGCGGTCGCACAACCGCGGTGTTGAGTTCGATTTCGACTTTGGCAGAATCAATGCCATCCGTACCTCCTTCGTGTTGAATGGAGCCTATATGCGCTCTACCGACTGGAATGAGAGCTATACCTTTAACAATCAGAAGAACCTGAACAACTTGGAACGGAACGTCGGGATCTACGAAAAGGGAAAAGAGAAATATGAACGGGAGCGTTTCACTACCACCCTCAGGGCTACCCACAACATCCCCTCCATAGGTTTTGTGGTGACCACTACTGCGCAGGTGAGCTGGTACAACAAGTACTGGACCACCTACGGAAACGACTCCATTTTAGTGTCCTATATCTCGCGCGAAGATGGATTAGTAAAGCCATTCAATGAATCTATGTATAGTGATCCTGAGTTTGCTTATCTCTCGCTAACAAGGAGTCCAACCCGTTTTATCGCGGAATCTTACTTTCCGGTGCTGCTGATCAATTTCCACCTTACCAAGGAGATTGGAAGAAACCTGAAGGCTAGTTTCTATGCTAACAACATGTTTAACAACAGACCTCTCTACGAGAGTAAACGTACACCCGGCTCATTCACCCGATTAAATATTCCACTTTATTTCGGTTTCGAACTAGCCCTCCTGTTGTAACCCTAAAGGGAACAACATTCGCGTACACAAGCATTTCAAAATGATAATAAACAAATAACATATGAAGCAGAAAATCAAAAGATACAGTCTCTTCTCCTTGCTGATACTGCTGCTCTCCTGTGAGCAGTTCCAGAGTGTCTCCAGTACGGAGGAGATGGTTTCGCTGCGCGCGACCATTAAGGTGAATCTCAATGTGGGCAACGCTCCTATACCCGACCAGTTACAGGTGAAGTTGGTCAATTTTGCCGAGCGATATGAGCTGACTACCACCATGACGCCCAATCAACCGATTACGGTAGAGGATATCATCCCCGGTATCTACACCGTTACGGTAAGTGCTGAGAAAAGTGAGGATGGCTTCTCCTACAACTACAACGGCAATGCCGTGAATGTGGGAATTGTCAATGATATGGAGACCATTACTGTGGATGTGGGAGCCGGCAAAGCAGGAGCCCTCCTTTTCAAGGAAGTCTATTTCTGCGGATCAAGAACACCAACAGGTGGTTCCTATTTCCGTGACCAGTTCTATGAAATCTATAACAACAGTGATCTCGATCAGAATGCACGTGGGCTAGCCATTGCCATCATCAACCCATTGACTGCTACAGCCAATATGCCTGTGTATGACGGTCCTGATGCTGATAAGTATGTTTATGCCCTGCAGATCTGGCAGGTCCCCGATACAAGCGATTTTATACTTAAACCGGGAGAGTCACTCATTATAGCACAAATGGCCGATGATCACAGAAAGGCCAACCTTAATCCTGCTGCACCGGTTAACTTGTTGAGTGCAGAATTTGAGACATTGGTACAGACCACTGCACTTATCCAAGACAACCCTGCCATTAACATGAAGATGGCCTTCTGGCCATCACCCACACCGCAGTGGTTGACCACCGTTTTTGGTGGTGCCTTTGTGCTCTATGTTCCTTCTGAGCCGATTAATCCCAACAGTACTACAGAGGTGGTAAGTCCGGTGGGAACCACCACAAAAACCTACAGAATACCAATCGAGTCGGTGGTAGATGCCCTGGAGAATGTGGGAAATCCTAACCAGATGGAATTGAAACGTATGCCGGCAGTACTGGATGCTGGAGCAGCTACAGTCAACGGTACCTACCTTGGCGTAAGTGTGGCCAGGAAGGTGAAGGAAACACTTCCCGATGGACGGGTAATCCTGCAAGATACCAACAACAGTACCGACGACTTTGAGGTGATGGATCCGCCACAGATAAGAAGATATGGTGCGAAGGCTCCTTCTTGGAACACCTGGAAATAGCAAATAAGAGGAACAATTATGAACAAAAGAAACATACAATATATCAAAGGGCTGTTGCTGGCAGTTGTGGCCCTTCAATTGGCACCCTTTATCAAGGCGCAGGAAAAGAGCAATTTGATTTCTCCACTCACCATCGAATTGAGCAAAGCTCGCTCCACATGGTTAGAAAGTGACAATGGTGCCGGTATTGGCCTCGACAGTCTTGGCAAATTTGGTCTCATTGATCTTGCCTATAATACAACCAATGGAAGTTTCAAGAGAGTTCAGCAGGGAGAAAAGGAGAAACTACTCGATGTATTCACCGAAGGTGGTCAAAAAATTGGCAATACCTATGCCTGGGGACGATTTGCCTATACAAACGAAACACAGAGAGACACTCGTTTCAATACGGCGATGCTCGATCCATATCGGGGAGTACCCTATTATCCGGTCGACCCCAATGTGAGTGACTGGAAAAAGCAGCATTACAACCTGCAGATGAAGATCTCTTCCAGTCCCTTGCTTGGTCGCTATTATGTGGGAATCCAGGCCGAATACAAAGCAGAGACGGGAGCAAAACAGATGGACCCACGATCGGAAGTCTATCTCTATGCCATTAATGTGAAGCCAGGTATTGCCGCCAATTTCGGATCGCACCGTGTGGGATTGAACCTCGTGTATGAAAACCTGATTCAGGAGACTCGAGCACACAGCAACAGCGACACCCAGGTGAACCAAAATGTCTTCGTGATGAAAGGTCTAGGCAATCACTACACCGCTGTGATTGGTGGCTTGCAGTCTCTTGGAAGCTTTGTTTATGACGGCAACAAAGTGGGTGGAGGCTTGCAGTACAACTGGCATCAACAGGCATTTCGTGTTTTTGCTGAAGGTGGATATAGCTTCCGCGTGGAAGAGGCTGTCAGAGATATCACTAAACCTCGCAAGGAAGGAACAATCAGTCAACAGGAATATTACGCACATGTAGCACTGTTGCACGAAGGGGTCAACTTAAACAGGATCGATTTCTCCTACAGCAGCAATACAATAAACGGTATCGAATTTGTACAGGTGTTAGACAATACCTATGAGGTGCAGCAATGGGTTGATCTCTACAGCAACATCCGCTCAACCTTCTCATACGATGCCTATCGCTTATCGTACGACTTTTTCCGCAATATAACACAGGAATATAGTTGGAAGGCCGGTCTGTATGCACTGTATACAGTAAAGGACGATACCTATATCTTGCCGGCTTCTCACTTGAAGATCAGTGATTTTTATCTGGGTGCCGATGCTACGTTCAATCTTCCTTCAAAAGGAAATTCCCGTTGGGCTCTGGGTGCAGATGTTGTCCTAAAAATGAACCAAGAGGGTGACTATCAGTATGGTGGTGCCGATCCTACATCCATCGTAATCACCGAGTTCATGAATGCCGATGTGGATTATCTGACGCAGGACTACTACAAAGTGGGTGCCAACATTAGTTACTTTACCGGTCTTTTCGACCAAAAGGGTGGCGGTGCTTATGTGAGACTGGCTGCCGATTATTATAAACCGACCGAGGGTGATGATAAAAGGGTGATTACCCGCCTGGGAGTAGGACTCACCTTTTGATAACAAAATTGAACATGCTTCGTAAATTTTTATTTCTGACAGCTTTTTCCTTGCTGTTCACGTTCGGAATAAAAGCTGCGGGTAACGGTTTTGCCATTGTGGTGGACCAATCGACCTATACCGCCTGTAAGGTGGAGATAGAGGCCTACAGTAGCCTCTTGGAACGGGAAGGGTTCACACCGCTGATCCTTTCCGGGAACTGGGGGAAGCCTGATGAGCTGCGGCAACAACTGCACCATCTTTATCAGCATCACCAACTAGAAGGAACCATCCTGATTGGCCAGATACCGATTCCAATGATCCGCGATGCCCAACATCTAACTTCGGCCTTTAAGATGGATCAGGAACGTTTCCCGAAACACCAATCTTCGGTACCTTCTGATCGCTATTATGATGATTTCGATCTTCAATTCGATTATCTCGGAAATGAGGAGGGGAATCCGCTACTGCACTATTATTCGCTGCGGGGCGACTCTCCTCAATTTATTCAGAGCGACATATATAGCGGGCGTCTCAAACCCACGAAACAGGGGGAGGAGGGATACCAGCAAATACGCAATTACTTCCGGAAACTCCTTCGTGAAAGGGATAAACAGAATCCGCTCGATATTGTCACTGCCTATACGGGTGAGGGCTCTTTTTCAAACAGCCTTACGGCATGGCGTGATCAGGGGATGATGCTCAGGGAACAGATTCCATCTGCCTTCCACAACAAAAACTCTGCAACGTTTCTCTTCTTCGATATGTATCCCTTCATGAAGGATATTGTTACTGAACAGCTCCGCAGGGAGGAGCTGGATCTGATGCTCTTCCACGAACATGGAACACCCGACCGGCAGTACCTGACTGCTTTGCCGCGCACAAAAGATAGCGACGAACAGATGGAAGCTGGACGCCGCCTTTTCCGACAGGCTCTCCGTCGTGCAGGTGATGTGGATAAGCGGGAAAATTTGAAACAGACATGGGTGGAGTTGTATCGGATTGACACTATCTGGTTTGCGGGTGCAGATGATCCGGCAGAGTGGGAAGCCGACTCTCTTCTGGACCTGCGTACCGGCCTTGTCCTCGACGATGTGTCGCTTGTAGCCCCCAATGCGCGGATGGTGATCTTCGACGCATGCTACAATGGCGATTTCCGAGAAGATCGGTATATTGCCGGCGAGTACATCTTTTCGGACGGAAAGACATTGGTCACCTTTGCAAACACAGTCAATGTACTTCAGGATAAGAGCTCCACTGATCTGTTGGGACTGCTGGGGCTTGGCTTCCGTATTGGAGAATGGGCTCGTGAGATCAATATCCTGGAGTCGCACATCATTGGAGACCCTACATTCCGTTTTACAGGAACTACGGCCTCACAAGTTGATCTTCGTTCCCCGAACACAGCCGACTGGCTCGCTCTCTTCAACAATGCCAAGCATCCCGATCTAAAAGGACTGGCACTTCATAAGCTCCACGACTTGGGTTACCTGGAGATGGCAGATTTTTTGTCCAAAGCGTATAACGAGTCGCCTTACTATTCGGTGCGTTTGCAAGCATTTCTCCTGCTCCAGCACTATGGCGGTGATCACTATGCGAAACTGTTGGAGAGCTCTATCAACGATCCCTATGAGTTTATCCGTCGCAAGTCGGTATACGCCATGGGCACCATCGGTTCTGATCATTTTATTCCCTACCTGGTGAAAACATACCTCGATAATTATCTCGATGAACGGGTTCATTTTAATGTCTCATTCACTTTCGATCGTATGGACTTCGACAAAATGGAAGCAGAGATGAGGCGTCAACTCGATCAGAATCTCTCTTATCCGGATAAGGAAAAGGTTTGGGATGAGTTCCAGCGTATATTTGCCTCGCGTAAGCGAATTGCAGAAATGGCCAATGACCTAACCAATAATGAGAAATCGCTTAAGAGTCGGATCTCTGCTGCAAGAACACTGCGGAACAATACTTACCACAAACAGGTGGGAGAATTTCTCCAGGTGATTATAGATGAAAATGAAGATCCCTCACTGCGCATAGCGCTTGCCGAGGCACTTGGCTGGTTCAACAACTCCTACCGCAGAGAGGAGATTATTACAACACTAGAAGAGGTGGCCAAACACCCGCAATCCTCTCCGCAACTGAGCAATGAGGTAAGAAAGAGCATTGCTCGAATTGAACATTATATGCGATAGTGACGATGAAAAAAAAGAAAATCAAAACCATATTACTAGGTTACCTGCTCGCCACTTTCTTTTCCTTGGCAGCAACAGAACGTCTCATCCCCGAAAACGGTAAATTCGACAGTCGTTTTCTGGTTGTAATCGACTCCAAGAGCTTTGAAGAAGCTTCCGAAGAGGTGATGGCCTACAAAGCAGTGTTGGAGGAAGAGGGATTGGGGGTTGTCGTTATGATTGGTAACTGGGACAATCCTGAAAAGCTGCGTGAGGAGATTCGAAAGATCTACAACCGTAAGCCGGTGTTAGAAGGAGCTGTTTTTGTAGGCGATATACCGGTGGTGCGTGTGCGGAATTTCCAGCATGCCACCACTGCATTCAAGATGAACGAGAAAGAGTTTCCCATTGAGGAATCGTCTGTGACCAGCGATCGTTTCTACGATGACCTGGATTTGCAGTTCCGCTTTCTACATGTCGACGAGAAGAATCCACGTCATTTCTACTATGCGTTGTTGGAGCGTTCGCCACAAGTTATTGAGAGTGACTTCTACTCTGCGCGCATGTTACCACCCTCCGACATGGGTGAGGATGTGTACAAGCTGCTCAAACAATACCTTCGTAAAGTGGTGGAAGCACACAGGGAGGTGAATTATAGTGACAAGATACGCTATTTCAATGGACACGGTTATAACTCCGACTGTCTCACGGCGTGGCACAATCAGCAGTACGCAATACGGGAACTCTTTCCTGCGGCATTTCGTACGGCCGATGGTAATGCATTTTATAACTTCCGCCAGGATCCCTTCATGAAATACAAACTATATGAGCGACTTCAGTCGCCCGATACCGACATCTTTGTCTTCCACGAGCATGGGGCCTTTGATACCCAGTATATAAACGGTGCATATCCTGCAGCCAATATCTTGGGAATGGGGCGTGAGGGATCTAAGGGTCCCCTGGAGATTCTTTCGGCTTCGCTCCGAAACAGTTACCGTCGCTATAGCGGTGAACGCAGGGAGACCTTTGTAAAGAGAGCGATCAGCGAATATGCACTGTTGCCCGATTTCTTTGCACCGGAGCGATTAGACAGTACCCGCGTGTGCGACTCACTTCTGGCTGCGGACGTCAATATCGTTCTCTCTGATATCCGGAAATTGCATCCACAACCTCGTATCACCATCTTCGATGCTTGTTACAACGGCTCCTTTCACCAGTCAGGATATGTGGCCGGCTATCATATTTTCACAGATGGTAAGACGGTTGTTACCCAAGGCAACACGGTTAATGTGCTTCAAGATAAGTGGTCGATGGAGTTGTTTGGAATGCTGGCCGAAGGTGCACGCATAGGATTCTGGCAACGAGAGCTGCAGTGGCTGGAATCACACCTCATTGGTGATCCAACATACCGACTTCTTCCTGCAAATGTGGAAGGTGATCCGTTGGTGTATGCGAAGAGACTGAATCGTGACCTAGCCCTGAATCGTCAGAAAAACGAGGTGTGGAATGAGTATCTGAAAAGTGACAATCCAAACTTGCAGTCGATTGCACTTAAGATGTTCTCCTACAATCCACCTAAAGGATATTCGGAACTATTGCTCCGTTACCTGCAAGAGAGTCCCTACTACAGTGTTCGAATGCAGGCACTACAGCGAATTCTATACTCTACCGGCAACTATCTCGCCGAAGCATTATTGTTGGCATTGGACGACCCTTATGAGTTGATCCGAAGGAACGGTGCCCGTTTTGCAGGATATTGTGGCGATGATCGACTAATTGCCACACTTGTGCAGAATGTACTCTTCGCAGATGAAAGTCAGCGCGTGCAGTATGCCGCACAAGGATCACTTCCAATGTTCAATATGGAAAAGATCCGTGATGAAATTGCCCGTCAGACTGCAGCCTCCAACCTGACAAAGCCCGAGGAGGTTGCCAAAACGATGACGACCTATTTCGAGGGGCAATCAATCAGATACAACCGATCTTTGACAGTCATGCAGAACAAAGAGGCAGATATGAACGATCGGATCTCCGCCATCCGCTTCCTACGTAACTACAACAACCATCAGCAGGTACCTGCCCTCCTGACGATTCTGAAGGATCAGACTGATGATTTGGAAGTGCGTGTAGTACTTGCTGAGGCATTAGGCTGGTTCCGCTGGAGTTTTCAGAAAGATACTATTGCACAGGCATTGAAAGAGGTAAGTAAGAGTAAGAACACACCAAAAGAATTACGAGAAGAGATTGAGCAGTCGCTGATTAGGTTGCAGTTTTGATCGCAGCTATTACTCACTGCTGATGCGTCCTTGTTCTGCTGCATTCCCGGCAGAGGCCCGTTGAGTTTTTGCGGAACGATTTCAATATGGTGCAATATCATGCGTGATAACAAAAAAAAGCGGGGTGATTTCTTACACCTCGCTTCTATTGTTAAATGCTTTTTTGCAGCCGGTATTCCGGTCGTTTTACTTACTCCATGTTATGGAATACATTCTGCACATCGTCGTCTTCTTCGAACTTCTCCAGCAGCTTTTCAATCTGAGCACGTTGCTCCTCATTGAGAACTTTGGTATCATTCGGGATGCGTTCAAACTCAGCAGAGTGAATCACAAAGCCGTTTGCTTCGAGATAGGACTGGATATCGGCATATGATTTGAAATCACCATAGAGCAGGATTTCACCTTCATCGGCAATCACTTCATCCACGCCATAGTCGATCAGTTCCAGTTCAAGATCCTCGAGTGAAACGCCAGGCTTCTCTTCGATACGGAAAACACATTTGTGTTCAAAGAGAAACTCAAGGCTTCCGGAGGTGCCAAGTGAACCGCCATGTTTGTTGAAGTAGCTGCGTACATTGGCCACGGTGCGGGTGGGGTTGTCGGTGGCAGTCTCTACCACGATGGCAATACCGTAAGGTCCGTATCCTTCGTAAACCATTTCTTTGTAATCAGAGACATCCTTGTCGGTTGCCTTCTTGATGGCACGTTCAACGTTCTCCTTGGGCATATTCTCTTTCTTGGCCTGTTGTACCAACACGCGAAGACGTGGATTGGTGTCGGGATCAGACCCTCCTTCGCGAGCGGCAATGGTGATCTGTTTTCCCAGTTTAGTGAATACGCGGGCCATGTTGCCCCAGCGTTTCATTTTGGTTGCTTTCCTATATTCAAATGCTCTTCCCATATTATTGTTATTCTAATTCCCGGGGCTGTTAGCAAATGCTCGTCGGGTCTTGTTAAATATTTATTTTCTGATTAAAGAGAGATCTATTACAGTCTATTTATCGCAGTTGAGCTCCCAGTTCTTTTTCCAGATTCAGCCTGATTTTCTGCATTACAGCATCAATCTGCTTGTCGTTCAGTGTTTTCTCCTCATCTTGCAGGAGGAAGTTCACTGCATATGATTTCTTTCCTTCGGGCAGGTTCTTTCCTTCATATACATCGAAGAGTGTTACAGCTTTGAGCAGTTTCTTTTCCGACTGATTGGAGATCTGTTCGATTTGAGCAAATGTGATTTCTTTGTCGATCAACAGGGCTAAGTCGCGACTAACAGCGGGGAGTCTGCTTATTTCCGAGAATTGCACCTTCTGCTTATCGGTCTCCTTCATGAGTACATCCCAGTTCATTTCCGCAAAAAAGACTGGTGTCTCAATGTCGAACAGCTGGTTGATTTTGGGTGATACGATACCAAAACTACCGACTACTTTCTTGCGAGAAAGGATGGCCATACCGGTTGAATAAAGATCGTTCTGCAGTGGTACATACTGGAATTGATTCTTTCCGGTGCCTAGTCTCTTCAGCACATTTTCGAGGTGTGCCTTCAGTTCAAAGATGGAGCTTTGTTCTTCTGCAGTTGCCCAGTTTTTATGGGTACGCTTGCCACAGATCCACAAACCTAAGCGAGTTTCTTCGGAATACTCGGCTAGTATTTTATCTTCTCTCTTTTTATCTGCATCGAAACGGTAGCAGTTTCCAAATTCGTAGAAGCGGAGGTCGCTCTGTTTCCGATTGCGGTTGTAGGCAATACTCTCGAGCCCACCAAAGAGCAGAGTCTGGCGCATCACGCTCAGGTCGTTGCTCAAAGGGTTCACCAGCGTAACACAATTAGCTGCAGCATAACTTTCCAGTATTTCGTAGTAGGACTTTTTCGTGAGCGAGTTGTTCATGATCTCGAAAAATCCGTTTGCCGTCAGCTGTTCGGAGATGAGTGTCTGCAACTTATACTTACGGTCGGTGGGTGTTTGATAGGAGAGGTTTGCCTTCAGGGCATCGCTGATCTCCACGTTATTATATCCATATATACGAAGAATGTCTTCAATTACATCCACCTCGCGAATCACATCAACACGATAGGTAGGTATGCGCAAGGTGAGTGCCTCCTCATTCTCCTTTGTGATATCAATCTCCAGACTCTGTAGGATGCTTTTGATGGTCTCCTTTGAGAGTTGTTTGCCGATGAGTGAATCGGTCTTTTTATAGGTGAGCTTTACCTCCTGCTTATCGATTGCGTGGGGGTAGATATCGCGTATTTCGCCTTCAATTTCACCTCCGGCCAGTTCCTTCACCAGCAGTGCCGCTCTTTTAAGCACATAGAGTGTGTTGTTGGGATCGGCACCCCGTTCGAAACGGAACGAAGAGTCGGTGCTCAGGCCATGTCTGCGTGCCGTCTTGCGTACCCAAGTGGGATGGAAGTAGGCCGACTCCAAGAAGATGTCTTTGGTCTCTTCGGTTACTCCAGAACGGAGACCTCCGAAAACACCGGCTATACACATTCCTTCTTCGGCATTGCATATCATCAGGTCACAGTTGCTCAGTGTGCGCTCCTGCTCATCGAGGGTGACAAACTTTGTGCCTTCGGGTAGGGTCTTTACCACCACTTTGTTTCCTTTTATTTGTGCTGCATCGAATGCATGCATGGGGTGCCCGGTTTCGTGCAGAACGAAGTTGGTGATATCGACGATGTTGTTGATGGGGCGTAGACCAATGAGCAGCAGTTTGTTTTTCAACCAGTCGGGACTCTCCTTAACGGTGACACCGCGGATGGTGAGTCCCGAGTATCGGGGGCAGGCTTCGGAGTTTTCTACGATCACATCGATGCCGCCCTCTTTTTTATCAACAGCAAACGCGTCGACCGAAGGTTTGGTCAGTTTGCAAGGTTTGCCCGCCTGTAAGAGATGGGCTGCTAGATCGCGCGCAACACCGTAATGAGAAGCGGCATCTACTCGGTTTGGAGTGATGTCGACCTCCAGTATATAGTCGCTTTTTACCTGGTAATATTCTTTTGCGGGCATACCCACTGGCGCATCCTCCGGAAGCACAATGATGCCATCGTGGGAGGTGCCAATGCCAATTTCATCTTCGGAACAGATCATACCCAGCGACTCTTCGCCTCTTATTTTTGAACGTTTAATGGTAAATTCTTCGTCCCCGGCATAGAGCTTTGTACCGACAGTTGCAACAACTACCTTCTGCCCGGCTGCCACGTTGGGAGCGCCGCACACAATATTCAGCGGTGCGCCTTCATCGCCAATATCGACGGTAGTCAGGTGCAGGTGATCGGAGTTGGGATGATCAACACAGGTAAGTACCTTGCCGATGACCAAACCCTCGAGTCCACCTTTAATCGTTTGTATCTCTTCCACACTTCCTGTTTCCAGACCGATGGATGTGAGTGCATCGGCTGTTTCCTGTGGCGATAATTCAAATTGCAAATACTCTTTGAGCCAGTTGTACGAAATATTCATTATGGTAAGATTGAATCAGAATGATCAGACTATGCTGTTCTGTTTGAAATTGAGGCCAAAATTACAAAAAAATGATGATATTACACAGTCAACCGCTATTTTCCCTTTTCCTAGTAGATAGATTATGGAGGGGATTCATATTTTCACTATCTTTGGGCATAATCATTTAAAATTTATTAATACCACAGACATGAATAGATCCATTTACTACATCCTTTTTTTGATCTCTTTTTTTCTCTCTCTCATTTTTACCGGTTGTGAAGAAGATAATGTTGATAGTCAAGAGAATTATTTTGTTGAATTCCTGATCAAGGCATCAGATAATCCCAATCTCATCGAAAAAGATATTGTGGGAACAATTGAGGGGCAAACCATTACATTGGAGGTGTCGGACCAATTGGATCTTACGAAGCTCGTAGCTTCATTTTTAAGACAAGGCGGTTCGGTGTATGTGGGTGATGAGCGCCAGATACCGGGTGTTACGGTGAACGATTTTTCAAAACCCTTAGTATATTCGATTGTCACAGATAAAGGATCCAGAATCGATTACCAGATTAAAGTGGTGAAGGTGAGTGATTCGGAGATTAGTTTTTCTTCGTTTGCTTTTCTCAAAGAAAATAATACCCTGTTAACACGAGACTATTCGGGTGTAATCTCGGGAGACGTGATTGAGTTTGTGATGCCTTCAATTACCAGAAATCTGGTGGCAACTTTTGAAACGGATGCTGCAGAAGTATTAGTGAAGGGTATCGCTCAGAAAAATGGCATAACAATGAACGATTTCACTCAGAGTGTTACCTATACGCTCATTTCTGAAAAAGGGGTGAAGAAAAGTTATACGGTATCGGTAAGCTGGAGTTCTCCTATTCCTCACATCGAGATAAAGACCGATCAAAATGCACCGATCGTATCGAAAGTTGATTACATTTATGCAGACCTAGTGGTTACGGCAAATGGATGGGGCAGTGACTTCACAGGTAGAACGCGCATAAGGGGTAGAGGAAACTCTACATGGGGACTACCTAAGAAACCCTACCGTTTGAAGCTGGATGAGGATGCCTCTATCCTGAATCTTGCCCCAGAGAAGGATTGGGTTTTATTGGCAAATTATCTCGATCCAACCTTGATGATGAATGCCGTGGCGTTTAAGATTGGGGAGTTGCTGGAGTTAAGATTTACCAACCATGCCATACCGGTGAATGTGACCATCAATGGAACGTATGCCGGTAGTTACATGCTGACCGAACAGGTGGAACGATCGAAGAGTAGAGTCGATATTCACAAGGAGAAAGGGGTGCTGCTGGAGTTGGATATCAATTACGATGAGGATTATCAATTTATATCGAACAGTTATGCTCTTCCTGTTATGATCAAGGATCCCGACCTGAGCGATTTTGATGGTGTGGAGAGGGATGAGCTCTTTCAGAAAATTAAAAGTGATTTTAATCAGTTCGAACAGACAGTGGCTTCTCCTCTTTTCCCTGCAAGCAACTACAAGGATTACATAGATGTTGAGTCGCTGGTGAAATACCTGATCACCTATAACTTGACACAAAATATGGAGATCAATCACCCAAAGAGTACCTATATGTATAAAGATGCAGAGGGTAAATATTTCATGGGACCAATTTGGGACTTCGATTGGGCTTTCGATTACGAAGGTAAAGGAGTGCATTTCACCAGTACAACCAATCCATTGTTCCGTAAGCTTGGCTCCAGCTCAACAGGGTTCACCTTCTTCAGTCGTTTCTTGGAAGATCCGGAGTTCAGGGCGTTGTATAAAGTTACCTGGCAAAAGTTTAGAACAGAGAAGTTCCCCTTTTTGTTAGAGTATATTGACTTCTATGCGGCTCATATGACCGATTCGCAAATGAATGATTATCAGACCTGGAAACAGTCTTCCAATTATCCTGGCACAACCAATTATCCGGCCAAGATAAATCAGCTGAAGAGCTGGCTAGAGGGTAGGGCTTATTATATCGATACCTATGTAAGTGGCTTTTAGCTTGACATAGCTGAGGTGTTTAGAAAAAGATTTTCCTAATTTATCATACCAAAGAATGGGGGGTGGGTTCAATTAAATGACCCACCCCCCCGTTGGTAGTATTGACTTTTCGTCTTTGTTAAGTATTAATATCCTCTTATTGCTTTAACACCTGGAAGCACTTTGCCTTCAATCATCTCGAGAAGAGCACCACCACCAGTGGAAACGTACGACACTTTGTCGGCATGGCCAAACTTATTAACGCAAGCAACTGAGTCACCACCTCCCACAAGAGAGAAAGCACCTTTTTCAGTTGCAGCTACAATGGCTTCCGATACTGCACGTGATCCGTTTGCGAAATTGTCGAATTCAAATACACCCACGGGGCCATTCCAAAGGATAGTTTTTGAGTTTTTGATAACCTCGGTGAATGTCTTTTCTGATTCAGGACCAATATCGAGTCCTTCCCATCCTTCAGGAATATCCTTTACAGGAGCAAAGTTGGTGTTGGCATCGTTGCTGAATGCATCGCCAATTTTGGCGTCTGTGGCAAGTACGAGATTTACACCTTTTGTTTTTGCCATTTCCACAAGTTCTTTTGCAAGGTCGAGTTTGTCATCTTCCACAATTGAGGTACCAATGTTACCACCGAATGCTTTTGAAAATGTATACGTCATACCACCTGCAAGAATTAGGTTGTCTACTTTATCGAGTAGGTTCTGGATGATTTCAATTTTGCTGGATACTTTAGAACCACCCATGATAGCTGTGAAAGGACGTTCGGTTTCTTTCATCACCTTCTCAACTGCAGTGATCTCGTTTTGCAAGAGGTAACCAAACAGTTTGTGATCAGCATCGAAATAGTCAGCAATCAGTGCAGTGGAGGCGTGTGCCCTGTGGGCTGTACCGAATGCATCATTTACATATACATCGGCATATGAAGCCAGCTTTTTTGTAAACTCCTTTTGTGATTCTTTCACTGCTTTCTTTGCGGCAGCAATCTCTTCTGCGGTTGCATCTTCAGCAACTCCACGGGGCTTACCTTCTTCCTCAGCATAAAAGCGAAGGTTTTCCAGTAAAAGAGCCTCTCCCGGTCGCAAAACTGCGGCTTTTGCTTCGGTTTCTACACCAATGCAATCGTCTGCAAATTGTACATCCACTTCCAACAATTCCGATACACGCGGAAGAATGTGTTTGAGTGAATATTTATCGGTTACTCCTTTCGGACGGCCAAGATGTGATCCAATGATCAGGCTACCACCATCTTTCAGAATCTTTTTCAAAGTAGGGATAGCTGCACGAATGCGAGTGTCATCCGTGATATTGAAATTCTCATCGAGAGGCACATTGAAATCCACGCGCACGAATGCCTTCTTACCGGCAAAATTAAAAGAATCCATTGTTTGCATAGTCAGTATATATTTATGAAGTGTAATTCGAAATAGTTTGCAAAGGTAGGAAATATATGGAATTTTTTCCGTAATAATTGGCGAAAATTTATGCGTTTTGAATAACAACCTCGAACGATACAGGCACAGCTTTCTTATACATGGCCAGTACACCGCAATAGGTATCGAAAGACAATTTACAGGCTCTCTCTAGTTTTTCTTTGGGTAGATTGTCTCCTTCAAACTCGTAGAACACTTTCAATGATGTATATTGTTTGGGATGCTCTTCGGCCACTTCTGCATCGATACGTACATCGAATTTCTTTATATTAATGCGCATTTTGCGTGCAATTTCAATCACATCGAGTCCCGTGCATCCCGCTGCTGCTACCAAAAGAAGCTTTTTTGGAGTTGGACCAGTATTGTTGCCTCCCGATGTTTCCGGAATATCGATGGTAACAGTATGGCCATCGAGGTCTGTATCAAAAATATTATTCTCTCTCCAGATAGTTTGAATTGTATGGGTTGCCATAAGAAAGTTTTATAAAATTAATGATTTATCTATTTCTGTTCATTTAAACAATTATGAGACAGTTTGGTTCGTTGGGGTGAAAGAGGGGGTATGAAGAGAAATCTGTTTCAGATGTTTGGCTGTTTTGCATAGAAATTATAGCAAAAGGAAACCAAATTGTTTACAAATTGGTATATTTGTAGCGTTAAATTTTGGTTAATATGATAGACAGCAATGCAAGGGTTTTATTGATATATACCGGAGGAACCATCGGGATGGTGGAGAATCCGGAGACTGGGGCTTTGGAGCCATTTAATTTCAGTCATTTACGATCATTTATGCCGGAAATTAAACGACTGAAGTTTCAGGTAGATTCCTATCTATTTGATCCACCAATCGATTCTTCTGACATGTCTCCATTTATTTGGCAACAGATTGGTAAAGTGATTGAGGAGAATTATGAGTTTTACGATGGGTTTGTCATCCTTCATGGTACCGATACAATGGCCTATACGGCATCGGCCTTGAGTTTTATGTTAGAAAATCTAACGAAGCCGGTGATTCTGACCGGTTCTCAACTACCCATCGGCAAGTTACGCACAGATGGAAAGGAAAATCTGATTACAGCACTCGAGATTGCGGCTGATAAAAAAGAAAACGGAAATCCAATAGTACCGGAGTTATCGGTGTATATGCAAAATCTGTTAATGCGGGGGAACCGAACAACAAAATACAATGCGCATCATTTCACGGCTTTCAAAAGTCCCAATTATCCCAGTTTGGCGGAGGCTGGATTGAATATCCGTTACAATGATAATTCTATTCTTAAGCCGGATTATAGCAAACCGATCCGCTTTAATTATGGGATGGATTCGAATGTGGTGGTGCTGAAACTATTTCCAGGCATTTCAACGGAAGTTGTTCGTGCAAACCTGAATATCCCAGGGCTGCGTGGAATGATTATTGAAACCTTTGGCACCGGAAACTCGCCTCGTATGCCCGAGTTCATCGAACTATTGAAGAATGCTATCGACCGAGGTATCGTCTTGGTGAATGTGACGCAATGTCTGTACGGAAGTGTGGAGATGCAACGTTATGAGAATGGTCAGCAGCTCCAGAAGTTGGGTGTGGTGAGTGGATGTGATATCACCACTGAAGCTGCATTGACTAAGTTGATGTCTCTACTTGGATCTGATCTCTCTCCCGAGGCTGTAAGACACCAAATGCAGGTTTCACTACGGGGTGAAATGACTGTACGACGCTAATTAACTATTTTTATTTGACGAATACAGGGAAATCATCAGAAGGGTTTTATCTTTGTCTTTCAAGTATTAACAAATTCTGGGATTTCAAATAAAAACGGATGATTGCGTTACACTCTGTGTTGTTAGTCTGAAATTTTTATGTTGTCCTCAGCTAAAAATCACTAGTGAAATGAATAACCTGGACTATGGAATAATTGGCAATTGTAGGACGGCAGCTTTGGTGTCTAAGAGAGGAAGTATCGACTGGCTTTGTTTGCCCGACTTCGACTCTCCTTCTATTTTTGCGAAATTACTGGATGATAAAAAGGGTGGTAGTTTTCATTTTGAAGTATCGGACGACTACCGCATCACTCAAAATTATCATGGCCATACCAATATTCTTCTAACACGATTTGAATCTCCACAACATGCTTTCATTGTCTTCGACTATATGCCTCGCTACCGGACAGAAGAATTGCAATATTATATGCCTCCCGAGATTCATCGGTATATTCGTGTAATAAAAGGGCAGCCCACGGTTCGTGTAATATACAATCCTCAATTCAATTATGCTCGAGAGAGAGTAGAACATGAAATTGTAGCCAAAAATTATATCAAAACATATTCGGAACAAAACAAGGAAGATAAAGTCTATCTCTACACCAGTATGGATATAGAGAAAATCCTCAACCGGGATGAGATTGAACTTACAGATCATCATTTCTTCCTTTTAACATTTAACCAGAAACTGGTGACCGTAGATATCCAACGGATGCTGCTTGAATATGAACGTACCAAGGTTTATTGGCTCAACTTTACAAATCGTTCTCGACATTACAGACAGTATAACGACATGATCCAGAGAAGCCTTCTGGTGTTGAAGTTGTTGTCTTATCAAGATTCAGGTGCCATGCTGGCGGCTGTCACCACAAGCCTTCCTGAAACTATTGGAGAAGAAAGGAACTGGGATTACCGCTACTGCTGGTTGCGTGATGCCTCTATGTCGATAGACACACTTTTGTTCATGAAGCAGAAAAATGCAGCAGGACGGTTTATCGGATTTGTGAAAAACATATTAAAATCATCCCGAAACGAGTCAATTCAAATCATGTATGGCATCAGGGGTGAACGTGATCTTACCGAAGAGGTATTTTCCCATTTAAGTGGGTATGAAAATTCATTTCCTGTAAGAATAGGGAATGCTGCATATTACCAGATGCAGAACGATTCTATAGGGTACCTCATGGATGTTATCTATAAATACTATCTCTACTTTCCAGGTACACTCGATGAGGTAGAAGAGATTTGGGAAATTGTAAGAAACTTGGTACGTACCGTGCTGAACTCATGGCAGAAGCCCGACCGAAGCATTTGGGAATATCGTACCAAAGAAAAACATTTTGTCTTCTCTAAGGTGATGAGCTGGGTGGCGGTTGATAGGGCCTCATTGATTGCGGAGCTTCTGAATAAAGATTTTTATGCAGATAAGTGGCGTTGTGAAGCAGACGTGATGAAGAAAGAAATACATGAAAAGGGATGGAATGAGGAGGTAGGATCTTTCACACAGGCATATGATAATACCGATTACGATTCATCGTTATTGCTGATGCAATTCTATGATTTCATTGAGCCTGAAAATGAGCGATATGTTAAAACAGTGAAAGCCATCAAGAAGCACCTCTATCACGAAGGACTGATGTATCGTTACAAGGCTGAAGATGATTTTGGTGTACCTACATCATCGTTTACCATATGTACGTTTTGGTTGATAGAGGCACTCTTTATGATTGGAGAACAGCAAGAAGCAAAAGAACTCTTCGAGATGATGATATCATATTCCAATCATGTGGGTTTATACAGTGAAGATCTCGATTTCAAGACTAAACGACAACTGGGGAACTTTCCGCAGGCATATTCCCATTTAGCTTTTATCAATACAGCGGTACTCTTTTCCGAAGAGAAACAGCTTTCAAAATTCATTCGTCCTTGATCGTCGCACCGGTATTGTGGGTGGCAAATACCCAATCAACCTATATGGGATTAAAAGAAACATGAGGGGTTATCTCTTAATCAGGTTCAATAGAAATGGAATTACCGAAGATTGAAGTGGAATGCGATATTTCGCTATTGGAGAGAAATTTCCCACTTTAATACTTATCCCTTCGGGAGGTAGTACTCTGAACATATCCTCATCGGTGGTGTCATCGCCTATTGCCAGGATAAAGTCGTACGTATCTTGCGCCAATCTGCGCAATGTCTCGCTGCCTTTGTTAAAGTCAGACGGCTTTATTTCCACAATCTTATTACCGGGAACTATCTGTAGGTTCAACCTACTACAAGGTCCAATGAGTGCATTGATTAACTGCTGTGAACGTAAATCGGCCAACCATATATCCACTTTGCGATAGTGAAATACAAGGGATGTTTCTTTTTGCTCCAAATAAGAACGAGGAGTTTTGTCGATGGTGTGATGCAAAATATCCATGATCTCCTCATCCCAAATCACCTCTTCCTGCAAGTTTTTATGCCATACCCCATTCTCTTTATAGAATACCCCATGTTCAGCACCAAAATCGAGCTCGATACCGGAGAACCACTTGTCTAGAATTTGATGATTCCTACCACTGTTAATGACCACTTTGTTTTTTTTGTCGGCTACCAATTCCCGTATTGTATTCAATAGAGCCTCTGAAGGAGCTGCATTTTCAGGATTATCTACAAATGGTGAGAGCGTGCCATCATAGTCAAGAAGTATCAGGCGTGATGTAGCGTCGTCGTAAGCACTCTTTATTTGATTTAGTTGGCGTCTCCCTACTATTTTTTGTAGAATCTCCTGGTTTTGTGTTTTGATTGACCACAACTCGTCGATAAAATCATTGGCCCATTTTTTTACATTTCTATGCGATATTTTCTTCTGCATCTTCTGTAGTCGCTGTTCCCGTTCTTCAAGTGGCATATTCAGTGCTTGAAGGATAGCTGCTTCAATCTGATCGGTATCATTGGGGTTGATAATGATGGCATCCTGCAATTCAATGGAAGCACCTGCCATCTCACTTAAAATGAGTACACCGGAATCATTCGATTTTGCTGCCAGATACTCTTTTGCAACCAAGTTCATACCATCGCGAAGGGGGGTTACCAACGCCACATTCGCTATGTCGTACATGGCAATTAGCTCTTCAAATGAAAAGCTTTGGTAGAAATAAAAAATAGGAGTCCATCCTAGTCTGGAGTATTTGCCGTTAATCTCTCCAATAGATTGATCAATTTTTGTTTTCAGGTCAGCATATATGTCCACATTATCGCGCGAAGGTACTACAATCATTGCCAGTGAGACCCTATTATGATATGCGGGATTATTCTGTAGAAATTGGGCAAAGCCATTTAAGCGGTGCAGGATCCCCTTGCTGTAATCCAGCCGATCTACTGAAAGTATCACTGTTTTGTCGCCAAGTTGCTGTCGTAACATTGCTGCTTTTTTCTTCACCTCCGGCAGTGATGGCGCATGGTGGAAAAGTTCATAGTTTATACCCATTGGAAAGGTGTCCACATGCACAATTCTATCTTTTAACATGACCTCATCTAGTGTGCAATTAAGTTCAAGTACCCTGTAGATGGCACTAATAAAATGACGCATGTAATCATGAGTGTGAAAACCTATCAAATCGGCTCCCAGCAATCCTTCCAATATCTCTTCCCGTTGAGGCAGCACCCTGAAAAGCTCGTAAGAAGGAAAGGGGATATGATGAAAGTAACCAATACTTATTTTCGGTTTTTTGTCCCGTAACATCTTTGGTAACAACATTAGCTGATAATCCTGTACCCATACAATATCGTCGTTATCAATGAAAGGTAGTGCCTCCTTGCAGAAGAGAGCGTTTACCTCCTTGTATGCTTCCCAAAAATCGGTCCTATAGGCAATAAAAGAGAAAAAGTAATGACATAGTGGCCAGATGGTGCTGTTACTATAACCTTCATAATAATTCTCAATCTGTTCAGCAGATAAAAATACAGGATGAAAATTTAACGCATGTAATTCTTGTGTGATGGTTTCTTTCTCATTTTCATCATCCGTGTGAATGCCTGGCCATCCAACCCAAAACTTTTCGGTGTCTGTCTCTAAAGAACCAAGCCCGGTGGCTAAACCGCCTTCACTTCTCTCAATAGAGAAGCTTTCATCGTTTCTTTCTATTCTTACAGGGAGCCTGTTTGCAATGATGATTATCTTCATAGTTCAATTTTTTTAGGATGACCAAAAAGAGACCGAAAACAAGAGGTTGACTGAAAAAATGCCTCGTTTGGATGCAGAGAGTATACTACTATAACACGTACTTTCCAATAAAGATCATAGTTTAACATTAGTTCGTATTTTACGTTGATTTTCAGAGTTGGACAAGTGAACAAAAAGTGGTCATCGTTTGTTGTTTCCACATTTTTATCGTAATTTCGTGGCTCCATGCGTTCTTCTATGATAATTTATTAACTAAAATTCCAATCTTTTAGTAATTACATAATTATGATCAAAAAAAAGAATTACTTAACCTGCGACGGTAATCAGGCTGCAGCCCATATCGCCTACATGTTCAGTGAGGTGGCTGCAATTTACCCGATTACACCATCTTCCACGATGGCTGAATACGTGGATGAATGGGCGGCAGCCGGAAGAAAAAACATTTTCGGACAGCCCGTATTTGTGCAGGAGATGCAGTCGGAGGCAGGTGCCGCCGGCGCCATGCACGGATCGTTGCAGGCAGGTGCACTTACTTCTACTTTTACCGCATCACAGGGGTTGTTGCTTATGCTTCCCAACATGTACAAGATGGCGGGTGAGCTTTTACCCGGTGTATTTCACGTTTCCGCCCGTGCTTTGGCATCGCATGCATTGTCCATTTTTGGGGACCAACAGGATGTGATGGCTGCAAGACCAACTGGTTTTGCACTTTTTGCTACCGGCTCGGTACAGGAGGTGATGGATTTAGCAGCAGTTGCTCATTTGGCCGCAATTGAAAGTCGTTTACCTTTCTTGCATTTCTTTGATGGATTTCGAACTTCACACGAGATTCAAAAAATTGAGGCACTTTCAAACGAAGACTTGGCTCCGCTTATCAACCAGGAAGCTCTTAAGGCATTCCGAAATAGGGCATTGAGTCCTGATGCTCCTGTAACTCGCGGTACAGCACAAAACGACGATATTTATTTTCAAGCGCGCGAGGCTTCGAATCCTTTCTATGATGCCGTACCTGATGTTGTAGAGAAATATCTGCAAAAATTATCGGAAGTTACAGGTCGTAAATATGGCCTGTTCGACTACTATGGTGATCCCGAAGCAGAGCGTGTTATCATTGCGATGGGATCGGTTACGGAAACCATACGCGAAGTGGTGGACCACCTCACCGCAAATGGTGAAAAAGTGGGTGTTGTTGCTGTGCATCTTTATCGCCCATTCAAAGCGTCGGCATTCCTTTCCGCTGTACCAGCATCAGCTAAGCGCATTGCGGTACTAGATAGGACGAAGGAGCCGGGAGCAACAGGTCAACCTCTCTATCTGGATGTTAAAAATACCTTTTATGGGAAAGAGGATGCTCCGGAAATTGTAGGAGGTATTTACGGTCTTTCTTCAAAAGATACTACACCTGCACACATTATCTCTGTTTTTGAGAACCTGTCTATGCCAATGCCTAAGAATGATTTTACCATTGGTATAGTAGACGATGTAACATTCAAATCGCTTCCTGTAAAAGAAGAGGTTTCGATGGATGAAACTACATACGAGGCTAAGTTCTACGGTTTGGGATCGGACGGTACAGTAGGAGCCAACAAGAACTCGATTAAGATCATTGGTGACAATACCGATAAATATGTGCAGGCTTATTTTGCATATGACTCAAAGAAGTCGGGTGGTTTCACTTGCTCGCATTTGCGCTTTGGTGATAATCCGATTCGTTCAACATACTTGGTAAATACACCCAACTTTGTGGCTTGTCACGTACCTGCTTATCTTCATTTGTATGATGTGACTGCCGGTTTGAAAAAGAATGGAACGTTCTTGCTCAACTCACTTTGGACGAAAGAAGAGGTGGTTAATCATCTTCCCGATCATGTAAAGAGATATTTCGCTCTCAACAATATTCGTTTTTACATTATCAATGCTACAGCTATTGCTGAAGAGATAGGTCTGGGTAACCGTACCAACACCATCTTACAATCGGCCTTCTTCAAAATCTCCAATGTGATTCCTTACGAACTTGCGGTGGAACAGATGAAAAAGTTCATCGTGAAGTCCTATGGCAAGAAGGGTGAAGATGTAGTGAAGATGAACTATGCAGCTGTCGATCGTGGTGGAGAAGTAGAACAGGTTGAGGTTCCTGCAGAATGGGCATCGTTGCAGCTTGAGGCAGAGGTGACTGACAATATACCGGAGTTTATCCGGAAGGTTGTAAAGCCTGTAAACGCTCAACGCGGTTATAGCTTGCCTGTTTCGGCATTCAGCGGTCGTGAAGATGGCACATGGGAAACAGGTACCACCACCTACGAAAAGAGGGGTGTGGCGGTGAATGTTCCTGTATGGAAACCCGAAAATTGTATCCAGTGCAACCAGTGTGCCTATGTTTGTCCACACGCTACCATCCGTCCGTTCGTTCTCGATGAAGAGGAAATGAATGGTGTTGATGAAGGTGTAGAGATCCTTAAAGCTCAGGGAAAGCAACTTACAGGTATGGGATTCCGTATACAGGTAGATGTGCTCGACTGTTTGGGTTGTGGTAATTGTGCCGATGTATGTCCTGGTAAAAAAGGTGCCAAAGCGCTTGATATGGTACCCATTGCATCGCAATTGGAAAACCAGAAAAACTGGGATTATATGATGGAAAAAGTTACCAGTAAGGCTCATTTGGTGGATGTTGGCTTGAACGTGAAGAACAGCCAGTTTGCCAAACCATTGTTTGAGTTCTCAGGCGCTTGCTCTGGATGTGGTGAAACACCTTATATCAAGTTGATTACCCAGTTGTATGGTGACAGAATGATGATTGCCAATGCCACCGGATGTTCTTCTATCTATGGAGCATCGGCACCGGCTACTCCGTATACCAAAAACGAAGATGGAAAAGGGCCGGCTTGGGCCAACTCTCTGTTCGAAGATAATGCGGAGTTCGGATATGGATTTGTGATTGCTCATGCTAGCATGCGAAACCACTTACAGGAACTTATGAAACAAGGTTTGCAGTCGGATAGCTTCACGGCAGAACAGCATGCCTTGTTCCAAGCATGGATCGATCACCGCGAAGATGCCGACGAGTCGAAACGTATTTCTGCAGAAATTGTGGATACTCTAAAAGGTTCCGACAACAAGATTGCAGTTGAAATTCTTTCTATGGAAAAATACCTCGCTAAGAAATCAATCTGGGTATTTGGTGGAGATGGTTGGGCGTATGACATTGGTTTTGGTGGTCTTGATCATGTGTTGGCTAGTGGACAGGATATTAATGTACTTGTACTTGATACCGAAGTTTACTCCAATACAGGGGGGCAATCTTCTAAGTCAACGCCTATTGCTGCTGTAGCCAAGTTTGCTGCTGCGGGAAAACGTGTTCGCAAGAAAGACTTGGGTATGATTGCTGCAACGTATGGGTATGTCTATGTAGCACAGGTAGCCATGGGTGCCAACCAAGGACAATATCTCAAGGCTTTGAAAGAGGCTGAATCATACCATGGGCCTTCTCTCATTATTGCATATTCGCCTTGTATCAGTCATGGATTGAAGAAAGGTATGGGCACTGCACAGATGGAAGAGAAAGCTGCTGTAGATTGCGGTTATTGGCATCTGTGGCGCTATGATCCCCGCCTTGAGGCAGAAGGATTTAATCCATTCCAACTAGACAGTAAAGAACCCGACTGGAGTAAATTCAGAGACTTCTTAATGGGAGAGGTACGTTATACGCAATTGTTAAAATCGTTCCCTCATGAGGCTGACGAGCTCTTTGAGGCTGCGAAGGAGAATGCGCAATGGCGCTATCGTTCTTACCAAAGAATGGCCAATGCATCGTATGGGGATGCTGCAACTCCCGAAACTGCTCAAGTTGCAACTGAAAAGGAAAGCTAACGCGACAAACATACATTATCATCTGCTGAGGGCGTCACATAATGTGATGCCCTCAGTTTATTCTAAACGGTATCAACTACAAAAAAATATTGTCGTATCTTTGCAATATTAAATAATAAAATAAATAATTATCACGAAAGGAGGCAGCGCAATGCGAATACAGATTATTAATGGTCCCAATCTCAATTTGCTTGGTGTGAGAGAACCAAGTGTTTATGGTAAGGAGCAGTTTGCGGATTATCTGGCCAAATTGCAGACTGCTTACCCCAACATAAAAATAACCTATTACCAATCGAATATTGAAGGTGAACTCATCAATAAAATACATGAGGCCGGCTTTGGGAGTGATGGGATTATTCTAAATGCCGGTGGTTATACCCACACTTCGGTTGCTATCCGTGATGCCATTAAAGCGGTCCACGCTCCGGTGGTTGAAGTGCATATTTCCAATGTGCATGCACGTGAGGAATTCCGTCATCACTCGATGATTACGGCTGTCTGCCTTGGCGTGATTGCAGGCTTTGGTATCGATTCCTATCGATTGGCTATTGAAGCAATTATTATGGCAAACAAAACACGCTGAAAAGTGTTTATTATTTTTTCAAACGTTCTCAAATTTCCAAAATTTTTATATGCTTAAACAAACCAAAATCATCGCTACCATTTCTGATAAGCGTTGCGATGTGCCTTTTCTTGAACAACTTTTTGAAGCCGGAATGAATGTGGTACGCCTCAATTCGGCTCACCTCGACGAAGAAGGATTTTTACGAATTATTAATAACGTACGACAGGTGTCACCTCGTATTGCCATCTTAGTTGATACAAAGGGACCTGAAATACGGACCACCCTTGCTGAGCAACCTATTGAATTAAAGACTGGCGATCAGGTCAAGATTGTGGGTGATCCCAAGGGTATCTCTTCCAGAGAAACCATCTATATATCATATCCCAAGATTACTGCTGAGATGAGCGTAAACGATGATGTACTGATAGATGATGGTGAAATTGATTTGAAAGTAGTTGAAGTTCATCCTGATTATCTACTTTGCACAGCCATGAACGATGGTGTAGTGGGAAGCCGTAAAAGTGTAAACATACCGGGTGTGCGCATCAACCTACCAGCTATTACCTCTCGTGATAGAGACTTTATTGCTTTGGCGGTAAAGTATGATGTAGATTTTATTGCCCACTCTTTTGTGCGTAATAGAGAAGATGTATTAGCCGTACAGTCAATTCTAGATGAACTGAAAAGTCCTATTAAGATAATCGCCAAGATTGAAAATCAGGAAGGAGTTGACAATGCAGATGAAATTCTGGAAGTCGCATATGGTATAATGGTTGCTCGTGGTGATTTGGGTATTGAAGTACCCCAAGAGAAGATTCCTGGTATTCAACGTGTACTGATTAAACAAGCTATTCACCACAAGAAACCAGTAATTGTTGCTACACAGATGCTGCACTCCATGATTCAAAACCCACGGCCTACACGTGCCGAAATTACCGACATTGCCAATGCGATCTACTATCGTACCGATGCGGTGATGTTGAGTGGTGAGACAGCCTATGGAAAATATCCTGTGGAGGCTGTGAGAACGATGGCAAAGACAGCATATGAGGCAGAGTTGACCAAGCTGTCGGAGAACGATATCAGGGTGCCTTATAACCCGGGTGATGATCGCAGTGTTACAGAGTTTCTTGCCAAACAGGCCGTAAAATCATTGGTACAACTCAATGTTAAAGCGATAGTTACTGATAGCCATACTGGAAAGACTGCTCGTGTTTTAGCGGCATTCCGTGGTAAAAGTCCCGTATATGCCATCACTACAACCGATCGGCTGGCACGTGAGCTTGCACTATCGTATGGAATTCTGGCTGAATATCAACAAGGAAAGGGCGACGGAAACACCAAAGAGAGTCGAAGAGCTTATTTTGTTGAAGCAATCAAAAGGTTGATTGAGAAGAAAATGATCGAACCAAAAGATCGGGTTGCTTACTTAGGAGGTAGTTTTGGAGAAGTGGGAGGTACCACTTATCTTGAAATTGCAGAGGTGTGGCGAATACTTGAAGCAAATGAAAAATATAATTTGCCCGACTATACCGAATAATGCAAATAGATAATCAACTGGAGGAGTACATTCTTGCACACATCGATGCTGAGCCGGATCTTCTGAAGAAGATTGACCGCGACACGCATCTTAAGATGCTGCATACAAATATGCACTCGGGTCATCTGCAGGGACGTCTGTTGAAGATGTTTACGCAGATGATTCGTCCCCAAAGAATTCTAGAGATTGGGACTTTTGTCGGATATTCGACTCTATGCTTTGCCGAAGGACTTGAAGAGGGTGGTGAAATCCATACCTTAGAGATTGACGATGAGCTTGAAGATGTAATTCGTGCTAATTTTGCCAACTCGGAACATGGGCATAAGATCAAACTTCACATAGGAGATGCATTGGATATACTCCCTTCGTTTGATGAGAATAGTTTCGACTTGGCTTTTATCGATGGAAACAAAGAGGTATATTGGAGCCATTACGAAGCACTCTTGCCAAAGGTGAAAAGTGGAGGATTTATTCTGGCAGACAACACACTTTGGTATGGAAAAGTGTTACAGAAGGTGCATTCAAGTGACTATTCTACCCAGGGAATTCTGGAATTCAATTCTAAACTCTCCAGCGACAGTCGGGTGGAGAAAGTTATACTACCTGTACGAGACGGGTTAACACTTATCAGAAAGAAATAATTTATATGGACTCAAACAGACAATTAAAAGTAAACCGACTGATACAAAAGGAACTCAGTGAGATTTTTCTGCTCGAGACAAAGAAGATGCAGGGTGTTTTTATTTCTGTAACCAATGTGCGGGTGACACCAGATCTGGGTCTTGCGCATGTATATCTGAGTGTTTTTCCATCTGATAAATCAGTCGAGATTGTAGAGAACATCAATGCCAATGTGAAGGCAGTACGGTATGATCTGGGTAAGAGAGTGGGCAAGCAGCTACGTGTGGTGCCCGAACTCAACTTCCATGTGGACGACTCACTCGATTACATTGAACGCATTGACCAGTTGTTGAAAGATAACTAAAAGAGAAGGTTATTCTACATTTTCGCCGTATCATGAACGTATCCTTCTTTATTGCCCGTAGGTATCTTTTCTCCAAGAAATCACACAACGCCATTAATGTGATTTCTGCTATTTCTGTATGCGGTATTGCCATCGCTACGATGGCTATGGTGTGTGTACTTTCCGTGTTTAATGGATTTGGAGGAATAGTGAGGGATATGTTCAGTGCTATTGATCCCGATTTGAAGATCTCGGTGAAACAGGGAAAGGTATTCGATTATAATACATCTCAATTTAATGAGGGGCTTCAACTTCCGGGTATAGAACTGATATCCGAATCGCTCGAGGAGAATGCACTGTTTAAATTTGATGATCAGCAGCTACCTGTGCGTGTAAAAGGTGTTTCGAATGACTTCAGACTGATGACTGATATGGATCAATTGGTGATTGATGGGTCCTTTATGTTACGTGAAGATGTGGTGGACTATGCCACTTTAGGTGCAGGGCTTGCAATCACATTGGGAGCTCGTCCCGGTTTCATCAGTCCAATTGAAATATTTGCCCCACGTCGCGATACACGTGTGAATCTAGCTAATCCCGCCGCAGCTTTCAATACAGCATATGTTCAGATAGGAGGTGTTTTCAGTCTTAGCCAGCCTGAGTATGATGAACAAATGGCCATTATTCCTATCGAATTGGCAAGATCACTATTTATGTACCAATCCGAGGTGACTTCACTTGAAGTCAAACTTTTGACTGGCACAAATGTGAGTCGAACCAAAAGGGAACTGCAGCGTATTTTGGGTGATGATTTTTTGGTGGAAGACCGGTATGAACAACAACGGGAGTCGTTTCGGATGCTACAAATTGAGAAATGGGTAACCTTTCTCATACTGGCATTTATTTTACTCATTGCTGTGTTCAATGTAGTAGGCTCACTTTCAATGCTGATAGTCGAGAAAAAGGAGGATATAAAGAGTCTGCAAAATATGGGGGCTTCACATCAGCTCATCTCTCGTATCTTTTTGTACGAAGGATGGCTTATCACATTTATAGGTATTGTTTCTGGGATTGTGACAGGACTGTTGTTGTGTTTATTGCAGCAGGAATTCGGTATTCTTAGACTGAGCGACAACCCCGGTGCATATATCATTGACGCCTATCCGGTGATTGTGAAGGTAACCGATTTGTTGATTGTCTTTACTGTGGTGAGTATGATTGGTTTGTTGACGGTACTTTATCCTGTACGGAGTTTAAGAAGAAAACTTTCGATGAATTAAAATATTCGCTTTCACGTCTCAACTTATTTGAGATGGTGTAAATTTAAAAGGGAAATGAGAGGTGTTCAATATCGAATAAACAACGAGTAAATGATTTGTGGAATAGTTTAACCAAATTTGCTAACAGAAAAAGATAAAACAATAGGAAGTATGAAGATTGCAATTGTTGGAACCGGATATGTTGGTCTTGTTTCAGGCGCCTGCTTTTCAGAGATGGGTGTAGATGTAACCTGTGTGGATATAGACAAGGAAAAGATTGAAGGTCTACAGAAAGGAATCATTCCGATTTATGAGCCGGGTCTGAAAAGTATCGTACTTCGCAATTACGATGCGGAACGGCTTCATTTCACGACAGATTTGGCATCGATATTGAATGAGATGGAGATCGTTTTCATTGCTGTGGGTACACCTTCCGATAAAGATAACAATGCGGATCTCACGTACGTGATGAATGTGGCTGAAACCATTGCTAATCATATGGAGAAGCCCTTGTTAATTGTTACCAAAAGTACAGTTCCTGTGGGTACTTCTTTTCGTGTAAGGGATATTATACGAAAGAGACTGGATGAGAGAGGGTTGAAAGACCTTCGATTCGATGTTGCCTCCAATCCTGAGTTCCTTAAGGAGGGAGCTGCCATAAACGATTTTATGAGCCCCGACAGGGTAGTAGTAGGTGTGGAAACCAAAGAAGCCGAGGAACTGATGACAAAACTCTATCGCCCCTTCCTACTCAACAATTTTCGGGTAATCTTTATGGATATTTTATCGTCGGAGATGACCAAATATGCGTCCAATGCTATGTTGGCTACTCGTATTAGCTTTATGAATGATATTGCCAACTTGTGTGAATTGGTGGGTGCCGATGTGAACATGGTACGTCGTGGTATGGGGAGTGATTCCCGTATAGGGAGAAGCTTTCTCTATCCAGGTTGTGGCTATGGAGGGAGTTGTTTTCCAAAAGATATTCGTGCCATAATGAAGGTTGGTGAGAACGTTGGATATGAAATGAAGCTGATTAAAGCTGTAGAGGAGGTGAACAACAGACAAAAGACTATCCTCTTTCACAAATTCAATCGTTATTTTGGAGGAAATATAAAAGGAAAAACGGTGGCAGTGTGGGGACTATCCTTCAAGCCTGAAACAGACGATATGCGTGATGCACCTTCACTCACACTTATCGAAAGTCTCCTCGAAGCCGAAGTAAACGTGCGTGTATATGACCCAGCTGCAATGCATGAGGCTCGCAAGAAACTGGGTGATAGTGTGTATTATGCGAACGATATCTATGATGCTGCCAATGAGTGTGACGCCTTAATTGTTCCCACCGAGTGGAAACTATTCCGTATGCCCAATTGGTCTATTTTGAAAAAGATTATGCAAAATCATCTTGTTATTGATGGACGTAATATTTACAATAAGCAGGAGTTAGCTTCATTTGGATTTGAGTATATGGGAATCGGGATGAAATAGTATGCTCACTGACCCGAAGAATCTATTCGATCAAATGTGAAAATTGCAGATTTATTTGTAAATTTGCATCATTGAATCGTTAGCTCAGCTGGTTTAGAGCGCTGCCTTGACAGGGCAGAGGTCACTGGTTCGAATCCAGTACGGTTCACTTTCTTTCCTTCATTTAATGATTAATTCCTTTCATATTGTTTAACCACTCTGTCAATTCTTTTATAATCTGATTCTCATATTGTAAACAGTCACTGTTCTCAAGAGCATATCCTCCTCTAGGATTAAGTAAATATGTAACTGGAGCCTTTCTTTCAATTAACGCTTCCACATGCCGGAATTTAGTTGCAGGTAGTACTACATCGTCATTCGCATTAAAAATAATAAATGCCAGAGGACCCGATTTGTTATTTCTTCTTTCTAGAAAAAAATAAGACAATCACATCCTTCAATGAGATCTGTTTATTCTTTTCACACTAGTATAATATTTAACATATAGTTATACTGAATCATGATTGTTTTTTCATTGGATGATTTAAAATTTGAGTAAAGTGTTTTTTTGTATACGAAATCAGGAGATAAACAAGTAGTTTACCTCCTGATTTGAACTTACAGCTACTAGAACAGAATCTACTATAATGCAGACTCTACGTCTATATCTAATTATTTTATAGTCTGAATGAAATACCCAACTGAAGAGCTGAAATACCATATCCAATTTCTGCAAAAGCAGTCAATTTATCGGATATAAGATAACGTCCTCCGATGAATGCTGAGTATCCAATGCCAGAAGCTGTTGGCGACCCAAAATTTGATCCATCACCAAAGGCACTACTGCTGACAGCATTATATCCCAACATTAAGCCGGCATAGGTATCCAATTTATTCACGAATTGATAGTGAAATGCACCACGTGCACCAATAATGATATAATTGTATTTCCATCCATATGATGAAGAACCTAATGTTGTTTCCCACTTATTGGAGGTATATCCCAAATATCCTCCTACACCAATAGAGCCTTTTCCATCGAGAAGTCCGTCCATGATACCCTGTTCATATGAAACAGAAATAGGAGGTATACTGCTCGTATATCCGTCGCCACCATAATAGCTACCAATCCCAAGGCCAACATTAACGACTTTGTCTCCTTTAGAGAAATGATTCTGTGCTTGGATACTCATTACTGCTCCGCAGGTGATTACCAAAATAAATGCAACAATTTTTTTAGTCATAAGATACAATGTAATTTTTTTTAAGCCTACTCGTAGAGCTTTTCGGCATCCGCTATATCTCACTTTCAGAAGGGATCCCCCTAACATCTTTTACCCCCCCCAGTTTTCAATTCTGGGTGACAAAGGTAGAGAATTCAAATATTCGATTACTAGTTGCTTTTTGCAGGTTGTAAAAACATATTTACTAGTGGTAAAAAAAAGAGAGAATGGTGTTTTATTTACTTTGTGATACTTTTTTTATCAATTATCAATTTGTTTTATTCAAGCTTTCATAGCAACAACATACTTTTTGCACAGGATAAAAAGTTTTGCTGAATGTAAAAAATACACTATTTTTGGCCGTTTTTTATACATCCACATCAATGCTGCGTTAAATCGGATTTTGCTCCATGCAGCCACAAAAATTGTTTGATATACCAACATTATTCCGGTAATAAAAGACTATGCAGAAACTTATATCACACTATAAACGAGGTATCATTTATACCATAATATTGTTGCTTGTCGCTTTAGGACACTCATTTTTATTGCAAATCTCATTGGAGTCGTTTCGATACTTCCGCCATACATTGATGTCGATGGTCTGCCTTCTATGTCTTTACGGCGCATTCATGTTAATCATGCAAAAAAAAGAGAGTCGCGCCGATAAACTGTTCGCTTTTTTACTTTTCATGGTTGGACTAACCAATCTCTTTTCTCTAATAAGAGGTTGGACCACAGGATATGCTGGAGTTGTAAAATATACTTTTATGTCGTTCTCCATGTTGATTTATGGCAGTACATATGCCTATATTTTTCTTCTTTATCCATTAGAAGCATTTCGTCCCGGTTGGTTGACACTGCGACGGTCGTTTTACCTTTTTCTTCCTACCTTGGTCATTTTGTTTATTTATATTTTGCAAGTTAGGATTTTGAAAATAGCAAATCCTGATTTTAGTAACTGGAGCGACTTGATGAGAGAGCCTTGGAATTTGAATGTATGGCTTCGTTTAGTTATCCTCTTTTATCCGATTCTAGGAGTCATCCTCATGCTTCGTTACCGCAATAATTATATCGAATGGTGTGAAAATAACTTTGCATCGATGGAGCAGATCGATGTAAAATGGTTAGGGGATTATATTTTCGGTAATTTTGTGATCACACTTTCGTGTGAAGTGGTCATATTCAGCAATGATGTTCGTAGTGTGTTGATGCACAACATTATCATTTTTATTTTTCTACTCTATGGTTTCTATCGAGTCTTATTTTGGAAGAGCCCTTATCCCGAAGGTTACTTCAAAGAGGGGTTGGATGATGCACATGCCCAAATAAGGGAGATCATGCAGTCAGAATCAAGAGGAAATCAAATAGACAAAGTGAAGAATGAAGAGAGCCTGCGAGATGTTTTAAAATTTGAAAAATCTCCAATCACAGATAAACTACCTGAATACAAGAGCAAACTCGAAATATGGATGGAGACGGATAAACCCTATTTGAGGAGAGATTTCAAGTTAACAGATGCTATGGAGATACTGCCTTTAAATCGAAGTTATTTATCTCGTTTATTCAACGAAGGTTATGGTAAAAATTTTTATCAATTTGTTATGCGTTATCGATTAGAGGAGAGTAAACGGTTGCTCCTTACTCGTCCTGATCTGACAATTACCCATATAGCCACTATGTCGGGTTTCAGTTCACCATCGGTCTTTGGCAGGGCTTTCACACAAAAAATGAACTGTAGTCCACTACAGTGGCGTGAAAAAGAGAGTAAAGTAAAAATGGACTGATCTTTTTGTCAACTTTTTATCAGAACATATTGTTTTAATTGATGATAATTGAAGCAAGGATTGATTCTGATTTCTATTATTGTCTCTAACTGGAGATAACCATCAACATCATGATGTAGATGTCAGGTTCGAGTATATCGTTTTCTTCCCACAAGCCATGCAATCATTTATTGTATTATCTTTTACTTGTAACTATATAATGCGCAACAATTAAAAATTCAAGATGATGGAAACGACAAAGATCACAGTTCGCTCGACTATTCAATGTGATATTCAAAAAGTGTGGAACTATTATACCCAACCTGAGCATATTGTTGGTTGGAACTTTTCCAGTGACGATTGGCATTGTCCTCTTGCATCGAACGATTTGCATGTGGGTGGTATCTTCAGTGCAAGAATGGAGGCTAAGAACGGGAGTTTTGGCTTTGATTTCAAATCAACTTATGATGAAGTGGTCGTTTATGAGAAAATTGCATACACGATGGAAGATGGTCGAACAGCGGATATAAACTTTTCCGTTGATGATGGCTTCACATTAGTTGTAATCACTTTTGATGCAGAAAGTCAGAACGATCCTGAAATGCAACGTTTAGGCTGGCAAGCAATTTTAGACAACTTTAAAAAGTACGTTGAATCGAAAGCAGCGAGTGGAGCTGAATTTTCTATTGACAAAGAAAACAGCATTATCTATGTTAAACGTAATTTTCGTGCTTCACTCCAACAAGTGTGGCAAGCTTGGACCATAGCCAAACTGCTCGACAATTGGTGGGGCCCGAAACCTTGGAGGGCAGAGACCAAGGTAATGGACTTCAAAGAAGGTGGTTACTGGCATTATGCAATGATTGGCCCCGAAGGTGAATACCATTGGGGAAAGGTCGATTTTATGGAGATAAAAAACGAAAAATCTTTCCGTGCAAAAGATGGTTTTTCTGATGAAAATGGAGCACCAAGCTCTGAATTTCCTCCGAATATTTGGGAAATAATCTTTCATGAAACCAATGGAGATGTGCTGATAGAACTCACTATTTCATTCGACAGCACTGAAGACCTTGAAGCCAACTTACAGATGGGGTTTATAGAGGGTTTTTCAGTTGCATTAAATCAACTGGATGAACTATTGTTGTCTATGGGAGAATGATTTACACGACCTACTACTTCTAAATGCTTTTAATGTCTATATAAAGCATGTGAAAACAGGTACCCTTTCGATAAAAAGGAGATGGCATCTATCTACTCTTGAAAATAGGGATGTATCAACATAGAGTCAGTTAACAGTAATTGCAGGAGGGTATTTCAATTCTTTCAGATAACTCTGTGAGAATTGGTAACCCTTGTTCACAATCTCTCTTTATGCTATTACTGCATTTTGCCCGTCATTGCAAATGGCTTTTCCTTTACTTTCAGTGGTGTCATCTTGAGATAAAGCAGAACTATTACAAACCCCGTCCGGCTTATTATAGAGAATATTGTATAATATTATTTCCAGATCAGTTTAACAGTTTTCCATTTCCACAATAGCATATCCTCTTTCCTTAATATCTTGTTCCCATTCCGCTTTCACAGCCTCGATGTGACAGAACTGAGATTCTTTAGATGTGAACGGCTGATCTTCCTGACCCTTTCTCCTTAGGTATTCCTTCCCATATGTATAAATCAATTCTGGATCGTTGATCTCAACTGGGACAATGATGTCGAAATGCATGATATTTCCCTCTCGTTTAGTTACATAGGTGTCCCATATCGCTACTTTCATGTCTTTGGTTTTATGGATGTTATGCAATATTGCTAATATGATAACAAATAATTGTTACCTTATGTTTGAAAATTAGCGGTGTTATGATTTTTGTAAGGAGATTTAATTATCTTTAATTACTAAAGTGCATCGATGATGGCAGCAATAAATCGATTTTCGTCGAACTCTCCTTTTTTAGAGTAACCGGTACGTACAATAACCATTTCTTTTGAAGGTATTATATAGATGTACTGTCCGTCGTGCCCGCGGCAACTATACATATCACGGGGCACATCTGGATGGTCTACACCCGATTTGTTCAACCAGAAAAAGGCACCGTATCTATCGTCCGATCCGGCTGCAGGGGTGGTTGAATATTCCACCCATTCATTTGGTAGAACCTGTTTTCCCAACCACTTTCCATTGTTCAGGTAAAGTAACCCAAAGCGTGCATAGTCGCGTAAGGAGGCATATAGATAAGAGGAGCCGACGAACGTTCCCGATGCATCTAATTCAAATATTGCACTGCGCATTCCAATTTTGTTGAAAAGCTTTTCACGCGGAAAGGCGAAATATTCAGAGTCATAACCAATTGCCTTGCGCATGAGGTATGAGACAATGTTGGTGGACCCCGATGAATACTCAAAAACTGTTCCCGGGGTAAATTTCAGCGGTTTTTCTATGGCAAAATGTGCCATATCACCTTTCTTATGAAGCATGTTGTTCACGTCTGAACTGTTCCCATAGTCTTCGTTCCACTCCAAACCACTATTCATTTGCATTAGATTGTTAATGGTGATCTGACTTCTTTCGTCGTTCTGCCACTCATCTATGTCTGCTGGTTCATGAATATTTAGTTTACCCTCTTTCACCAGAATGCCAGTCAGTGCATTGGTGAAACTTTTAGCCATCGACCAGCTTAGGAAAAGATTATCAGCGGAAAAACCCTTCGCATACTTCTCAACAATAGGTTGCCCTTTATAGACAACCATTACTGCAAAGGTGCCTTTAAAGGGGATAGTATCGGCAAAGGCTTGTTCCATGGCAAGGTTAAGCTTCTCCATGTTGATACCCGAATGGATGGGTTTGGTAATCAAATCCCCCATTGGCCATGGAATACTTTCAGGATTTTCTGGTAAAACAGGTACAACCGGATAGAGACGAGAATGAATCTCGTTTACATCATAATCATTCACCAAGATACTACCGAAGCCATTTACAAAAGTGGTGCGTGATGTGTGCCAGAGGAAGCGGCTCTTCACGCTTTTCTGCAAGGGGTCGATTTTGTTGTTTACGAATCGAATGAAAGAGAAATTCAAATCTGTTTCCTCCATGGATTCATATGTGCGTTTGGCCACAAATAATGCCGATGACATGTTTTTGGCTGCGTAACCAGTAATGATCGGCAACAAAGAGTTTAGGTACAGAAATCCACATATAAGTGCCAGTAAAATGAGGATGCGAAGTGTAATACGTACTATTTTCATGCGCGTTTGATTTTATTGGTTGGCAAATGTAATTAAAAAATGCAGGAAGTTGTGTACATCCTACATCCTTAACAGTTTAACGAGAAAATCAATCTTCAATTATCACAATTTTCTCAATTTTATCACCCAGACGAATCATGTCAATTACATCTAAACCTTCTGTTACTTTTCCAAAACAGGTATGGTGTCGATCGAGATGAGCAGTGTTATCGCGACTGTGACAAATAAAAAACTGCGATCCGCCAGTATCGCGTCCTGCGTGAGCCATCGACATTACACCACGGTCGTGGTACTGGTTATTACCAGTGAGTTCACACTTGATGGTGTAACCGGGTCCCCCAACACCAGTACCCTTTGGACAACCACCTTGTATTACAAAGTTTGGAATTACGCGGTGGAATGTCAATCCATCGTAAAAACCATCTTTACTCAGTTTTACGAAATTGGCCACGGTGTTGGGTGCATCCTCCTCAAAAAAAATAACTTTCATGACACCTTTCTCGGTGTGAATCTCTGCTTTATACATAATTTACTTTCTTGATTTTAAAATGAAATTGCAAAAGTAGCTATTTTGGTTTTCATATAAAACTAGCTGTTTTTCCAAACTGTATTTCAGATATTACTGTCTCAATATCTTCTCCATGGCTCTCCCTTTGGCCAGTTCGTCGATCAATTTGTCGAGAAAGCGTGCTTTTCGTACAATGTCGTCTTCAATTTCTTCCACCCGATAGCCACAGATTACTCCTTTAATCTTCGAAGCATTGGGGTTGATTTGTGGAGCCTGTTTGAAGAAAGTCTCAAAATTCATCTCCTGCCTCAATATATGTTCTAACTCTTCTATGCTGTAGCCTGTCAGCCAACAGATTATTTCATCTACCTCTTCCTTTGTGCGTCCTTTCTTAACTGCTTTTTCCACATAGAATGGATATACCTTGGGGAACGATAATTTGTATATTTTCTCTTGATTCTTCATCTCGCTTTATATTTTAATCCTGTTTGACCTGTGAAGTATTCCTTCATACCTCATATTCAAGTCTAAGAAATTATTTAAAATACAAGTTTATATAATAATATTCTGTTTCTGTATTGAAATAAGAGATTTATTTATGACGTTATGCTATAAAAAGCATTGTTGTGTAAATAACAATGATAATTAGTATATCGACTGTTGCCTCCTCCTGAAATAGATGGCTCTTCATCAATTTAGTTGAAAAAGGTCATTTCCATAATCATTTTCCGCTTTTGCAATTTTAGTCCAGATCTTCGGTATATAACCCTTTTGACAGCTTTCAGCTTGTTTACGAATCCTTCCGCAATACCATTTGTTACATTGTTTTTACTAGTGTTTTTAACAGTGTTATAATCCATCCTGATTCCAGTGATATAAGTTTTACGTATATTTACTTTTGTCTTCCTGTACTTCTTCATCCATTGGATCAAGGCGTCCGGTTTGTATCCCGTAATCAGATCATATATTGCTGTCGAGGCTTCATACATTTGCTTAAACCAGGTAAATCTAGAGTACAGATCTATTAGCTATTCCTTTTCCGGGGTTCTCTTTCTGTTGAAAATATATCCTTTTACCATATATGATACCAACTTCATGGGGACTAGTTAGGAGTTTGTTCACTCTTCCTTGATTATTAGCTTATATTCTGCAGGATTGTAATCCTATTGACCGTCACCCAGATATTTGTAGTGTTTGGAAAATGGAGTTCTATTATCTTTAAAGCCCATCCGACATATTTCGTGATAGATTTCATTAAGGGATTTACTGTTTGCGTACTACTTTTCCACATTTTCGCTAAATTAATGATTGTTATCCCTGTGCTTGCTTTTATATCCTCAATATGGACAAAGAACCGAGTAATTGGAGGATTTGCAATAAAAATGAAGTCTGTTCTCAAATTGATCGATATTCAATACGTGTATACCCGATGAGTATTATAAGTTGGTTATGTCAAAGCTTTCATGATAGTTAATATTGGAGGATCACTCAAAGTTAGATTTTTTGTTGTATTTTTATTACCGATAGGCTATTTCGACATGTTTCTAACTTTGTGTTTGACATTATAAGGTTGCAGAAAATCAGGCCGATACAATGGGGGTATGTAAATATGATAGCGAGTCGACATAGGAATATTCGTGAGGTATAGCGATAAAACGGGTAANNGTAAGCACCCGAGTAAATACCCCTTGATTTATTCCAAATTACCCTTGACTTTCGTTTTCTCGTCTTAGAGATTCTAAACTTTACTAGTAATCGTTAGAGTATTGTTAGAGTATTATTAGATTCCTCTTTTTTCCAGTTGTTAGGCAAGAGGAACTTCAGGTTTTCATCATTACCCGGTTTCTGATAGTAAGGCATTTTAGCTATTACATCATTTAGCCACTCTCTGGGATTTACCCCGGATTCTTTGCAAGATGCAAGTAACGAACATATTACAGCAGTATTCTGCGCGGCTTCGTGGTTACCGCAGAACATAAA
>DBQD01000017.1 GCA_002305715.1 Proteiniphilum sp. UBA1403 | reverse complement strand
CGTAGTCAGATGCTCTATTCAGTTAAGCTACGGGGCCTCGTTTTACGGGTGCAAAGATACAACAATTTTGTGTATTCGCAATAACTGGCCCATTTTTTTTATACGAAGTTTTTCAAACTCCTTCTTATCACATTCATATCCCGGCCTTTTCCTATTTGTGTCTCAGTCAAGTCCCATTCTTGTCACAACTAAGTTCTATTTTTGTCTCATTCTTGTCCCATTCATCTCTCAACCTTGTCTCTTCCGTCTCCTTGCCTTGAGCTTTTTCCGTGAAAATTTTTAAGCCTACTGAAAAGAAAATCAGATTAAATTCTTTGTTAATAAACTGAATTATTGTAACTTTGCAGTCCGATTATTAGTTTTTATCAATTAAAAGTTTGATTTATAGCTTTTTATTTGCCTTTTAGTCCCTTAGCAAGACAAAAGAGGAAGCCAGTTAAGTCTACTTTACAATTATTTACTAATTAAACAACAACAAAAGTGGATACACTAAGTTATAAGACCATTTCTGTCAACAAAGAAACGGCTAAAAAGGAATGGGTTGAAATTGACGCAACCGGTCAGCCGTTGGGGCGTATTTGTTCAAAAGTGGCAAAGCTGCTGAGAGGAAAGTATAAAGCAAGTTTTACTCCGCACGTAGATTGTGGTGATAATGTAATCATCCTTAATGCTGATAAGGTAAAACTTACAGGAAACAAGTGGACCGATCGCATCTATTTGCGTTATTCCGGTTATCCTGGAGGTCAGCGCGAGTATACTCCTGCTGAACTTATGCAAAAAGGTCCGGATAGACTTTTCAGAAAGGTTGTGAAGGGTATGTTGCCAAAAAATAAATTGGCCGATGTTCTCTTGACCAACATGTTTGTCTATGCGGGAACCGAGCATCCCCACCAGGCTCAGAAGCCCAAAAAACTGGATATTAATACGTTAAAATAATAATGATGGAAGTAGTAAATGCAATAGGAAGACGCAAAGCAGCTGTAGCCCGCGTGTTTGTAACCGAAGGGACAGGCAAGATCGTCATCAACAAACGCGAACTGGAAAATTATTTCCCCTCTACTATCCTTCAGTTCGTTGTTAAACAACCGTTAAACAAACTCAACGTTGCGGATAAATATGATATCCGTATTAACCTTGATGGGGGTGGTTACAAAGGACAATCGGAGGCAGCCAGATTGGGTATTGCGCGTGCACTGGTGAAGATCAATCCGGATGATAAAGCTGCGCTTAGAGCAGAAGGCTTCATGACCCGCGATCCTCGCGTTGTTGAACGCAAAAAACCGGGACAGCCCAAAGCAAGAAAGAGATTCCAATTCTCGAAACGTTAATATATTGGATCAATCGTCTGGCAATTGCTGTACACAGATCGTTGCAGCAGCTGGATAAATAAATAAAGCGGTCTTGCCGGCCGCTCCGTTTAGTATCTAAATCGTAAGGACGTTACACCAAGAGAAAATGAATGGATGCTTGGTGTAATTTACCTTCCGATTCGGCGTAGAAAAAGAAAGTAAACGAATTAATCAACTAACAACAAATGGCAAAATTAGAATTTGACCAACTTCTCGAAGCCGGAGCTCACTTCGGTCACTTAAAAAGAAAATGGAATCCGGCAATGGCTCCCTATATTTTCATGGAGCGAAACGGAATTCACATCATCGATCTTTACAAAACAATCGCCAAAACTGAAGAAGCTGCGGCAGCGTTGAAACAAATTGCGAAGGCAGGAAAGAAAATTCTTTTCGTGGCTACTAAAAAACAAGCTAAGCCTGTAATTGAAGAAAAAGCGCAGAGCGTTAACATGCCTTACGTAATTGAACGTTGGCCAGGTGGTATGCTTACCAACTTCCCCACAATCCGTAAGGCTGTGAAGAAGATGGGTAGCATCGATAAGATGATTAAAGATGGTACATTCGATACCCTGTCAAAGCGTGAAAAACTTCAGGTGACTCGCCAACGTGCCAAACTTGAAAAAACATTGGGCTCTATTCAGGATCTAACACGACTTCCTTCAGCTATCTTCGTAGTAGACGTAATGAAAGAACATATTGCTGTGAAAGAAGCAGAAAAACTGGGTATCCCCGTTTTTGGTATCGTAGATACAAACTCAAATCCTAATAACATCGATTTCGTAATCCCAGCTAACGACGATGCTTCTAAAGCAGTCGACCTCATCTTGGGATACCTCTGTGAAGCTATCAAAGAAGGTCTTGATGAACGAAAAGTAGAAAAAGCTGATGCTGCTGCTTCTGAAGAACAAGACGACGATGCACCACAACGCAGAGAACGTAAGTCGAAATCGGCTAGAAAAGAGCGTGTGAAGAAAGAGGATACCGAAGCAATGAAGGCTGCCGTTGTGAGCAAATACGCGAAGGACGAAGAGGTTGACGAATAAAAATAAATTAAGGAGATCATAATAATATGGCAGTTACAATGGCAGAAATCCAACATTTACGCAAAATGACTGGTGCGGGAATGATGGATTGCAAAAATGCACTTAACGAAGCAAACGGAGATTTCGATAAAGCAATGGAAATCATCCGTAAAAAAGGACAGGCAGTAGCCGCTAAACGGGAAGACCGTGAAGCGTCGGAAGGTTGTGTGTTGGCAGCAACATCGGGTGACTTCGCAGCAGTGGTAGCATTGCAGTGCGAAACCGATTTCGTAGCCAAAAATGAGGAGTTTGTAGCACTTACACAGCAAATCTTGGATGCTGCTATCGAACACAAACCAGAAACTCTTGAGCAGCTTCTTGCTATTGAGTTACCAAATGGCACTGTTTCTCAGTTAATCACCGACAAAATTGGTGCTACTGGAGAAAAAATGCAGTTAGGTTTTTATGAACATCTCACAGCTCCCTTTGTAATGTCGTACATTCACATGGGTAACAAGCTGGCTACAATTGTTGGTTTCAACCAACCAAATGTAGATGAGCATGTAGCTAAAGATGTGGCAATGCAAGTTGCAGCAATGAACCCAATTTCTGTAACAGCAGATAGCATTCCTGCTGAAATTAAAGAAAAAGAATTGGAAATTGCTCGCGAAAAAGCACGTGAGGCTGGTAAACCTGAAAATTTACTCGATAGGATTGCGGAAGGTGCACTGCAGAAATTCTACAAGGAGTCTACACTGCTCCAACAAGAGTATGTGAAAGATCCTAAGAAAACGATTGAGCAGTTCCTGAAAGAAAGCAACAAAGAGCTTACTGTAACCGCATTCAAACGTGTTACATTGAACGTGTAATTTACATCTTCATGAATATAAAAACGCTCCCAGGTTGATCCTGTGGGGCGTTTTTTTTTAAGATTTACTGATCAATACTCCAAGTGAGGACATACTTTGGATGGACTTCGTAGTGGATCGTGAAGTTGCGCTTTTCTGCTGTTTTGGTTTCACTGGCAGTCATTATGCCGCTTATTTGTGGAATAAAAGGTTCTATATGAAGGTGCTGCTTGAAGTCGATGCCTTCTTCGTTCATCAGTTTGAACAGACTCTCTTTTGCTGACCAATGTAACAGCTGATGTTCAACCTTATGGGATGGGTCGATATATTCTTTATCGGAAATGAATTTCTCGGCAATTTTAACTACACGCTCTGAAAAAGTTTCAATGTCGATGCCCACAGCTGCTGTTTCATGTAGCAACATGGCAGCGTATTCTTTTGTGTGGGATATGCTAATTCGATACTTTTCGTCTGCAAGATAGGGACTTCCATTCACTCGGTTCAGGATAATCTGTTCTTTTCCCAGTAGATTGAACAGCATAGCACGGGTCGCAAGCCACTCAATGGAACGTCTTTCAGAACGTATGGTATTCAAATGGGAATTGGCTTTGGGACGAAGATGCGTAGGGAAGAGCTGCAGCAGTTCCTCCTTCGATTCGTCCATCTTCCAGATACCCAGAAGTGCACCATTTTCAGTATGTTCCTTTCTGATAAGCATAGCGAAAATGAATTAGAGTTGGGTGTCACCTACTTTCCTGTTCATTGTTTTTTAACATGGGAGGAATGTAACGCACTTTTGTAATTCGTTTTTTACTCATTTCTTCTGCCTGAAAGGTGTGTTTTTTGTATGTGAAGCTCTCCTTTCGTTTGGGGAAGTCACCTTTCAACTCCAGAAGTAAACCTGCAAGGGTGTCGATCTCATCCTGCATCTGTTCGAAATCCTTTTCAGGAAGACCGGTAATTTTGATGAAATCCGACAATGGGGTTTTTCCTTCAAAGATGTAGGATCCGTCTGGTGCCATCGTATAAAATGGAAGCTCCTCATCATACTCATCACTGATGTCACCAACAATCTCTTCAAGTATATCTTCCATGGTGACCAAACCAGAAGTTCCTCCATATTCATCTACGATGATAGCCATGTGATTCTTATTGGAACGGAATTCCTCCAATAGGTCGTCGATGCGTTTAGTACCGGGGATAAAGTATGCGGGGCGGATAAGTATCTGCCACGAGAAATCACTTGATTTGCCTAAATGGGGCAAGAGGTCCTTTACATACAAAATGCCTTTGATATTGTCGGGGTTCACTTCATAGACCGGAATGCGTGAAAAGCCTGCATCTACAATGAACTTAATCAATTCAGGGAAGGATGTTTGTGAGTCGATAGCAACCATATCACTCCGCGAAACAAAGATGTCGTCTACCGTTTTATCTTTAAATCGTATAATTCCTTCAAGCATCTCTTTCTGTTCCTTCGAATTTTCATTAGCGGTGATTTCGAGAGCCTTAGATAGCTCATCAACAGAAATCTCATGCTTGTGTTGTGTGATGGATCGGTTGATAATAGATGTACTGCCAACAAGAAGTGCAGAGAAGGGACTTATGATGGTGGACACAAAATTGACTACTGGGGCATAACGGGCTGCAAAACGATAAGGATAGTATGTGGCATATCTTTTTGGGAGTAATTCTACAAAAAACAGGATTAGGGTTATGGGAATAATGATTTCAAGCAACAAGACACTTAATTGCCTACCCGAAAACAGCGGGAGCCTGTTTAAAAGGAATAGCGATAATACGACGATACATACATTGAGGAGGTTGTACGATATTGCAAGTGAGGCTGATAGCTTTTGTGGGTTTGAAAGCATACGAGATAAACGAATGCTTCCAGGATCAGTTGAGGTCTGGATCTCCTCGGTGATTTTTTTATCGATATTGAAAAATGCAACCTCCGAACCAGAAATAATTGCATTGAGAAAAATGAGCAGTAGGGTAAGTGCGGCTAAAAAATAATCAGATGCCACCAGTGTAAATCCCGGTAGTATAACAGTTAGTTGAGATAAAGGGTCAGGGTCCAAGTGATAATTATTTAATGAAACAAAGAGAATGTTTTAACACTTTGTCACTGAAAACAAAAGGGTAAAACATTCTCTTGCAAAAATACGATGTTTTATTTAAAATGGCAAATCATCCACTTCTGAAATATCATTCGAACCAGTAGGCAAATCAGTGGGAGCTGAAAAATCATGTCTACCTCCACTGCTTTCACCCTCAATACCTCCCGTTTTACGACTGAGCAATTCAATGTTGTCGGCAACAATCTCTGTAATATACCGTTTAACACCGTTTTGATCATCGTATGAACGTGAACGGATTTTTCCTTCCACATAGAGCATTGTTCCTTTCCGTACAAATTTCTCAGCAATTTGTGCCAATCCCCTCCAACATACAATGTTGTGCCACTCTGTTCTATCGGGCACTTGGGTGCCGTTAGAAGTTGTGTAACCTCTTTCACTGGTTGCAAGCGAAAAATTAGCTTTGGCAACATCATTGTCGAAATATTTCATCTCAGGATCTTTTCCTACATTTCCGACTAAAATAACTTTGTTCACCGACATAACTTAAGATTTTTTGGTTTTGAGAATAGTTTATGCTATTCAAACAAATATAAGTATAATTTCAACAATGGGCAATAAATACAATTAAATTAATTCCAAATACTTTTCGGTTAGTCGCGATACCGGATAGTTTGCCAAGTCTTTCTCCTCAATGCGAATGATCGACTCTGGAGGATTGAAGGTGACTCCCTCCGGCAACTCCACCTTGTAAAACTTGGTATGCAGTATCTGGTGTGATAGCTGATGCTTGGCGTTGTGGCAATGATCAACTGTGAGGGAAATCTCCTTTGGAAAGAGCTGTGTAAAGGCATCCGTTTGGGAGAGCGCAGGAAAATCGACTGCTTCCGTTGTCTCCACCAGCGGGAACTCATACAAATTCTTCCATATGTCAGATTCGCTTCGTTTTTGTATGAACGTAAAACCTCCTTGAATTATATAGAAGTAATTGAAATATCGATTCCGAATTGCTACTTTTCGACTGGTGACGGGAAAGAGGGATACCTCTCTTAATTCATACGCCTTACAAAAATCTTGAAGCGGACAATCGGAGCATTTAGGCTGTGAAGGTGTACAGACCATGGCCCCAAAATCCATAATTGCCTGATTGTAAGTGCCAGGTTGGTCGGGGTGAATAAGTAACTGTGCCAACTCGGAGATTGTTTTTTTTCCTGCAGTTGTATCAATAGGGGTCTCAATCGCAAACAAACGAGAGAGAACCCTGAAGACATTCCCATCGACTACCGCATACGGTTCCTGAAAAGCAATTGATGCTATGGCTGCAGCCGTGTATTTGCCGACACCCTTCAGCGACAGTATGTGGGTGTAATCACTCGGAAACTTGCCATCGAAATCATGGGTAATCTGTATTGCGGCTGCATGTAAATTGCGGGCTCGAGTATAATAACCAAGTCCCTGCCATAACTTTAAGACCTCTTCTTCTTCCGCTTCAGCCAAAGATTGTACATCGGGAAAACGATCCACAAATCGAAGGTAATAATTCCATCCTTGGGCGACTCGTGTTTGTTGCAAAATTACCTCCGACAACCAAACGAGATAGGGGTCTGAAGTTGCACGCCACGGTAAATCGCGCTTATGCTCATTGTACCAGCTTATTAATCGACTGGTTATAAATGTATGATCTGTAATTTGTTCCATTATGTTCAGTTCGTCCTGCAAAACTAATTCAAAAAAAATATTTTCAGTGAAAATAATGCAAAAACAGAAAAATTAGCTGCAATTATTTTACAGGGTGAGAAAAAAGCTATATATTTGCAATCCAAAATTTTACTATTTAAGACCCGCAATTATTAATAATTAAAAGTAGAAATAAAATGACTAAGGCAGACATTGTAAATGAAATTGCAAAGAACACTGGCGTGGATAAAGCGTCGGTATTGGCAACTGTAGAATCTTTTATGGATGTGGTGAAAGAATCATTAGCAAATAATGAAAACGTCTATTTAAGAGGATTCGGCAGCTTCATCGTTAAGAAAAGAGCGCAGAAAACTGCTCGGAATATATCCAAAAATACCACCATTATCATCCCAGAACACAATATCCCTGCTTTTAAGCCAGCCAAGACTTTTGTGGCACAGGTAAAAGAATCTAAATAATTTTTAATTAAGAAGGAGAAACAAAGATGCCAAGCGGAAAGAAAAGAAAAAGGCATAAAATGTCTGTACACAAGCGTAAAAAAAGACTAAGAAAGAACAGGCACAAGAAGAAAAAATAGGCCTGTGATACTTTTTTTACAAACATATACAGGGACAAACTTAACAAGAACCTTTCGGTAATTAAGTTTGTTCTTTGTATATTAAATAGGAGTGATTCAAGCGTGAACATCCTGTCTGTTGAGAGACAGATGCCTGTATTTATTTTGTAAACATTAAAAAAAAGAACAATTGTGACAAGCGAACTTGTGGTAGATGTTCAACCCAATGAAATTACAATTGCAGTTCTCGAAGATAAAAAACTGGTAGAATTGCAACAGGAGAGCCAAGATGGCTCCTTTGCGGTGGGAAACATTTACTTGGGCAAAGTTAAAAAACTGATGCCCGCCCTCAACGCTGCATTTGTGAACGTGGGACACAAAAAGGACGCTTTTCTTCACTATTTGGATTTAGGGGTTGAATTTAACTCGATTCTGAACTTTCAGAAACTTGTTGAAGAGAAGAAGAAAATTCCGCAACTCCAGAAGATGAAGTTGCAACCCGAAATCGACAAAGAGGGCTCCATCTCGGATATCTTAAAGGTTGGTCAGGAAATCTTGGTGCAAATAGCCAAAGAACCAATATCAACGAAAGGTCCAAGACTTACTGCCGAAATTTCATTTGCGGGACGGTTTATGGTGCTGATACCATTTATTGACCGGGTGTCGGTTTCGCAGAAGATCAAATCGCGCGAGGAGCGCGCTCGTCTTAGGCAGCTTATCCAGAGTATCAAACCCAAGAACTTCGGCGTTATCATACGCACGAATGCAGAGGGTAAAAGGGTAGCTGACCTCGACGCAGAATTAAAAGTACTGGTCAAAAGATGGGAAGACAATATCGGTAAGATACAAAAAGTAAAAGCACCTTCGCTCATTTTTGAAGAGACAGGGCGTACTGTAGCTCTCTTACGCGATATATTTAATCCTTCTTTCGAACAGATCCACGTCAATAACAGAGACGTGTCAAAGCAGATTGCCGAATATGTGAGCATCATTGCACCGGATCGGAAAAATATTGTAAAAGACTATACCGGTGCTTTGCCAATCTTGGATAATTTCGGCATCACAAAACAGGTAAAATCGCTCTTTGGAAAAACTGTGACATTCAAGAATGGTGCTTATCTCATCATTGAACACACTGAGGCGTTGCATGTTATCGATGTAAATAGCGGTAACCGCAACAAATCGAAACTGGGTCAGGAAGATAGCGCATTTGAAGTGAATGTGGCTGCTGCCGAGGAAATAGCTCGTCAATTAAGATTGCGAGATATGGGTGGTATAATTGTCATCGACTTTATCGACATGGGTAAGTCGGACCATCGAAATAAACTACTCGCAAAAATGCAAGAGTTGATGGCCCACGACAGAGCTAAACACAACATTTTACCATTGAGTAAGTTCGGACTCATGCAAATAACACGACAGCGTGTACGTCCGGAAATGGAAGTTACCACAAGCGAAGTATGCCCCACTTGCTTTGGTAAAGGAAAAATAAAATCATCGATACTCTTCACAGATACACTGGAGGGAAAAATCGATTATTTGGTGAATAGCCTCAAAGTGAAGAAATTCAGTCTGCACATACATCCTTATGTTGCAGCGTTCGTTCAGAAAGGTTTCTTTTCGTTGAAGTATAAGTGGAAGAAGAAATACAATGTGGGAATGCAAATTATCCCGGATCAGAAACTAGGGTTTCTGCAATATGTTTTCTATGACCGCGAAGGAAACGAAATTGACCTGAAAGAAGAAATGGAAATGAAATAGGTTTCACCCTAGGTGAAATTTGAAAAAGTGAAAAACCGGCTTTCGAAAGAGTAGCCGGTTTTTTTATTTATAACGGGTCAACGTCATAGTAAAGTGTAACCTGTTTCAAATCGGTTACATAACGAAGTTTTTCTTCGGCTTCCTTTAATATATTACGTATTTTTTGAGAAGGGTAGCCGTTTTCTACTTTTAACAGAATCTCCTGTATATATTGCAACTGTACACGTTCCACAACGGGTTTATTCGGGCCCAAAACGCGTTCCTGTAATGTTTTTTTTATCAGTTCCGTATAATCAAACGCCGCTTTTTCAACTTTCTCCCGATCTTTGTGCTTTATTACAACTCGAATTAATCGGTAGAAGGGTGGGTAGTGAAACAAACCACGTTCTTTGATCTGCGTCTCAAAGAAGCCCATATAGTCGTTGTTTTTTATGAACTCATAAATTGGATTACTGGGGTCACTACTTTGAATTACAACCGTTCCTGAAGTCTGTTTTCTTCCTGCACGTCCAGCTGCCTGTGTCATTAATTGAAATCCTCGTTCGTGTGAACGAAAGTCTGGGAAGTTGAGAAGTGAGTCGGCAGAGATAACACCCACTACTTTAACGTGATCAAAATCTAAACCTTTTGAAAGCATCTGTGTGCCGACCAGTATCTGAATCTTTTGCTGTTGAAAATCGTCAATGATCTTTTCGTAACGTTCCTTTCCGCGGGTGGTATCCATGTCCATACGGGCAACTCTGTAAGAAGGGAATAATTGGGCAACCTCTTCTTCAAGTTGCTCAGTTCCGAGCCCCAGTGGCGTCAAGGACTCTTGATGACACGACGGACAATATTTGGGAACAGGGTATGTATGGTTGCAATAATGACAAACAAGCTGTTTGTGCTTTTTGTGGTAGGTGAGTGAAACGTCGCAGCGACTGCATTTGGGTGTCCATTCACACTGGCTACAACTGATCATGGGAGCAAATCCTCTTCTATTGCGAAAGAGAATAACCTGTTCTCCTTCATCCAACGCAGTTTGTATTAATTCAATTGTCTTTGGAGAAAGAGACGATTTCATTTTTTTTCTACGTCGTAAATCCCTTGTATTTTGAAGTAAGATTTCGGGCATCATCGAACCATTAAATCGTTCCTCAAGTGTAACCAACCCATACTTGCCATTCTTTGTGTTGTAGTAGGATTCAATAGATGGAGTAGCTGATCCAAGTAAACACTTTGCTCCGGAAAACAAAGATAGCATTACAGCTACGTCTCGTGCATGATAGCGGGGAGCAGGGTCTTGTTGTTTGTAGCTGCTTTCATGTTCCTCATCCACAATCACTAACCCAAGTCTCTGAAAGGGAAGGAAAAGTGATGAGCGTGCACCAATAATAATTTCATAGGGCTCCGAAGAGAGCATTTTCTGCCAAATCTCGGCCCGTTCATTGTCGTTTATGCCAGAATGGTAGATACCCAGTCGGTTGCCGAAAACAGCTTGTAAACGTTGTGTGAGCTGCGTTGTTAGGGCTATCTCAGGTAGTAAATAGAGCGTTTGTTTTCCTTCAACAAGAAGTTGAGAGATGAGATGAATATAGATCTCTGTTTTTCCACTAGCGGTAACTCCATGCAACAGACAAGTTTGTTTACCGAGAAAACATTCGTTGATCTTTGTTAATGCCTTCTGCTGATGAGGGTGCAGCGGATGAGGCGGTCGGGTTGGAGCAACCTCTTTTTCGAGGCGACTGGTTTCTACTCGAACCAAGATAAGGATATCTTTCTGCAATAATCCGTTCAATACAGAAGTGGAAAAAGAATTGAATGTAGACAGCTCTTTCTTACTGATTTGTTCAACTTTGTGGTTTGTACAGTAATGTGTAATCTCAGCGAGAAGTGCTTGTTGTTTCTTTGCTCGTCCCGCCAACTGTAGAAGAGAGTTCCTTTCGATGTCAGGATTTATCGCGATAAAAGTTTCTGTTTGAGGGACAAAAGAGCGATGGAGGTCGCGCGATTTCATGGAAGTGGGGAGTGCAGCCTTATACACATCACCAAGAGGAGACATATAATAAAAAGCGATCCACTCCCACAGTTTCAGTTGCTGCTCATTCACGGCAGCGTGTGAATCAACAAGAGAGTGGATCGTTTTTATCTCCATATTCACCGGTCTGTTACGGTGAATATGAGCCACAATTGCCGTATAATGCTTCCGGGTTCCAAATGGTACGATTACTCTATATCCTACACCGATCTTCGATTGCATATCCAACGGTATGGCATACGTGAAGAAACCGGGCAGTGGAAGGGGAAGTATTACATCGGCATACATGTGTTAGAAATAGATTGTAGCAAAAATGTTCCAGGATTCTGTTTTTCCATTCAGGGGATCACTCCAGTTAGGTTCATCGGTAGAATAATTATCAGTAAGTTGCGCCCGATAATTTACACCTACCTGCAAGAAACGAAGCAGTTCAAGACCTATCCCAAGATTTACACCTGCTTGAAATTGCTTTGCCTTGAGATTTTCTACAGTCTGACCGAGATCAATCTTATCTCCTTGTATAAGATAACCCAAATAGGGACCTGCAGCTGCAAAAAGCTGAATTGGTAACAAGCCGGGGCCAAATTTTACCTTCGCATTTACAGGGAGCATAAGATAACGATTCGATACTTCACTATCACCGGTCTCTCCCGATAAACGGGCAACAGTCATACGGCTGTCGTTATACAGCAACGAGGTCTCAATCCCCAAGCTGCCTAACCCCACAGGGAGAAACATAGCTTCTAGGGAAGGTCCGATACTGTAGGATGTCAGATTTTCTACTGCGAGAGCACTACTACGAAGTTCGGGATTATTCAATCCCACGTCTGCTTTAATACCGAACCTAACCTGTGAAAAGGCTGAAAAGTTGAGCATGGACAATAAGAGGAGGACCATGCCGGTTTTGCAAATTGTCTTTGTCTTCATATGATTTATTTTTTTATTGTTCCGAGTGAAGTAAAAAAGTAGTTCCTATAATCACTTCTCTCATTGACTCATCACGGAACACCTTCCATGATAAACGGTAAACAAAATTAAGAAGCAAAGAGTTGTCAAACGAATATTAAAATCCAAATAAAAAAGCGTCCCTGCTCCATGCTAAGAGAGGTAACGCTTTTTATTTTGGTTTACAATATGTTTAATCTTTGAATTTGGCTTTCAAAAATTCTCTATTCAACCGAGCAATGTTGGTTATCGAGATATTTTTGGGACACTCCACTTCACAGGCTCCTGTATTTGTACAGTTTCCAAAGCCAAGTTCATCCATTTTTGCGACCATTGATTTGGCTCGACGAGCAGCTTCTACTCGACCTTGTGGCAACAATGCTAATTGGCTTACCTTGGCCGAAACAAAGAGCATCGCTGATCCGTTTTTACAAGCTGCCACACATGCTCCGCAACCGATACATGCTGCAGCGTCCATAGCCATCTCAGCATCATCACGCGGAATGGGTATCGCATTGGCATCGGGTACACCACCTGTATTAACTGATACATACCCTCCAGCTTGAATGATCTTGTCAAAAGCCGACCTGTCAACCATCAAATCTTTGATAATTGGGAATCCGGCAGAACGCCAAGGCTCAACTGTAATGGTGTCTCCGTCGTTGAAGCGGCGCATATGCAGCTGACAGGTAGTGATTCCAGTGTCAGGTCCGTGTGGGTGTCCATCAATATAGAGACTACACATACCACAAATACCTTCGCGGCAGTCGTGATCAAACACTACGGGTTCCTTTCCCTCGTTGATGAGCTTTTCATTGAGGATGTCCAGCATCTCCAGAAAAGAACTGCCTTGAGAGATTTTCTCCAGGGAGTATGTCTCAAAATGTCCTTTTTCTTTGGGTCCGTTCTGGCGCCAGACCTTTACTTTTATGTTGATATCTTTATCCATGATTGCTAGTATTTGAGTGGTTTAGGACCTTACGATTTATAGTTTCTTTGCTGGCGTACAACAAACTCGTACTCAAGTGGTTCTTTGTACATGACAGGAGGATTGTTCTCTCCCTGGTATTCCCAGCATGACACATATGAGAACTGATCGTCGTGACGCAAGGCTTCTCCTTCAGGAGTCTGGTGTTCAAGACGGAAGTGGCCTCCACAAGATTCTTCGCGATCAAGAGCATCGTGCGCCATCAGTTCTCCTATTTCAATAAAGTCTGCCAGACGCAACGCCTTTTCGAGTTCCACGTTGAGGGTCTCTTTGTTACCTGGGATACGAAGGTTTGTCCAGAAATCCTTTTTTACCTCTTTCAGTTTTTCGATAGCTGTTTTCAATCCTTCAGCATCGCGGCCCATACCAACGAAATCCCACATCACATGTCCCAATTCTTTATGGATATGATCTACAGAATGTTTTCCCTTAATGCTCATCAGACGGTCGATGCGATCGTTGATTCCCTTTTCTGCTTCATCAAATTCAGGTCTGTCGGTTTTAAATCGCGGCACGTTGATCTGATCTGCCAGGTAATTCTGGATGGTATATGGTAACACAAAGTAACCGTCAGCCAAGCCCTGCATCAGTGCTGATGCACCCAATCGGTTTGCACCGTGATCAGAGAAGTTTGCTTCACCAATAGCAAACAAACCGGGGATGGAAGTCATCAATTCATAATCCACCCATAATCCACCCATGGTATAGTGAATAGCAGGGTAAATCATCATCGGAGTTTCGTATGGATTGTCGTCCACAATTTTTTCATACATCTGGAACAAGTTTCCGTAGCGAGCTTCAACTACATCCTTGCCCAATCGTTGGATAGCTTCTGCAAAATCGAGATACACTGCCAATCCTGTTGAGCCCACTCCATAACCTGCATCGCAGCGTTCTTTTGCTGCACGTGAGGCCACGTCACGAGGAACAAGGTTTCCGAAAGCAGGATAACGACGTTCCAAATAGTAATCACGATCCTCTTCTTTCAAATCGGTTGGTTTGAGTCTTCCTTCCCGAATAGCCTTTGCATCTTCCAGTCTCTTTGGTACCCAAATGCGACCGTCGTTACGCAACGATTCCGACATAAGAGTTAGTTTCGATTGGAATTCACCGTGTACAGGAATACAGGTTGGGTGAATCTGTGCCATACAGGGGTTTGCAAAATAAGCACCTTTCTTGTAGCACTGCCAAGCTGCGGAGCCGTTTGATGTCATAGCATTGGTAGAAAGGAAGAATGTATTACCATATCCACCAGTAGCAACAACTACCGCATGAGCGCTAAAACGTTCCAATTTACCGGTTACTAGGTTACGGGCAATAATACCACGGGCACGACCTTCGATGATGACCAGATCCACCATCTCATAGCGAGTGAAAAGTTTCACCTGTTTTTTGTTGATGGCGCGGCTCAACGCTGAATAAGCGCCAAGCAGCAACTGCTGTCCCGTCTGTCCGCGGGCATAGAATGTACGCGATACCTGTGCACCACCGAAAGAACGGTTAGCAAGCAAACCACCATATTCACGTGCAAAGGGAACACCTTGTGCAACACACTGGTCGATGATACTGTTCGACACCTCAGCCAGACGGTATACGTTGGCTTCGCGGGCTCTGTAGTCGCCCCCTTTGATGGTATCGTAGAAAAGACGGTACACAGAGTCACCATCGTTTGGATAGTTCTTTGCAGCGTTGATACCGCCCTGTGCAGCAATTGAGTGTGCTCTACGTGGAGAATCCTGAATGCAGAAATTCAATACGTTGAATCCCATTTCTCCCAGAGAGGCAGCAGCCGATGCACCTGCCAAGCCCGTGCCCACTACAATGATATCGAGGCGGCGTTTGTTGGCGGGATTTACCAGCTTTTGGTGGTTCTTATAGTTTGTCCATTTCTCTGCCAACGGGCCCTGGGGTATTTTTGAATTTATCTTGTTCATAATATAGTAATTCTTAGGTTATCCTACTAAATTGGAAAATCCGAAATGCATGGCCAATGCCACGATGATGAATCCAAGGACGATGGCCGAGGAGATAATATTGCCCAGTACTTTGATGCGCTTCATCCAGACGGTATTGTTCCATCCTACAGTATGGAGAGCACTCCAGAAGCCGTGTGTCAAATGGAACCACAATGCCACGAAAGCTGCAATGTATACAATAACAACCCAAACTTGAGAAAATACCTCTTTCACAAGCACAGCACTGTCGTGACGGGCACCTTCAATTTCGAAAAGTTCCTTGAACTGCATTTCATACCAAAACTGGTAGAAGTGCAAGAACAAAAAAAGCAGAATAAAAATTCCCAATGGGAGCATATTCTGCGACGACCAAGTGATATCTGTTTTACTTACTGATGCATACCTGTCTTTTCCGCGTGCTCTTCTGTTTTGTAGTGTAAGCCAGATAGCATAAACGGTGTGAACAATAAAGCCCAGCGCAATAACCCCAGTACCTACAATAGCCCACCAGTTGGCTCCCAATACCTCATTGGCAAGGAAGTCGTAGGTTTCGTAACTAAAAATAAGTACCAAGTTCATTGTTACGTGGAACAGTAAGAACAGAATCAGAAAGAGTCCGGAAATACTTTGTACGAACTTCCGTCCGATTGATGATTTGATTAACCAATTCATAGAGTTCTTTTTTTAATTATGTTGAAGATTAATTGAGTGATCAAATTTTATAGTGTGGCCACTTGATAAAATTATCGAACCATGCTTTCAAATAACAAAAGTAGTACTTTTCAGCATCATAAAAAAAAGTATTTGCGGAATAATTTCTTTAATTCTATTTTTCAAAAATGGTGTCAAATCTATAATAGCGCACTTTGTAAATGTGGAGTAGTTTGTGTAGACGTTTTCTCTATATTTTGTTACCTTTGTAGGCTCAACTAATTAGATATACCCATTCGTTTGTGGGGCACAATTTTATTTCAAAAGAGATTATGGACATTGTTTTAAGTGGTATTCGATCGACTGGAAAGTTACATCTGGGAAATTACTATGGTGCATTGCGCAACTTCATACGGATGCAAGAAGAGAACAAATGTTATTTCTTTATTGCAGACATACACTCTCTCACGACTCATCCCGATCCTAAGACGTTGCATGAGAATGTAAAAAATGTGTTGGTGGATTATCTGGCAGCAGGAATTGACCCTGAAAAATCTGTGATTTACGTACAGAGTGACTTGCACGAAACCGCTGAGCTTTATCTATACTTGAATATGCATGCCTACATGGGTGAATTGGCAAAAACAACCTCTTTTAAAGAAAAGGCACGCAAGCAACCGGAAAATGTAAATGCCGGTTTGCTTACATATCCAACATTGATGGCAGCAGATATCCTCATTCACAATGCCGATAAAGTGCCGGTAGGAAAGGATCAGGAGCAACATCTGGAAATGACTCGCAAGTTCGCCCGTCGTTTCAACAACTTCTATGGAGTTGAGTACTTTAAAGAACCGGTAGCCTACAACTTTGGCAATGAATTGGTAAAAATACCGGGATTGGATGGTAGTGGAAAAATGGGTAAATCGGAAGGCAATTGCATTTACCTGAGAGACAGTGCTAAGGAGATTGAAAAGAAAGTGAAGAAGGCATTGACCGATGGAGGTCCCACAGCGCCCAATTCACCAAAGCCCGATTATATTGAAAACCTCTTTACCATTCTTCGTGTTGTTTCTACCCCCGATGTGGTAGAGTATTTTGATCAGCAATGGAATCGATGTGAAATTCGTTACGGCGATCTCAAAAAACAGCTGGCTGCTGATATCATTCGTGTAACTGAACCTATTCGTGAGCGGGTGCTCGCAATTGAAAACGATGATGCTTATCTGCGTAAAGTTGCTGCTGAGGGAGTTGAAAAAGCCCGTGAAAGTGCCGCTAAAACCATACGAGAGGTAAGAGAGATTGTTGGCTTCAAAAGCTTTTAAATTTCCGCAAATAAACTTTTTCTATTCAGAGTTGTTGAGATAATCGCTCACTGTCGGAATTAAACTGTTTGTTTGTCCGTACAGTGTTGCATGCGAACGAGTGTGCCTCTATGGATGAGGATAGAAATTATCAAACCGTATGCTAGAATTTAAATCATTAGCTCTAGAAGATAGAGATCTAATCAACACCTATCTGCAAAAACAAAATTACAGAGCTTCCGATCTCTGTTTTACCAATTTATACTGTTGGGGTAAGAAGTTCGACACACAATTTGCTGTGAACGATGGTTGGCTTTTTATCCGTTTTAAAGATAATAAAGGAAGAAATTCCTATCTCAAACCCATTGGAGATGGTGACCTGAAAGAAGGGATAGATGCCATCATGGCAGATCACCGTAGTTTTGATACTGTTTTCCAAATTAGAGGTATCACCCAAGAGATGATGGAGGAGATTGAGCAGGCAATGCCGGGAATGTTCGATTATTCACTTAACCGTAGTGTGTCGGATTATATATACACCACGGAAAAGCTGATCCATCTTAAAGGAAAGAAACTCCAAAGTAAGCGAAATCACATCAACCGCTTTCAACGAGAAAACGAGTGGAAGTACAAATCGCTGACTGGCAACCCTGAGCTGGTGAAGGAGTGTAAAAGGATGCTCGACAAGTGGATGGAGGTAAACATGGAGGAGAAAGATCCTTCTCTCGTATATGATGACTTTGCCACCACACAAATGCTCGATCATTTTGAATTCTTCAATCTGCGAGGGGGACTTATCTGTGTGAACAATGAAATTGTTGCGTTTACCATTGGTGAACCCTTGACTGAGGATACAATCGTAGTGCATGTTGAAAAGGCTTTTGCCGACATACATGGAGCCTATTCCATCATCAACCAGCAGTTTGTGGAGCATGAAACAGCGGGCTTCACCTATGTGAATCGAGAGGAGGATATGGGTATTGAAAATCTGCGCAAAGCCAAATTGTCTTACCAGCCAGATATTCTTTTGGAGAAATACAACGCACGACTGAAAGTTTAAAAAGTTGCCCCTCTCGGTTTGGCTCCACTGGTTGTCGTGTATTATATTCTCGCTATACAAATTACGATATTGCCTTAAGGTTGTAAATAATACAAACCTATTTCGATGATACAATTTGCCGACGACCAGACAAAACCGCAGGTTTGGGATATGTGGAAAACCGTTTTTGGTGATTCCGACGAATACATGGAGCTATACTTTCGCCACAAATACCGTCACGACCAGACACTGTTGTATATGGAAGGCGAGAAAGCTGTCTCCTCGCTGCAAATGCTACCTTATTGGTTCTCCTTTTGTGGCAAAGAGATTCCTGTGCTTTATCTCATGGGAGTATGTACCCTACCCGAAGCACGACGAAGAGGTTACACAAAGCAGCTTTTACTCCGTTCCTTCGAGATCGCCAAAGAACGGGATATCCCCCTCATCTTGTTGGTACCCCAAGAAGAGTGGTTGTTTCATTTTTACGGAAAGTATGATTTTGTACAGACGTTCGATGCCGGAATAGAACCTTTACCTTCTTTGAAAGAGATCATCTCGCAATACCCTGACAACCTGCAGCATGCCTATCGTGCGTTTGATCGCATTTTTCGGCAGCAGGATATGACCGTGCAAAAAACATTGTCCGATTTTCAAGCCATCGTCGAAGAGGCTGCACTTTTTCAATATCCCTCGATAAAGAATCTCAACGGTATGGCTCGCACCATCAATGCGAGGCAGCTCTGTCAGCTCTTTGCTGAACATTACAGCGAAAAATCATGTACACTTGAGGTAAGCGATAAACTGATCAAGGAAAACAATATCACCCTCACTCTTTCTGATGGAGAAGCCAACCTAAACAATTCCACACAACATTCCGCTATACAGATCGAGATTGGAGAGCTCACACAATGTTTGCTGGGATACCATACCTCCGAGATGAAGGAACCCTTCCGTACCCTCTTCCCGGAGAAACAGCCCGCAATGCACTTTATGCTTGAATAAGGAATATCTTCTCTACAGCCACTTTCGCTTCTTGAAATAGTAGAGAATAAATAGCGATGAAAACACCATGCTCAAGATGGCAATGGGGTACCCCCATTTTTTATTCAGTTCGGGCATGAAGGTGAAGTTCATCCCATAGATACTTGCAATGAGCGTAGGTGGCATAAAGATCACAGAAACAATCGTAAAGATTTTGATAATCTTGTTCTGTTCAATGTTTACATAACCAAGAAAAGTATCCTGTAAATAATCGAGTCTGTCGAAGCTGAACTTAATATGTTCTACCAGTGAGTTAATGTCCTTAATAATGATGGTAAGCTTGGGTTGAAGTTCTGTCGGAATAAACTCACTGCGTAACATGCTCGATACCACGCGCTGTTTGTCGATGATATTCTCACGCAGCAACATTGTCTTTTCCTGTAAGTTTTTGATCTCCGACAGCAGCTCCTCATCGGCCTCCTGTAAGGTAAGCGAGTTACTCAATTGGGTAATCTTCTGCGTCATGTTCTCAATCATATCGGCATCAAATTCTACGCGCGTCTCCAGTAGTGCCACAAGAACGTGTGTACCTGTAGGGTAGTTCCTTGGATTGGCTGATATCTTTTTCACCGTCTCGTGAAACGAGATCAGCTCTTGACCACGTACCGTTACAAGGATATTATTTTTCAAGATAAATGAAACCGGATCCGTTTCAAAGTTCGATAATAGGAAATTGGAGTTGACCACGAGTGTATCATTGGTCTCAATATAGCGAGACGACATCTCAATCTCAATCATCTCCTCTTCTTCTTGGATATAGATTTTCAGAAAGTCCTCCAGTTCATTTTCAACCTCTTCGTCCACGTCGTTAAGGTCGATCCATAGGAAATTTTGTATAGGGTTTGATTTTAAGAAATCGAGGCTGCGGCTTAATCTCACGATGCCGTCTTTGTGGTAAAACAATTTAACTTCCGCCATGATCTCATTTTTTTGAATCGTGAATAATCAATCATCTTTCTCTTTCGGAGGAGCCTGTCTTATCAGTGGTTCCAATAAATTGGTCAGCTGTTCAAACTGTGCGATAGACAATTGCTCGGGTCGTTTTGTGAGCATAGGGTCCTCTGGCAGTGGGGTCTCATCCGATAGTAGTGATTTAATGGAATTACGCAGCATCTTACGTCGCTGGTTGAAACTCGTCTTCACTACTGTTTTGAATAATTTTTCATCGCAGTCGAGTCGCCTTCGCTTGTTACGTGTAAGTCGCACGACTGCCGATTTCACTTTGGGCGGAGGGATAAACGCCTGTTCGTTCACCGTGAACAAGTACTCCACATCATACCATGCCTGTAGCAATACAGACAAGATGCCGTAGACTTTGCTGCCCGGTTTAGCAACCATGCGTTCAGCAACCTCCTTTTGGATCATGCCCGAACAACAGGGAATCTGCTCCCTGTGGTCGATCACTTTAAAAAAAATCTGTGAGGAAATGTTGTAGGGGTAGTTGCCAATCACACAAAATTCGCCGTTATAGTATGCGGAGAAATTCATACGGAGAAAATCCTGTTGAAGAATTCTCCCTTGCAATGCAGGGTAATTTTCTTGGAGATAGTCCACCGATTCGTGATCAATCTCCACCACCGTTAAATTTTTCTCTCTCTTCAGAAGGTATTTCGTGAGCATACCAGTCCCCGGCCCCACCTCCAACACTGGAAGAGAGGGGAAGTTATCGAGCGTAGCCGCTATACGGTCTGCAATCATTTCTTCTTTGAGAAAATGCTGCCCGAGGTTCTTTTTTGCTCTTACTGGAATCATTGCAATATGGCTTTTTTCCCTATCTTTACGGCCACAAAGGTAACATTTTATTATTTATATTGATTCAAACATACTCTAAAAACAAGTTTCTTTTGTTGATTTATAAGTGTTTGAACGCCTTTGTATCGTGTTGAGACGCAAGTTGTATAAGAAATCAAACAACTGAAAAGTGAAAACAGGTTCAGAATCAGTTAGAAGTGCGATTAAGACAGTACTTTCGTTGCTGTTAGGTTTATTAATTATATGGATGATGTACCGCAATACCGACTTAGGTGAGTTGTGGCAGATCGCAAAATCCGGAAATCTTGCTGTTATAGGTATCTCCTTGATATTTGGTTTGATAGGGAATACCCTGAGAGGGTTGCGTTGGGAGCTCTTTGTGAACTCACTTGGCTTTCATCCTCCTCGTTCCAGCATTGTCTATGCCACTTTGGGTAACTATGCCGTTAACTTTGTTCTCCCACGCGCTGGAGATGTATGGCGGTGTGGGGTAGTGAGTAAGTACGACAAAATCCCTTTTGGCAAGACAGTCGAAACGTTTCTTGTCGACAAAGTTATTGATGTGTCGTCAGGTATGCTTATGATTTTTATCAGTGTACTCCTTTATATTGAGTTCTTCATCAGCTATTTTCGCGACAATCCACAGTTTGCAGACAAGATGGCCTCCCTCTTTTCATCCGCCTGGATCCAGTATTCACTTATCGCCCTGACGATACTTTTGATCTTGATGTTGACTGTTTTTCGAAAGAATCCCATCATGGTAAAAATAGCTCATCTTTTCTCCACCGTGAAATACGATTTGAAGATGATTGGGAAGATGAAAGAGAAATGGCTTATAATTATTTATACAATACTTATTTGGTTCTGTTTTTATTTGTATTTTTACATCTGCTTCTATGCGTTCGATTTTACCAAAGATCTTGGCCCTCTTGCGGGATTAATAGTCTTCGCAATGACCAACATTGGAATTTCCGTGCCGGTGCAGGGCGGAATTGGTCCCTGGCACTTTATGGTAACCTCCTCACTCGTTGTGCTGGGTGTGGCTGAAAATCAGGCATTGGCATTCGCTGGAGCGGTATTTACAATCCAGTCGGTTTGGCAAATACTCTACGGTCTGTTTGGAGTCTTCGCCATGCCTTATGTAAAAAGAGAAAACAGAAAAACAACAACAGAAACATACAACTAAAAAAGTTCAACAATATGGCTACAGCAGATATACTTGGTCTCGACCCGAAGAATGTGTGGAAACATTTCTATTCTCTCACCCAAATACCCCGTCCAACGGGTCAGATGAAACAGGTGACCCAATTCATTATGGACTTTGGACAATCGCTCAAACTTGAAACAATACAAGACAAAGCGGGGAATGTAGTGATCAAAAAGCCTGCCACAAAGGGTTATGAAGGAGCCAAAACGGTGATATTACAATCGCACCTCGATATGGTTCCTCAGAAGAATACCGATGTAAACCATGACTTTACAAAAGACCCCATCACAACCATTGTCGACGGAGAATGGGTGAGAGCACATTCCACCACCCTCGGGGCAGATAATGGTATTGGCTGTGCCATGATGATGGCTGTGCTGGAAGACGCAACACTTTCGCACCCAGCTCTTGAAGCTCTCTTTACGGTCGATGAAGAGGTGGGGATGGATGGCGCTAATGACCTTGAAGGTCACCTATTAGAAGGCTCCATGATGTTGAACCTCGATACCGAAGAAGATGGTGAATTGTGCATCGGTTGTGCCGGTGGTAGAGATGTAAATGTCTCTTTTCAGTTCCAACCCGACAAGACAATTGACCCGGGCGATATAGCTTTCAAGGTTAGCTTGAGAGGATTAAAAGGAGGTCATTCAGGTGTACAAATTCACTTGGGGCGTGCCAATGCGAACAAGCTGATGAATCGCTTCCTAAAAGATGTAGTTGCCAACTACGAAGCTCGCATTGCAGACATCCAAGGAGGTTCACTGCGAAATGCCATTCCACGTGAATCGTTTGTTGTACTGACCATACCGGCTCAGCTCTCCGATGATCTGATTGACCTTGTGAGTGAATACGAAGCATTGTTCCGCGAAGACTTTGCCGGCATTGAAGATGCTATTTCATTCAAAGCTGAGCCAACCGATATGCCTGCATCCCTACTACCCGAAGAGATTCAAGATGATCTCATTAATGCAGTAGAAGCCTGCCCCAATGGAGTCATCAGTTACCTTGCCGATTTCCCCGGTGTGGTTGAAAGCTCGCTCAACCTGGCCTTAGTTAAAACGACTGAAGATCAGATTGAGGTCAAGTTGTTGGTTCGCAGCTCTTCCGAAAGCCGCAAAGATTGGGTCTGCTCTTCTGTTGAGAGCGTCTTCCAACTTGCCGGCGCAAAGGTTGAGTTCGATGGAGACTACCCAGGATGGCAACCCGATGCTCATTCAAAGTTGCTATCTCTGATGGAACGGGTCTACCTCGAAAAGTACGAACAACGTCCCAAAGTAATGGTAATTCATGCCGGATTGGAATGTGGAATCATTCAGTCTAATGTGTCACATAAACTCGATATTGTCTCTTTTGGACCCACTATCACCGGTGCCCATTCACCCGATGAAGCCGTAAAAATTGATACTGTGGGTAAAGCCTACGATTATCTGCTAGCTATTCTGGAGAAACTGGATTAATGCCCATGGACAATACACTGATTATTTATTCGTCGAATCACGGGACAGTAGATAAGTGTGCGCGTGAGTTGTTCAAATTGATGGAGGGTAAGGTGGATATTTGCAATCTTAGTAAACGAGAAACGTTGCCCGATCTCAGCAAGTATGATGCAGTTATAATAGGTGGAGCCATCCAAGAAGGAAAAATAGAAGAGGTGATTTCCGCATTCTGTGCGGAACACCTCAACTTACTCATCTCAAAACGGCTCGCTCTCTTCATTAGCTGTGTCCATAGAGGAGCAGAGGCTGAGAGGCAACTCGAGATTGCTTTTCCTCAGGAACTGCGTGAGCATGCTGTAGTGTGTGACTATTTCGGTGGTGAGGTGAGTGAGTTGAACCTGTGGGAGCGAATTGTCACCACCCAGATGATGGAAAAAGAGGAGTTGGAGGTCGAACTTTCAAAGCAAAAAATAAGACGTTTCGCCAAGTTGATTGCTGAGACAAAATAATGTTCCTTATAAAAGTGCCCATGCGTAGAAAACCCAAAAAACATATACTTCTCCCTTCGGTATTGCTACTCTATATTGCAGTGTTGGCATACATCAGTTTCCCTCGTTACAAAGAGTCGGGTAACTGGAAAGAGTATATCATTGTATTAGGCATCAGTGTCTTGTTGGCGGTGTCGCTGTTTTTCTTACTGAAACAAAAACAAAAAATCAGAGATCGATTCAACCAACAGAATTAACCGGCATGTATAACTAGGATTTGCCATCCCGTTGTTTTGCACATGTCTTCTAGTGCAGAAAAATATTTATTATGCGGAATCAGTTCATTTTCATTTTTCTTTTCTTTGCTCTATCTACTTTCGGACAATCTTCATCTACGTCGCTACAATACAAGTTCCGTGTCTCTCTGAAAGACAAGGGGCAGACCGCCTATACCCTTCAAAACCCCACGCAGTTCCTTACGCAAAAGTCGATCGATCGCAAACAGCGGCAAAATGTCACCATCGACGAAACCGATCTCCCCATCTCCCCAGATTATTTCAACCAGTTGGAGTTGGCCGGTGCCACGGTTGTAACCCACAGTAAATGGTTTAAAACCATAACCGTGCAGGTGGCCGACAGTCTGTCAATTCAGCGCATACTCACTCTCCCCTTTGTGGATACCGTGCAATATGTATGGCGTGGAAAAGAGAACCATCCAGGTCTGCAGGTACGACCCCGATTGGAGAGACGTGGTATTGAGGCTCCCAATAAGGGAGATAATTTCTTTGGAGTTACCGAAAAACAGTTTGAAGTACATAATGCCAAGAACCTGATTCTTGCCGGATTTCAAGGCAAAGGTATTGAAATAGGAGTCATTGATGCCGGCTTCACCAATTTCGATGTAATTCCTTGGTTCGAAAACGTAGACCTACGCGGATACGTTGATTTCGTACCCCTGAGTGACATGTTTGCTTCAAGTTCGCACGGAACCAAAGTATTATCCACTATGGCAATCTGTCAACCCGGTGTGATGATGGGTTCGGCACCCGAAGCAGCCTATTGGTTGATGAAGTCCGAAGATGTACGCAGCGAGTTCCCAGTTGAGGAGGATTACTGGGTGCGCGCCATTGAGTATGCCGACAGTCTGGGAATTGATGTGATTAACACATCACTTGGCTACAACAATTTCGATGACGAGCAGCTAAGCTATCGCATTACCGACCTTACAGGCGATTACTCATTCATGTCGCGTGCAGCAAATAAAGCCTTCGATAAAGGAATGCTGATTGTAACGAGCGCCGGAAATGAAGGCAACAAGCCTTGGCGAAAAATCACCCCACCCGCTGATGCAAAAAATGCAATAACTGTTGGCGCAATAGGTGTCGATAGCCTCATTGCCTCCTTCAGTTCACACGGATTCCTAGAAGAAGGGCGAGTCAAGCCCGATGTGGTATCTATTGGAAGAGCCACCGTCACCATTGGAGACGATGGCCTCTTGGGTTTCACCAACGGCACCTCCCTCTCTTCACCCTTCATGGCTGGCCTCATTGCCTCGCTTTGGTCGGTCAACCCCAACTTGCATCGTCAGGACTTGATCGATATTGTTAAGCAATCGTCAGACCGCTATTTGGCTCCCGATTCAATCTTTGGAAATGGGATACCCAATTTTCAACTGGCCATGCGCAGTGTATTGGCCACGTTGCCGGTAGTTGAGGCACCTCTAAATGAGGCATCCTTTTCAGTCGACCGCCCTACCGACAACGAATTTCTCGTCACACTCCAACAGTCCGATTTAGCCTTCAGCGACTGGAGAATATATCTCCTCAATGAGTCAGGCGACGTAATCACTACCCACATACTCGATCAGGAAACACTTCGTATTTCCCTACCAGCAGCATCCAGAAGAAACAGTCAACACGTTCATCTTCTGATTAAATCACCCTACAGACAAAAAGTATACCGATTTTCTCTCTAATTTTTTAATTCTTTTGTCACAAAAAAAGGGTCGGTTCGTCTTCATTATAAAGACTTATTTAAAACGAAATAACCCTTCCAACGTATGAACAAAAGAATTATCGCATTTCTCTCCTGTAGCCTATTAGTCGTAAGCCTGTGCGCCCAGACTTCGTTAAATAACCTATACAGTGAGTTCTCCAACGAAAAGAAAGCAGAAAACGTGAACATAGGCGGACTGCTCCTGAAGATGGCAAACCCCTCTTTTGGTAAAAAATCCGACAGCAAGATTTCCAGTGTTCGTGTCCTTTCGCTCGAAGAATGTACAGCTGACGTAAAACAACGTTTCAATGAAAAGGCCCTCAACTTCAACGACCGTGCATTCGAACTCTTTCTAAGTGAAAACGAACCCAATGAGAAAGTACGTATCCATTTTAAGATCCAAGATGATATGATACGCGAAATGGTAATTTTCACCTTGGGAGACAATCCGTCGATGGTGCATATAAAAGGCAAAATAAAACCATCCGATATCGAAAAAATGAATAATGGACGGAAATGAATTCAAACGCCGGTTTCTACCCTATAACGGGATAATCTACAAAATTTCATATGCCATCACATATGATAAGCAAGAAGCTGAAGATACCGTGCAAGATGTCTTTGAAAAGTTGTGGAAGATACGTGGGACGTTGACCACCCTACAAAACGACGAAGCCTTTATCATCTCCATAGCAAAGAATATGGCGTTGGACAGATACAGGCGCAGACAGAATCGCCCCAGCATCCTCCTTTCAACACTTCCTGACACGTTTGGTGAAGAATCGGCAGAGAACAACATCGAGCAGAAGGAGCTGCTCGGTAAAGTAGAAGATCTGCTCTCCACACTCCCCGAATCTCAACAGATGGCCATGCGCCTGCGTCACTTCAGTGACCTGCCCATTCCCCAAGTAGCAGAAACAATGCAAGTCACGCAAACCAATGTACGTCAGCTTCTTTCGAGAGCTAGAAAAACCATCAAGGAAAAATTAGAAAATGTATATGCAAAATAAGATAGATACATTGATCGACCGCTTCTACAAAGGCGAAACCAACAGCCAAGAAGAAGAGTTCCTGCTTAGCTATTTTGCCCACAATCAGGACTTTCCGCAAGACGATGCCGATCGCAATTTGTTTCAAGCACTTTCTGCTGCGAAAGCAACCCTTCCGGAGGGACTTGAACAAAAACTATCCTTCATGATCGACTCCTGGGAGGCGCAGGAAAAAGGAGAGAAAAAACAAGTCTCTCGTCGCCATACAATCGAATTCAGGCGTCGCATCATAGGTATTGCAGTATCTGTCTTACTCATCATCGGAGTAGGTTTCTGGTACCAGTATCAACAAGGAGGAGTTCAATCCGGACTGGAGGATACATACACAAACCCTCACGATTCCCAAGAAGCTGTATTGGAAGCATTGCAGTTGTTTTCTCAAAACTTCTCGAAAGGTACCGGAGTCTTTGAGAAGGCCGATCAAAAAGTAGATCAAACAATGAAAATAGTCGATCAGCTACTAACAGAAAAGGGTGCCGCCACCCATCCAGCAACACTCACAAAATAACAAACAATAAAAAATATAGCATTATGAAAAAGATTATTTTTACCCTTGCCCTTTCGCTCGCTGCCACCATGCTATTTGCACAAAAGAATCCGTTTGAGAAATTCACCGATATGGATGGCGTAACAAGCGTCTTTATTTCGAAGAACATGATGTCATTACTTCCCAAAGATTCCAAAACACAACTCAATGGAGTGGATGTGGGCAGTTTCATCGAAAAGCTCAACTCCATCCTCATCCTAACGTCTGAAAATGTGAATATATCGCGCCAGATGATTTCAGAAGCCAACAACCGCATCAAGGCCGATAACTACGAGTTGCTGATGCGTGTTAAGTCGGATGATGGTGAGATTGTTAATTTCTTCATGAAGGGGAAGCCCGAAAAAATTGAAGAGCTGATTATGCTTGTTGACAGTAAGGATGGCGAAAGTGTAATTATGCAGTTTCTCGGAGAGTTCAAAATGCAGGATGTGCAGCAAATGGCAAAGAGTTTCGAAAAATAATAAAGGCGATCACTCTTTGTTGAAAATAGGAGCCGGGTAAACCATGTTTATCCGGTTTTTTAACGCAATTAAGGAGCTGTTTATCGCTAAAATATGTTATTTTTGTTTCACATAAAATGGGTATGTTTGACAAATCACTTTCACTTACCGAACTCAATCTCCTTGTACGAGATGCTATTCGAGATTATCTTCCCGACTCCTACTGGATTCGCGCAGAGACAAGCGACGTACGTCCCAATCGAAACGGTCATTGTTATCTAGAATTCATAGAGAAAGATGGAGTCAAGCAGACCATCGTTGCAAAAGCACGAGGTGTAATATGGTCGAATATTTATCAGATGATCGCACCCTATTTCGAGCAAGAAACCGGTCAGCCCTTTACCTCCGGAATTAGTGTGCTAGTGCGGGTATCCGTCGAATTTCACGAGCTCTATGGATACTCCCTCTCTGTGGTCGATATTGATCCCTCCTTCACATTGGGCGAGATTGCCCGGCAGCGTCAGTTGATCTTGAAAAAGTTGGAGGAGGAGGGTATCCTTACCCTCAACAAAGAGTTACAGCTTCCCGAACCAGCCAACCGTATAGCCGTGATCTCTTCATCCACAGCAGCCGGCTACGAAGACTTTTGCGATCAGCTTCTGAATAACCAGTATGGCCTTGTTTTCTATCCAAAACTATTCCCCGCCATCATGCAAGGCGACCGGAGTGAGGCCTCAATCATTGCGGCACTCGAAAAGATATACCAGTACCAGCATCTCTTCGATGCGGTTGCTATTATCCGAGGCGGAGGATCCACATCCGATTTGAGTTGCTTCGATTCCTATGGAGTCGCTGCCCATGTAGCACAGTTCCCACTTCCCGTGGTCAGTGGAATAGGTCACGAAAGAGATGTCACGGTCCTCGATATGGTTGCCCATACACGAGCCAAGACACCTACAGCTGTTGCTGAGTTTTTTATAAACCAGTCTGGGAGAATCCTACAAGAGCTCCTATCGCTGCAAGACAACATCGTGTCGGAAAGTGAAGCCATTCTCACAAAAGAAACCACCCAACTTGTCACCTTAACCCGTGAGGTTGTACATCAATCCACCCGCTTGCTACAAAGGGAGTCCACCACTATTCAGCAGGTTACCACCACGTTGCAACATACATTGAAACAATACCTCATGCAGCAACGTTATTTCCTTGAGCGCAAGGGGCAATATATGGAGCTTGTCTCCCCTCACAATGTGTTACGCCGTGGATATACCCTCACGTTGAAGGAAGGCAAAATTATCACCTCCCTCAAAGATGTAAAGGAAGGCGATACAATTGAAACCTATTTTAAGGATGGACGTTCCTGTTCTCGAGTTACTGAGGTGAACATCTCCAGCACTCCATCTGAGGAACATCTTGCCAAAATCTAATCAGAATTAAAATAATAAAATGGAAAACGAGACATTTACTACAGCAAAAAAAGAATTGGAGAGCATTGTTAAAGCAATTGAATCGGGCGATATGGATGTAGACGTGCTCACCGAGAAAGTGAAGAGAGCCTCTGAGCTGATTGCTTTCTGCAAAGAAAAGCTAACAAAGACCGAGAGTGAACTGCAGAAAATTTTAGACGACATTGTATGAAAGCCGACATTTGTGATAGCGTGATCATTGTTGCCGGTGGCCAAGGATTGCGAGCAGGAGGCGAACTTCCGAAGCAGTTTCAAAAGATAGGAGGTATGCCCATGTTGATGCATACCATGCTGGCTTTTCATAGTTACAATCCCCATATGAAGATGGTGGTTGTTCTTCCGGAGGGATTTCAAACATATTGGGGGGCGTTATGCGAGAGTCATTATTTTACCATTCAGCATACCCTCGTTGAAGGGGGTGATACCCGCTTTCACTCAGTAAAGAACGGACTCGAGCATATTGCCAATGAAGGCTTTGTGGCGGTGCACGATGCGGCACGTCCATTTGCGAGCACAGCCCTCATTACCCGTTGCTTTACCGCCGCCAAGATGTATAGAGCAGGAGTTATCCCGGTCATCAATGAGTCCAACAGTGTGCGACAAGTTACTGTTGGAGGCAGTGTTATTGTTGACCGCACAAAACTGCGACTGGTACAGACGCCTCAGGTTTTTCCTGCAGCCATAATTAAGAGAGCTTACACCACATCCTTTGACCCTGCTTTTACCGACGACGCCTCAGTGGTAGAGCGAGCCGGAAATCCCATCATGCTGGTCGAGGGAGAGCAGAATAACTTCAAAATTACAACTCCCTTCGATTGGATTGTAGCCGAGAGCTGGCATGAGAGTTGTATCAAAACGATAGGCTAAAGGCGTCTATACTTTATTTTCTACCATAAAACTCCGTTCTAGCCAAAATATATGTTGCAAATTGTCATATTCTGATAGAAATTTAGTATTTTTGCAACAGTTTTATAAAAACAGAGAGTTCCATGGAGAAAATAGATAAATTGGACAGACAGATATTGGAGATCATTTCTCAGAATGCCCGCATCCCTTTTCGCGATGTAGCAGAGCAATGTGGTGTTTCACGTGCAGCCATCCATCAACGTGTACAGCGCATGATAGAGAACGATGTAATAACCGGGTCGGGTTACCATGTAAATCCTAAAGTGCTGGGTTATGCTTCGAGTGCCTATATTGGCGTAAAGTTGGAGAAAGGTTCAATGTATAAAACAGTAATCCCTGAGTTCGACAAGATACCAGAAGTGACGGAGTGTCATTTCACAACCGGACCTTACACATTGTTGATTAAGCTTTTTGCCCGTGACAACGAGCATTTGATGGACCTGTTGAATAACCGAATACAGGAGATTCCAGGAGTGGTAGCTACCGAGACTATGATCTCGTTGAGTCAAAGTGTGAAGCGAGAGATTCCAATAGCGAAAGAACTTGAGGTATAAATAAAAGAAAAGGCTGGTAAATCCAGCCTTTTTTAGTGTGTCGGGATGAGGTGACTCGAACACCCGACCTCCACGTCCCGAACGTGGCGCGCTAGCCAACTGTGCTACATCCCGATCGAATTGTAGCTGCAAAGATAAATATTTTTTTTCTATTAAGCGAAAAGCCACTTTTTTCTTTTTTTTCCACAGTCCCATTTCGCCACTATTTACTTTTCTGTGTCCCTTTGTGTTGGTTCTCAGATCATATCATGTTTCTCCTCAGATAATTTCAAACCGAGCCGTAAAGAAACGCAACTGTTTCGGTTCATACACAAACCGTAATCCCCGAATCTTATCCCTGTTTGCATAAAGCCTGATTACCCCATCGGCCACTACGTCCATGTGCCGATAGGTGTATACTCTTCGTGGGATTGTCAACCTCACCGTCTCCAATTTTGGGTGATGGTTTTCCCCTGTTGCTTTGTCGCGACCTGCTGAAACAATTCCCCGTTCCATACCCCTCACACCCGACTCCACATATAGATTGGCAGCCAGACTCTGTGCCGGGAAATGATTCTGTGGAATATGCGGACAGAAGCGACGAGCATCGATGAACACACCATGTCCTCCCACCGGTTCCACAATAGGAATGCCGGCAGCCTTCAGCTTCTCGCCCAGGTAGCGCACTTGCTTAATTCGATGTTCAATGTATTCATATTGCACCGACTCCTTTATACCCACGGCCATCGCTTCCATGTCGCGTCCCGCCATACCTCCGTATGAAGGCATCCCTTCGTAGACCACCACCAGCTCCTTTGCCTTTTCAAACAACTCTTCGTCGTTCATGCACAAGAATCCCCCAATGTTTACCAGGCAATCCTTCTTTCCGCTCATGGTACAACCATCGCCATAACTAAACATCTCACGCAGGATCTCCCGGATGCTCATATCGGAGTACCCCTCTTCCTGCTCCTTAATGAAGTATGCATTCTCAACACAGCGTGTTGCATCGAAGAACACCTTTATGCCATACTTGGCGGTCAGTTCTCTCACATCTCGCATGTTTCTCATAGAGACAGGCTGTCCTCCTGCCAGGTTTACGGTTACTGCCAGGCAGACATAAGCGATATTTTCCGCCCCCTTTTCGTCAATCAGACGCTGTAGTTTCTGCAGATCGATATCCCCCTTGAATGGTATATCCAGTGTTGCATCGTGTGCTTCATCCCGAATCACATCCACAAAAATGCCCTTATTCCGTTCCTGATGATACCGCGTTGTGGTGAAGTACATATTTCCCGGAACAAACTGCCCCGGTTTGATGGCAATCTGCGAGAGAATGTTCTCTGCACCCCGTCCTTGGTGCGTAGGTACCAGGTGTTTGAAACCATAATACTCCTGTATTGTCTTCTCAAGGTGATGAAAGTTTCGGCTACCGGCATACGCCTCATCACCCATCATGATGGCCGCCCATTGTCGGTCGCTCATGGCATTTGTTCCACTGTCGGTCAGCAAATCAATGTACACATCTTCCGAGTTAATCAAAAAGGTATTATACCCAGCTTCTCGAATTACTCTCTCACGTTCTTCACGGGAAATCATTTTAACAGTCTCGACCGACTTAATGCGGAACGGTTCAGCGGGATATTCGTGTAGGTTCATCATGTAGGTTTTTTTATAAATATCAGATTATATTCCAAAAATATATCAAAAAGACGAATTATCAAAAAGAAGCGCGCGATAATTAGATGAAAAATAGCATATTGAGTTACTTGTCTTACATAATGACAGTTTAAGATTCACTTTTACTTTTTCGTAAAAAATATCCTGGAAGAGCGGTATTACTTTAACGAAAAAAATATACATTTGCACATCTTTTTGCGGCAATAGCTCAGTTGGTAGAGCACTAGCTTCCCAAGCTGGGGGTCGCGAGTTCGAATCTCGTTTGCCGCTCCCTCAACAACAAGCACTTATCGGTTTATTCCGGTAGGTGCTTTTTCTTTGGGTCATACATAGGTCATACAATTTGTTTGTAACATCAATAAATAACGCAATTCAAATCACACTTTTAGTAGATTTCATTTCTGAAACGATGCTGTTTATCCTGGAT
>DBQD01000047.1:57887-65807 GCA_002305715.1 Proteiniphilum sp. UBA1403 | reverse complement strand
GTTATTTTCATGTAATTATTTGCTGTTTATTAAAGCCAAATTATTGGATTACGTATAGGTAGGTTGCGAATCACTTCATCGTTAATGGGGAAATGTTCCAGCGACTTCCATACCTCCATGTACGTTTCGTTTTGTAATCCGAATGCGCCTAAGAAAAGAAAGGGTTGGGCTACAGGCCATTCATCCCAATACATCACATCGGACTTGTACGGCCATGTTGATTTGTCAACTACAAAGGGTAATAAAAATTCAATACCCTTCTGTATGTTTTTTCCATCGGGTGTGGTAAAGCTCCATAGGTTATCCTCTTCTGTGGACAAAATCCGACAAATTGTTGTCATCGCATCTAGATTGAACAGTGAGTATCCGTATGGTTTGGTTCTACTCAATTCACGGGGGAAGCTACCATCTTCTCCCATCTGGTTCGGCAGAAGAATGGTCTTATACCGATCGATACAGAGAGTCAGAACCTCGTCATCATTGGCATATTTAGCAAAGATGGCAGCCTGCATTACCCAACAGGTACCGTGATTGTTCAGGGCATTCATCTCCGCAACTCCATAAGGATGCGTTCTCATCCAGGTCAGATAGGCTGAAAACCACTCCATGGTGCCTGATAAATCCTCATCCGACAGCAATCCCAACTCTTCCATTTTTAATAGAGACTGTACCACCTCAATGAGGTGAATGGTGTCGATAATCCCGATACCTCGACCGGTCGCAATGCCCTTAATTGCCTGTGCATAAAGCAGACTCGGGTTCATTTTAGTCTCTTCATCGATAAACCATGCCCGGATATGCACCAGTGCTGCCTCAATATACTTCGTCTCTTTTGTAAGAAGATAAGCCGACGTTAGGTTACCGACCAACTTGCTGAATCGAATCATTGCATGCCGGTGTGCCACAAAATTGTATGGATTTGTCTCCCCATCCCGTTGTATATAGGGCCCTTCCTGATTTTCAGGATTAGGCCACCAGTAATCACCTTCCGAATAGAAATCATGTTTTCCTCCCGCACTTCGGTCACACTGATATGCGGTGACGGTGATAGGTAGCTCAGACAAATCTTTTTCTGCTCTCTTCAGAATTTCATCTTTTAATTGACACTGTACAATCATCGCCATCGGATCTCCTGTTACACATGACCCCAATGTGAGGAGTGAACAAAGTAGGAGGAGTAATGCGGTAAAAGTTCTCATTCTTGCAGGTTTAATGTTGTTTATTTTATTTTCACCATCATGGATCATAATTACTTTCGTCGAAAATACAGTTGTTTGTGCTCGAGCACAATATCGTAATTTAATAAATCAAACTGACGTAAAGTTATCGATAATATATCAAATTACATCAGTCTGATTTGAGAAAAGATGCATGCTCAACTATGGTTTAAATAATGCTTTTTTTACTCCTTTTATAGGTCTGTGCACCGTACCATGCGACTACAATAAAGCAGATAAATGGCAGAACAAAGGAGGCATTCACCGCTGGGAATGCATTCCCGATAGTACCCATATCAATGATGGCAGCCTGCAACGGTGGCAATACCGATCCTCCGAGAATTGCCATGATCAACCCGGCTGCGCCAAATTTGGCATCATCTCCCATACCTTTCAACGCAATTCCATAAATAGTGGGGAACATTAGCGACATACAAGCGGAAACGGCTACCAGTGAGTATAATCCCCAGATATTTTGTAAGAAGATTACACACAAAATAAGGATGGCTCCGGCTATTGCCAAAATTCGCAATAGCTTGCCTGGGTTGATGTATTTAAGGAGATAGGTACATACAAAACGGCTTGCACAGAAAATTATCATGGCAGCAATGTTATACTTCTGTGACAATACCTCTGCAGCCTGTTCTTCCATACCTCCTGCCATGAAGATACGTGTGCCGTATTGAATGATAAATGTCCAGCACATAATCTGTACACCCACATAAAAGAACTGAGCAATCACACCCTGGCGGTAGTTGGCTACGGAAAAAATTCGTTTAATGGTGGGGAAGAAATTTATCTCTTTATTTTTATCTCCATTGGTTGGCATTCGGGTAATCCCGATGATCACAAGCATGACCAAGACAACGATCCCGATAGCAAGATAGGGCGTTATGAGTATGGAGAGGTCAGATTGTCTCATTGCGACAAACTCGGCATCGGTAAGAAGAGCCCTTTCGGCAGTACTCATCGGATGTATTCGAGACTGAATATAGTTCATGGCGACATACATTCCAGCCAGCGATCCCATTGGGTTGAACGATTGAGCAAGATTAAGTCGTTGGGTAGATGTCTCTTCCGGCCCCATGGTGAGAATATAAGGGTTGGCACTTGTTTCCAGAAACGACAATCCGCAGGTAAGGATAAAGTAGGCTACCAGAAAGGGGTAAAAACTGCCGGATTCTTTTGCCGGGAAAAAGAGAAATGCTCCAATTGCATACAGCAACAATCCCATCATGATTCCCTTTTTATAGGAAAACTTTCGGATAAAAATTGCCGCCGGAAAGGCCATTGCGAAGTAACCTCCATAGAAGGCAAATTGCACCAATGCGCCTTCTGTGACACTCATGCGGAAGATTTTTGAGAATGCTTTAACCATGGGGTTGGTAATGTCGTTGGCAAAGCCCCACAATGAAAAACAGGCTGTAATGAGGATGAACGGCAGTAAATAATTAACGCTGTTGTGTTTTAGGAATGAAGTTTTAGATTTGCTCATAATTTCTTGTACCTTATTTTACGACTCCTTTTTTTAGGATGATGTTTGCATACAGTGCTTCCTCTCCGGTTGCAACCACGGCATATGATTTTTTGGCTCTCTCATAAAATGCGAAACGCTCAATATATCCAATTGTGAACGGTTCACCCGAAGCGGACAGAATCTTCTTGTAATCTTCCCAGATTAACGGTTTATAGTCGTCTCCAGCGACGACCTCCATCAAGTAGACCTGTTGTTCGGCATAGGTGTCCAGCGGTAATAATTCCAGAATGGCTTCCAGTATTTGTCTGCCCGATAATCCATCTGCACGGATTACGTTCTCCGAAATGGAGTGACAGGGGAAGTTTCCATCTGCAATCACAATTTCATCGCCGTGACCCATTTCCATGAGTGTCTTGAGCAATTGAGGCGAAATTGTTTTGGGTATTTTCTTAAGCATATATCTCTCTGTTTTATGTGGGATCATGCATCACCTCGTTACCGGTGATGCGTGCTCCAACTGGTTGTGTTATTTATAGATGGGTCCGAAATTCATGCAAGCTCTATAGTCGGCCCCCTCCTTGTCCATTCCAAATGCATTCCATGCGGAAGGGCGGAAGATCTCATCGTCGTTCACGTTGTGCATACAGACCGGAATACGCAGCATAGAGGCCAGTGTAATCAGATCCTGCCCAATATGTCCGTAACTGATGGCTCCATGGTTGGCTCCCCAATTGTTCATTACCGAATAGACATCTTTGAAAGCGCCTTTACCGGTTATGCGTGGTGCAAACCAGGTTGTAGGCCATGTTTTGTCGGTTCGTTGGTTGATGATATCATGTATCTCCGGATCAATTTCCACACTCCACCCTTCTGCAATCTGCAATACGGGTCCCAGGCCGTCAACAAGATTCAAGCGGCACATGGTCATCGGCATGCCTCCTTCAGAAAGGAAAGTTGAGGAGTAACCACCTCCGCGGAAATAATCTCTGTTGGCAGGAGACCATGTGGTTGCTTCCAAACAAGCCTGCACCTCCTCCTCTGTAATGTACCAGGGTTCTTTCATGGCCGGCTCACCGTTCAATCGCTGTTTGCCGGTGGCATCGAGCGTGGTTGCTCCGGAGTTAATGAGGTGAATGATACCGTTGGCCGCCAAACCAGTCAACTCTTTTCCCGATACACGTTTCACCGATTCAGGGCTCCAGAAGGTACGCACATCCGAAAAGAGCTGGGCCTTATTGGTCAGTAAGTGGCCGAAAAGCATGGATACACCGTTGAGGGAATCGTTTTCCGTTGCCAGCACATAGGCTTCGCGGATACCGTTCCAGTCGAAAGAGGTGTTTAGAATGGTTTCACTGAAGTCGCCATTGGGCAGGAAGTCGGTCCACTGACGTTGCCCTTGGAAGCCTCCCAACAATGCATTATGTCCTATGGCTTCTTCCTTGTACCCCATTTCCAGGAGTTTAGGGTTTCCTCTCATCAAATCACGAATAATAAGGGTCATCTTTACGACGAATTCCCAATCTTCATCTTTTTCTTTCCTACTTTTTTGTTTTTCCAACGGGTTGAAGTCGACACCTTCGTTTACTTTGCAATACTTTTCGGTCCATTCCATTGCCTTGGCAAACTCTTCGTGATCGTAGATACCCTCCTTAATGCGGCGGAGTATCTCGGTGGAATCGACCGATTCGTTGCGCATACCCAAGTATTTCTGGAAAAAGTCGGGGTTGACCATCGAACCGGCAATACCCATGCAGGTACCTCCAATTGCCAAGTATGACTGTCCGCGCATGGTGGCTACGGCTTGTGCTGAACGTGCAAACCGGAGCAGCTTTTCTTCCACATCCTTGGGGATTGAGTTGTCTGATGCATCTTGTACATCTCTTCCATAAATTCCAAAAGCGGGCAATCCTTTTTGCGTGTGTGCAGCTAACACTGCAGCCAAGTACACCGCACCGGGACGTTCAGTGCCATTAAATCCCCATACCGCCTTGGGGTAATGAGGATTCATGTCCATTGTCTCCGATCCGTAATTCCAACTGGAAGTAACCGTGATGGTAGCACCCACACCCTCCCGTTCAAACTTGGCGGCACATGCGGCACTCTCACCAACACGGCCAATGGTGCCATCGGCTATGACGCATTCAACGGGACTCCCATCTCCGTTTTTTAAATTGGTTTCGATGAGCTTGGCAACCGACTTTGCCAGATTCATTGTTTTCTCTTCAAGGCTTTCTCGTACACCTCCCTGACGACCGTCAATTGTTGGGCGTATGCCAATTTTTGGATACTTACTCATTTTCGTTATAGATTAGATAGATTTGTAACATTTGATATATTACCTGATCGCAATTTGAATGCTTACAATGATCCTCTTTTTTTAATAACCGTTGGCAAATAAATCTGCACGGGCTTATCGTTGAGTACAAAATCTGCAGCAATGTGCCCCATCTCATTCCAATCGATGCCGATACTGGAAATACCGTTTTCAATTACTTCATAAAATGGATTCTCATTGTAGGCCAACAATCCATAATCCTTACCCGGTTGTAGACCATCTTGTCGTCCCTGCTTGATGATTTTTACCACATCATCTTGTTTGATCACAAGGTAAAAGAAATCTTTTTGAATTGTTGTCTTTTCCGTAATCTCATCCAGAATGCCAAATTCCAGCATATAATCGTTACAAAAGTTGCTATATGCACTCTTGCTGCTCTGTGGATGCATATGGAATTTATTGTGGACGAAAAGAAGCTTTTTATATTTACCCAAATCATCCAAGATGGAGACTAAGGCATGATACAATCCTTCGTCGAAATCTTGACAAACATAGGAATAGCCCTCTTTGTCGAATTTTCCAAAATCGAGCAAGAGTAACTTTCTTTTGTCGATCTTCTTCAATACATCGGCAAACTTTTCGTTGTTGTAATTCATGACTAGATATTTGTGATACCGGCCAATGGAATCATGCACAATGCTATTGAACAGATGCTCGTTGTATTGATGAAACCAAAGATCAATTTTGTAGGAACTGGGTAAGCTAGACACAAGAAAATGATGCAAAGCCTCTTTAAAAGGGGTGTATTCATCCAGCAGAAGCAGGATGTTTTTGGTTGGAGACGCAACGTAATAGTTTTTTCCATGAATGGCATCAATCACACCCCGTGCACGCAGTTCAGAAAGTGACTTAAATACGGTGTCTCTTGAAACGGAGAACTGACGGCTCAAATGGTTGATTGAGGGTAGCTTCTCACCCACCTTCAACTCATTTGTGGCAATGGCATTTTGGATATATTCTGCCAGTTGCTGCACTTTCGTGTTCTTCCCATCAAAAAGTAAACTCATTCCTTGTAATAATTATAGGATAGTAGGCATCAACTATACTGTGCTGTTCTGTGCTGGTAATTCTACAAATTTAGAGGGTATATATTACATTAAAAAAAGTTTTTATATGTTATGTAGCATGTTTCTGAGTCTATTTTTGTTTGGTATCCCTCCGTTATCCCTCCGTTATCCCTCTGTAATCCCTCTGTAATCCCTCTGTAGATTCCTTATTAAATATAGGACTAATATACGTGTAGGTAGGGGCCATGTCTCTTTCTATCTCCAGGGAGCAGGCAGAAAAAAAAAGCCATCTCGATAACAATGACGAGATGGCCTTATTCTATATTGAAATTATAAACTGTCTCCAAAATCCTCTTTGAACTTGGCAATCAGTTTCTGTGGCCACTCGCTAACCGGTTCCAGCCCCCCCATAAAGAAGCGGAGAACAGGTGGTTCGTATACAAATCGGAGTCCGCCAATCAGTTCCCGATTTTCATATAACCAGGTCATTCGGTCTTCAACATACTTAATTTGTGACAAGGTGAAAACACGACGGGGAACGGCAAGTCGCAACAATTCCATGTCGGCATAGGTTTCATTTCCATACTCATCGCGTTGGTTGGAGATGGATCCTCGTTCCATACCGCGGATACCGGAAATCAGAAAGAGGGCTGCTGCCAATGCCCCAGCGGGATATTCTTTTTGGGGTATGTGGGCGCAGACCTGCATAGCATCTACGTGGGCACCCAATACGCCTGCCGGTTTCACCATGGGAACACCGTGTGCATCGAGTGAATTTACCAAGTAGGCAATGAAATTGGGACTCTGACTGATCATGGTCTCATCGAGTGTTTCATACAATCCGATGGTCATGGCTTCAATTTCACGTACCGAGATGCCACCGTATGTTAGGAATCCTTCAAAAAGAGGTACCAGTGCTTCCAGCTCTCGATAGATGTCGAGGTTGTTTGTACATATACCGCCACCACGGGATGAGCTTAGCTTGCGTGCGGAAAAGTAAACAATGTCGGCCAGACCGGTCATGGTTTGAATCACATCACCCATGGTGCTATTTTTGAATTCTTCTTCGCGTTTGATAACAAGGTATGCATTTTCACCAAGTAGACTGGCATCTAGTACGAGGCGAATGTTGTACTTGTCGGCAATGGCTCTCACATCGCGCAGGTTTTTTACCGAAAAGGGTTGACCGCCGATGAGGTTGGTCGAGGCCTCCATGCGGATGAAGGGTATATTTTTTGCTCCATGTATTTTGATGATCTCCTCCAGTTTTTCAAGGTTCATATTTCCTTTGAAGGGATGATTGGAGTTGATAACATAGGCTTCATCGTAAAGAAGTTCGGCAATCTTACCTCCATATTGTGTGATGTGGGCCATGGCGGTAGTGAAATGGTAGTTCATGGGAATGAGATTCCCTTTCCGCACATAGGCGTTTGACAAAATATTCTCCGCAGCACGTCCTTGATGCACAGGCAGGTAATACTTTTTGCCCAATACATCTTCCACAGCTTTCTGCAAACGGAAAAAACTCTGTGATCCTGCATAGGCATCATCTGCCTGCATCATGGCGGCCATCTGATTGTCGCTCATGGCGTTGGTGCCACTGTCGGTAAGCATGTCGAGAAAAACATCTTTCGTGTTCAGTCTGAATGTGTTGAATCCACCCTCCTGCAATGCTTCAAGTCTTCTCTCAATGGGTACCAGGTTAAGTTTTTGCACAACTCGAACTTTGTGCAGCTCTAACGGAATATTCTCTCCGTTATAAAATTTAATTTCATTCATACGATATAAAAACTAATAGTGTGTAATGTTTCGTGTTGTTAAAATATATCCAACCTAATGTTGAAAATTGATACAAATTGTGTGTTTTATCCGATAAATAATCAC
>DBQD01000047.1:38034-57831 GCA_002305715.1 Proteiniphilum sp. UBA1403 | reverse complement strand
TAACTGTCCCAATTCTTCGGATACTTGCCAGTTTTATCTTCATTATCGTAAATGTGAATTATTTTGCTCAGCAGAAGTTCGTATGACGAAAAATCCCTATATTTGTCCGAAATAAAACACATACAAACATCATTGACTAACTTTTAATAAAAACAAATCATGGACAAACCCTATGTAGTAGGTATTGACGTGGGTGGCACCAATACTGTTGTCGGCATTGTCGATAAAAGAGGACAAATATTAACGAGTGGCAGCATTAAAACTGCCAAACATGCTGTAGTGGAAGATTATCTCGACGAACTGACCGAGCTTATCAATAAACTCATTGGCGAGGTAACCACAAAAGATCAGATCAAAGGTATTGGTGCTGGAACACCAAATGGAAACTATTTTTCTGGAAGTATTGAGTTTGCGCCCAACCTCCCATGGAAAGGGGTTATTCCTTTTGCACAGATGCTGGAAGAAAGAGTCGGCATTCCGGTGGCACTTACCAACGATGCCAATGCTGCTGCTATTGGTGAAATGACCTATGGTGCGGCTCGAGGCATGAAAGATTTCATTGTCATTACCCTGGGTACAGGAGTGGGTAGCGGTGTTGTTGTAAATGGACAGCTGGTGTATGGCCACGACGGTTTTGCCGGTGAGTTGGGGCATGTGATCATGCGTCGTAACAACGGCCGTATGTGTGGTTGCGGTAGAACAGGATGTCTTGAAGCCTACTCGTCTGCTACGGGAGTTGCCCGTACTGCTAGAGAGTACCTCGAATTAAGACCTGAGGCTCATACCAGATTGCGCAATATCCCCATCGAGGAGATAACCTCAAAAGATGTGTTCGATGCAGCAATGGCAGGCGATGAAATGGCAAAAGAGATCTTCAGATTCACCGGTGAGATCTTGGGTGAAGCATTTGCCGACTTTGTGGCATTTTCAAGTCCCGAAGCAATTATCCTCTTTGGTGGTTTGGCTAAGGCTGGAGACCTGATCATGAATCCTATCCGGGAGGCAATGGAAAAGAATATGCTGGCTATTTTCAGAAACAAAGTACAACTCTTGTTCTCCGAACTCAAAGAGAGCGATGCAGCCGTATTGGGTGCAAGTGCACTCGGATGGGAAGTGAAGTAACGAAACATACTTTGTTGCAGTCAGAAACCTGATTTATGGGGGCGGGAATATCGTTGACGGTATTCTCGCCTTTCTTTGTTCTCATTTTTTTACTAAAAACTTCATTTTCGTGGTTCTAATTTTCTCAAAAAATCACAAAACTAATGGTTCAACTCTCGCTTTTGACCGATAGATTTCATACCTTTGTAGTCCTTTAAAATTAACATGTCAAATAGGCAGGAAATGTCACAAAAAATACAAACCGCCCTCATTTCGGTTTATCACAAAGAGGGATTAGAAGAGATACTTCAGGAACTGAATAACCTGAAAGTCAAATTTATTTCCACAGGTGGCACAAAGGATTTCATTGAGTCGTTGGGCTACGAGTGTGAAGCAGTGGAAGAAATAAGTGGATACCCATCTATTTTGGGTGGACGGGTGAAGACACTTCATCCGAAGATTTTTGGCGGAATCCTGTATCGCAGAGATAACGAATCGGATAAGAAACAGGTAAAATCATACGGAATACCTTCTATCGATTTGGTAATTGTCGATTTGTATCCGTTCGAAGAGACGGTTGCTGCGGGTGGTACGGAAGAGGAGATTATTGAAAAGATAGATATTGGCGGCATCTCACTTATCCGTGGGGCTGCAAAAAACCATCAGGATGTGTTGATTGTAGCTTCCAAAGCGCAGTACGCACCTCTGTTGAACGTCCTGAAAGAGAAGCAGGGTGCAACCTCATTGGAAGATCGTCGCTGGTTTGCTAAGGAGGCGTTCAAAGTGTCATCGGGGTATGATGCTGCAATCTTCAATTACTTCGATGGGGAGGAGCATTCAGCATTTCGCGTTGCAGCAGATGATCGTAAGTCACTGCGATACGGGGAAAATCCTCATCAGAAAGGTACCTTCTACGGAAACTTCGGTGAGATATTTGAACAACTGCATGGCAAGGAAATTTCCTATAACAACCTGCTTGATATCGACGCAGCTATATCGTTGATTGCCGATTTCAACGAGACTGCACTGGCAATTCTTAAACACAACAATGCGTGCGGCATGGCTTGTCGACCCACGGTAAAAGAGGCTTGGGATGCTGCATTGGCAGCTGATCCGGTTTCTGCTTTCGGTGGTATTGTGGTGACAAATAGAGCTGTAGATAAAGATGCGGCAGCAGCTATTCACGAGATATTTTTTGAAGTGATCATTGCTCCGGCATACGATCAGGAGGCACTTGCTATTTTATCCCAAAAGAAAAATAGAATTATACTGGTACTGAAATCACCAGAGAAGGCTACGCAAAAGCAACAATATCGCTCCATCTTGAACGGTGTGTTGGTGCAGGATAAAAACGAAAGTGTGCAGACTGCCGAAAACTTACAGGTGGTAACGGAGGAGGCTCCGAGCAGCAAGGAGATTGACGATTTGCTGTTTGCCAATATCTTGGTGAAACACACTAAATCGAACGCAATTGTCTTGGCAAAGAATAAACAACTGCTAGCAAGCGGAACAGGACAGACCTCGCGGGTTGATGCCCTGAGGCAAGCTATCGAGAAAGCAAATGCTTTTAACTTTGACCTACAGGGAGCGGTTATGGCTAGCGATGCATTCTTTCCTTTCCCCGATTGTGTGGAAATAGCATACAAAGCAGGTGTCACAGCTGTGATACAACCGGGTGGCTCCATTCGCGATGCTGAGACGGTGGACTTCTGCAATCAGCATGGCATGAAGATGGTGACAACCAGCGTGAGACATTTTAAACACTAAAACAAAAGGCTGCAAGCTGAGAGCTGAGAGCTGATAATTAATAGAATATGGGCTTATTTTCATTTACACAAGAGTTGGCAATGGACCTCGGAACTGCCAATTCAGTGATCGTGAACAATGCAGGGAAGATATTACTTGATGAACCCTCTATTGTGGCATTGGATCGTAAAACCGATAAAATGATTGCCTTGGGCGAAAAAGCAAGGCAGATGCATGGGAAAACACATGAGAACATACGCACGGTAAGGCCATTGAGAGATGGTGTTATTGCCGATTTTAATGCCGCTGAACAGATGATTCGCGGAATGATAAAAATGGCCAATAAGAATAAAAGAGGTTTGTTCTCTCCTTCGCTGCGCGTTGTAATTTGTATACCTTCGGGAAGTACCGAAGTGGAAATACGTGCCGTACGTGACTCGGCTGAACATGCCGGAGGACGTGATGTCTACATGATATTCGAACCCATGGCTGCGGCATTGGGTATTGGACTTGATGTAGAAGCTCCCGAAGGAAATATGATTGTGGATATAGGTGGTGGAACAACAGAAATTGCCGTAATCTCACTGGGCGGAATTGTCTCCAATAAATCGATCAAGATTGCAGGGGATGATTTCACCGAAGATATCCAGGATTACATGGGACGTCAACACAACATTAAAGTGGGAGACCGCACGGCTGAGGAGATTAAAATCATGGTCGGATCGGTACTCACCGAGCTGGACAATCCACCGGAAGACTTTGTGGTTCACGGACCAAACAGAATGACTTCGTTGCCGATGGATGTACCCGTCTCCTATCAGGAGGTGGCACACTGCCTTGAAAAATCGGTGTCAAAAGTGGATTCTGCAGTCCTGAGTGCATTGGAACAAACACCTCCCGAATTGTATGCCGATATTGTACGTAACGGGATTTACCTCACCGGTGGAGGCGCTCTACTGCGTGGTCTCGATAAAAGATTGACCGAAAAGATTGGTATTCAGTTCAGGGTGGTAGATGACCCATTGCACATGGTAGCTAAGGGGACAAGCATTGCACTTCGCAACATTGATAAGTTCCCCTTCTTAATGAGATAAATAGCTGTTGGCTTTTAGCTTTAAGCTATTGGCTTCAATTATAGACAATGGCAGGCTTGCATGCGCAATCTTATCAACTTCATCCTCCGGAACAGTCATTGGCTGGTAGCAATCATACTAATTGCTTTCAGCTTCTATCTTGTTTTTGCTCATAACTCATACCAGCGGAGTGTCTATCTTACCTCTGCAAATAGTGTAACGGGCTGGTTATATTCGACATCCAACAACATCAGTTCTTTCTTTTTGCTGAAAAAGAATAACGAAATGTTGTTGGTTCGCAATGCTGAACTGGAGAAGAGGTACCATGACTTGTTGGCGCAATTGGAAAAAGTTTCCAACACCGACACCTTGGAGGTGAAAGCCTTTGCAATTGATACGCTGGTTGCACCCCAATTCGATTTTATTCCGGCGGGGGTGGTCAACCTGAGCTTTTCGGGGGTTAACAATTTCATCACACTCAATAAGGGTGCATCTCACGGCATAAAACGCGATATGGGCGTGATCTCTCAAAAGGGTGTGGTGGGAGTGGTTGCCAATGTGTCGTCCAATTTTTCGGTGGTTATTCCTGTCATTAACCCGAAGTTTCGGATGAGTGCCAAATTGAAAAACTCTGAAAATTATGGTTCTGTTTCGTGGGATGGAACAAATGTCCGTCATGCCCAATTACAGGATTTGCCTAAACACGAACTTTTTAATAAGGGTGACACAGTGTTAACCAGCTTCTCGCGAATATTTCCGAGGAATACCATTATCGGATTCGTACATGAAATGGGTAAATCGCGAGATGATAACTTCAATACATTCAACATTCAACTGGCAACGAATTTTTATACGCTCCAGGATGTGTTGGTAATAAAAGATATGTATTACGACGAGCAGCAAAGGCTTGAAGATACTTTGCACCAGTGAAAAATGAAACCGAGTAATCCGTTTGAAATTCTACTTTTTGTATTGTTGATTCTGCTACAAGTGTTATTGCTTAGCAGAGTAAGCCTCTATGGGATTGCTACACCGGTGCTCTATCTCTATTTTCTGTTGAAGTTGCCAATGGGTAGGAATCTTTTTTATGTAATCATATCTGGGTTTCTATTGGGACTGATCATCGATATATTTTTGAATACACCCGGCATGAATGCTGCTGCCACAACCATTATTGCGGCATTTCGGAAACAATTTATGTACCTTTTCTTTGAAAAAGAGGAGTATGATACGTTTGTGCCCGGTATCAATACTGTTCCTGGACCTTTTATTCGGTTTACGATTATGATGGTCTTGACACACCTAACCCTCCTTTTTTTCATTGAGTCGTTCACGTTGTTTAATCTTCGGGAAACCTTGTTACGTATCGCCGCTTCGTCTTTCATTTCCATCCTGCTGATTCTAGGGTTGGATGGCTTTATTTTTAGAAAAAAACGTGGTGAACAAGTATAATTCGTTGGCCAAAAGGAAATATGTGATTGCCGCAACTGTGGTGATCTTAGCCATTGTATACCTTGTTCAACTGTTTAACTTGCAAATATTGAGTCCCCAATACCGTGATTATGCCGACAGTAACGCTTTCTTGCGGAGACCTCTTTATCCGTCAAGGGGTGCCATTTATGATCGGAAAGGGAAATTGTTGGTTTACAACCGACCAACATACGATGTGATGATGGTGGTGAGAGAGATGAAGGAGTTTGATACACTCGACTTTTGCCGCACACTGAATATAAGCATGGAACGTTTTCATGCGCTGAATGCCGATATGAAAGATCGTCGCAAGAATCCGGGATACTCTTCCTATACACCGCAACTGTTCATGTCGCAGCTCGATGTGGAAGAATATGGATTGCTTCAGGAGAAACTCTATAAATTTCCCGGTATCTACATCCAAAACAGAACGGAACGACAATATAATTACCCAAATATGGGACTTATATTGGGCTATGTGGCCGAAGTGGATAAAAACAAAATGGCGGCAGATCCTTATTATGTTCGGGGAGATTATGTGGGTAAGTCGGGAATAGAACTTTCACACGAAGAGGATCTTAGGGGCGAAAAAGGGGTGGAGATATTGCTTCGTGATGCGCACGGGAGAATTCAGGGACGTTACGATGAAGGGAGACAGGATAAGGCTCCGAAATCGGGAAGAGACCTGACCTTGAGTATCGACATCGATTTACAAGCCTATGGCGAATTGCTCATGCAAAATAAAGTAGGTAGTATTGTGATGATCGAACCGAAAACTGGTGAGATCCTTGCCATGGTGTCGGCTCCTACATATGATCCGGTGCGACTGACCGGAAAATCGTTCATATCGAACTACCTGGAGTTGGAGAGAAATCCATATAAGCCTTTAATAAACCGGGCAATAGCAGGTACTTATCCACCGGGATCAACTTTTAAACCGACGCAGGGACTCATTTTTCTTCAGGAAGGAATCATAACGCCGGAAACAAGATACTCCTGCTTTGGTGGATACCCTCCATTGGGAGGGCGACCAGGATGCCACGGACATGCTTCACCAATTTCTTTGGAACCTGCTCTCGCAACTTCCTGCAATTCTTTCTTTTGTTACGGACTTAATAATATGTTGGGTAACAGATCGAAATATGGAAGTACCCTCAATGCATTTGATGTGTGGCGCGATTACATGGTTAGCATGGGGTATGGTTATCCGCTAGGGGTGGATCTACCTTCTGAAAAAAGAGGGTTTATTCCCAATAGCAAGTTTTATTCCAATGTTTTCAAAAACGATCGCTGGGTGGCACACAACATCATCTCCATTGCGATTGGCCAAGGGGAGATATTGGCGACACCCCTACAGATTGCCAACCTGGGTGCAACCATCGCAAACAGGGGCTATTTTTATACGCCTCATGTGGTGCGCGAACGGAAAGGGGCACCATTGGAAGAGAAATATACCACTCGACGTGAGACAGGAATCTATAGGGAGTATTATGAGTTAACAGTACAGGGGATGGCCGATGCGGTTAACTTTGGTACCTGTCGCGGTATTAACTTGGCTCCATTTGTGGAAGTGTGCGGTAAAACAGGAACATCGGAAAACCCTCATGGTGACGACCACTCCATCTTTATGGGCTTTGCACCGAAAGATGATCCGCAAGTTGCAATTGCGGTGTTGGTTGAAAATGGTCGTTTTGGTGCAACCAACGCAGTACCTATTGCGCGACTCATGTTGCAGAAATTCTTCCATGGTGAGGTGCCCGAGAGCGATAAATGGTTGGAAACATCCATCATCAACCGTGTAATATTGCCGCATGCATATATTCGGAACCTACCGGCAAAGTAATTATTAACGTGATTATCAACGAGCAAAAATAGCATGGTTTATCAGGGTAGCAAGGAGATAATTGAAAAGGGGAGGACCGACTGGGTGACGGTAGGCTTCTACCTGCTTTTTGTGCTCCTGGGTTGGCTAAACATATATGCTGCAAGTTTTGATCTGGAGAATGCATCCAGTATGTTCGATCTCTCAAGTAGGGCAGGGATGCAGCTTGTTTGGATAGGTACATCGTTGATAATCGCTTTCTCTTTGTTGAAGATTGAAGTGGGATTCTATGAAACCTATTCCTTTGTTTTTTATCTTGTTGGTATTGCACTGTTGTTACTGACACTTGTTGTTGCGCATGAAATTAACGGGTCGCGCTCTTGGTTAATCATTGGTCCTGTTCGGTTACAACCTGCCGAATTTATGAAATTCATTATTGCTCTGTCACTGGCAAGAGTCTTCAATGGGTACAACTTTCGTTTGCTGGAACGCAATAACTTGTTGATTGTATGCGGCATCATTTTGCTGCCGGTGATCCTGGTAATAGCTCAGAGTGAAACAGGTACGGCATTGGTGTACCTCTCGTTAATATTGGTGCTTTATCGCGAAGGGCTTCCCGGAGGTGTGCTCTTCATGGGAATAGCTGCGGTAGTCTATTTTGTGCTGGGTATTAAGTTTTCTGATGTGCAGGTTGGTATCTTGTCGAAAGGTGAACTGATTACGCTCATATTGATTATTGTGTTTGCTGCAGCAATGGTGTGGAATTATCTGAAAAGGAAGCGTGAGGTATTCACAATTTTATTGATGGCCACAACAGTCTTTCTGGTTTCTTACCTGATTTCTTTTTTCAATGTTAAAATTGATTGGGGTATCACCGCCATAATCGCTATTTCATTGGTAGCTATCTACTTACTTTTACTCTTTTTCCAACACCGTAAGAAAAGCTATCTGTTTATTATCTCATTCTTGTTGGGATCATTTCTCTTTCTTGAGTCGGTAGAGTATGTTTTTTACGATGTGCTGCAACCTCATCAGCAGATGCGTATTAAAGTAACCTTGGGTATGGAGCAGGATTTGAGTGGGGCTGGCTATCACGTGGGACAGTCGAAGATTGCAATAGGCTCAGGGGGACTTACCGGTAAGGGGTTCCTCAATGGCACCCAGACTAAACTGAAGTATGTTCCCGAGCAGGATACCGACTTTATATTCTGTACCATTGGTGAAGAGCATGGTTTCATTGGCTCTGCCATAGTTTTGTTGCTTTTTTTGGTATTTATATTGCGGTTGCTGAATCTGGCCGAACGGCAGACGTCGACCTTTGGGCGTGTCTATGGATATGGGGTGGTTAGTATCTTCATCTTTCACCTGATGGTAAACATTGGCATGGTGATTGGAATCATGCCGGTGATTGGTATTCCATTGCCCTTCTTTAGTTATGGTGGTTCCTCGCTATGGGGGTTTACCATTCTACTTTTTATCTTCCTTCGGATAGATAAATCACGCAAACGAAATTAATCGCTATCGCCTTCATTCCGTAAAAATATCCCTCTATATGATAGGTATGAAGGAAAATAATTTAAATTTGTAGTAAATTGATTGAGAATGAGCAAAACGGCATTAATCACAGGTGCATCGAAAGGAATAGGCAAGGAGTTGGCCTATATTTTTGCAATGAAGGGACACAACTTGGTGTTGGTTGCTCGCAGTGCAGATGAGCTGGGTAGGATTAAAGTTGAGATTGAGGAGACTTATGCTGTTTCTGTTATTAATGTGGTGGCCGATCTTAGTGATGCTGCAGCGGCACAGGCTCTCTATAATGAGGTGAAAGAAAAGGTGGGCGATATTGATTATCTGGTGAATAACGCTGGATTTGGTGACTATGGCGCCTTTGTGGATGCTGATTGGGATTGTTACGAACGGATGATAGCTCTTAATGTGACAACGCTTACACACCTCACTCATCTGTATGTGAAGGATTGGAAAGGACGAAAAGCGGGAAAGATACTCAATGTCTCTTCTACTGCTGCTTTTCAACCTGGGCCAATGATGGCAGTTTACTTTGCGACAAAGTCGTTCGTGCTCCATCTGTCCGAGGCTGTGGGTGAGGAGCTGAAGAAAGATAATATCACCGTTACTGCGCTTTGTCCCGGTCCCACAAGTACGCATTTTGGGGAGGTGTCAAAAATGAGCGCTTCGCAGCTGGTGAAGAATGTACAAATTGCCGATGCTAAAGAGGTAGCTGAATTGGGATATAGGGCTATGATGAAAGGAAAACCGGTTGTAATTCATGGAACCATGAATAGGCTGGCACCGGTTGCAATTCGTTTTTTACCCAGAAAATGGGTGACCCGACTTTCAGCTAAGATCATGATGCAATAACTCGTTGCAATGAAAATTATTGCGCATATCCATACCGATTTTACAACCAAGTTCGGTATACCGAGGCAAAGCGGTTTGGTAGAGTCCTTAAGAGGGCAAATTGTATTTGAGCCGGCTTATCGCAATATGGATGTGCTGAGAGGGTTGGATGGTTTCTCACACATATGGCTCATTTGGGAATTCTCTGAAAATAAACGAAATGGATGGTCGCCGTTGGTTCGTCCTCCACGTTTGGGGGGAAATAAAAAATTGGGTGTCTTTGCTACGCGCTCTCCCTTTCGACCAAATCCAATTGGACTCTCCTCGGTGAGACTGGAGAGAATTGAATGGCAGACAGTAAATGGTCCTGTATTGCATGTACTAGGTGCCGATCTGATGAACGGTACCCCCATCTACGACATAAAGCCCTATCTCAAATATGCAGATAGTCACCCCACTGCCGTGGGTGGATTTACCGAACCGATTGAGATGGAGAAGCTTAAGGTGGTGATACCAGAAGCATTACGGTCTGATATACCCACTACACTGCATACAACGTTGGAGGAAGTTCTGGCTAACGATCCCAGACCTTCGTATCAGGATGATTCCGAAAGAGTCTATGGGATTATTTTTGCCGGTATAGATATCTTGTTTAAAGTGAATGCTAATTTATTGACTGTTGTCGATGTAAAGAAAGAATGAAGCCTCTCATAGGAATATGGATGGTGAGTCAGTTCTTTTCTGCTGTGGCTGCTCAGACATCTCCAATTTCTGAAGATAGTATTGCTGTATATTTCAGTGAGGTACAGCAAGCCACAAAAGAACATGCCTCGTTATGGGATAGGGATATTTATGGCCCCATCCTAATGGTGGATCCTGAAACTAGAGAGGTTTATGCTAATGTTGCCGATGAGGAAGGAATACTTAAACGTAGTAAAAAAGTTTATCGGGGTAGATTACCCAAAGAGATAACCATTTCTAATACAGACATTGAATGGTGCGGAACCCACTGGGCCATGCTGAAACTACCTTTGTCGCCTCTTAAACAGGACCGAATAGACATTATTACTCACGAACTGTTTCATGTTGCACAAACATCGCTAGGGTTTGAATTCCAACGGGAAGATAATATTCATCTAAATGATAGGGAGGGACGCATCTACCTACGCCTTGAAATGGCGGCCCTGAAGGAGGCGTTACTAGCTCCTCGACTGACACAGGCTGAGGTGCATTTACGCAATGCTTTGATATTTAGAAAATATAGGCATTTACTCTTCAGAGGCTCTGACTCATCGGAGAATAGCCTCGAACTGTTGGAGGGACTGGCGAGCTACACTGGCCAGATGATGAGTGGACGCAATAAATGGGAGTTGCGAAATTACCTCATTACGCGTATTATGGCTTTCGATAAAATCCCATCCTATGTACGTACATTCGCCTATGAAACTGTGCCGGTATATGGGTTCTTCCTCTATCAGAAAGACAATAACTGGCACAAGAATCTGGACAACGAGACCGATCTTACTTCGCTGTTTGCAGAAGCTTTTGGTATGGATATGCGTATTATTTTGGAGAGGTATGTTAATCAGGTAGCCGATGAATACAATGGTCGGTTTATTGTGGATGAGGAGCTGAAACGGGAAATATCGAACAATGCTCGTCTCGACATTTATAGAAAGAAATTTTTGGAAGATCCGCACCTGGAGATACGACTGGGAGAGATCAATATCTCATATGATTTTGAAAACATTATACCTCTCGATGAGGATGAAGGGATTGTGTATTTTACCATGCAAATAAGCGATTATTGGGGAATACTTACCGTGAGTGGGGGAGGGGCATTGTTGAGGTCGGACTGGCGCTGGGTGATTGTTTCGGAACCAACAGATATAAAGGATAATATGGTGTTGGGGGAGGGATGGAGTTTAGTGCTCAATGATGGTTTCTTCATTGAAAAAACAGGGAGTGGCGACTATCTACTTTCTCGGAAGAAATAATTTTTTGTGTAAATTTGCGGCCTGATTTGTAAAAGTGGTATAACATGAGAAAATTGGTGCGTTTTTGTCGAAAGATAATACTTTGGTTTTTTATTCTCTCTATTGGAAGTGTATTGTTATTTCGATTTGTACCGGTTTACTTCACACCCCTCATGGGTATCCGCATTGTTGAGTCACTGAAGAAGGGTGAGATGCCACAACACCATCATAAGTGGGTGCCCTACGACCAAATCTCTGATAATCTGAAACGTGCGGTCCTTGCGTCGGAAGATCAACGCTTCTACATGCACAATGGATTTGATCGTGTAGAAATTGAGAAGGCTCTGAGAGAAAATAAAACGCGCAAAAAGGCGCGCGGCGCAAGTACAATCTCCCAACAAACTGCAAAAAATCTTTTTCTGTGGCCTCGTTCTTCCTGGGTTAGAAAAGGGCTGGAGGTTTATTTTACCCTGCTCATTGAATTGATGTGGGACAAAAAACGTATACTGGAGGTATATCTCAATTGTATGGAGACGGGTAAAGGTATATATGGAGCGGAAGCGGTAGCACGCCATCATTTTAATACTTCTGCCAAAAAACTCACCGCCTCACAATCGGCTTTGATTGCTGCCACATTGCCCAATCCACGTGTGTATAATTCTAAAAAACCGTCGGCATACATGCAGAAACGACAGGCTCAAATATTGCGCCAAATGAATAATATACGTTTGAAGGAAGATTGACCGTAAAAGGTATCGTGCAAACCGTAAGAAACAGATAATTAGATTTGGCAAGGAGAAAGATAATTGCTAATTTTACACGCTGTTAGTAACAAAGTGAATGAACGTTGAGGAGAAGAAAGTTGTCGCCACAATGATTTCTATTTATTGTCGGTCGACACACCATACAAAGAATACTTTATGCGAAGAATGCGATAAATTGCTCTCGTATGCACATCAGCGATTGGAAAAATGTCCCTTTGGGGAAGAAAAACCGACTTGTGCCTCCTGTCCTGTTCATTGCTATAAACCTGCTATGCGACAAAAAATTAAAGAGGTTATGCGCATGGCAGGGCCACGTATGTTGTTCTTGCATCCCATTGAAACGGTGAAGCATTATTACAAAGAACGAAAACGTGAACGTGATTTTTCAAAAAGAACCAAAGCGACAAAAAAATAGAATAATTGCCTTTCCTGACGCCCCATAGTGTGATGGCTGATGTGCTTGCAGAGCACAACGAGCTTATTCCCGTGCTGAACCGTTTTGGTATCCGAATCGGAGTGGGGAATAAGAGTGTGCAGGAAATATGCACAGAGCATCAGTTGAATACCGATCTTATACTTACTGTGCTCAATGTGTACCTCGATGAGAATTACCTGCCCGAGTCGTCACTCACCCTGTTCGATGCCGAGCCAATTGCCGATTATTTTCGCCATACTGTGGAGAATTATCTTCATGCATTGGTGCCCAATATTGAGGTTCACCTCAATGCTCTTATTGCAACAGCCGGGACAGATAACAGGGAAATGGGTATGATCCAGATGCTGTTTTTGAAGTTCAAAGAGAGGATGATCAATTATTTGCAAAAAAATGCAGAATATAGCGATGATTTCCCGGATGATCTGCTGCATGATTTAAAGAACATTCTCATTAAACATCTTTCTGTAGAGCACAATCAGAACCTGAGTTATGCGGTCATCTATTCATTGCATGCTTTCGGAAAAGATCTGGCGGCACACAACAGACTGCGCAATAGGGTGCTGCAGCCAAAACTAAGCGAATTGGACTCATACGGTATTCAACAACTGCAGGACACAATCTCGAATGAACATGATAGTCAAAAGGAGGATACCGATCACCAACTTACCAACCGGGAGACAGAGATTCTGCGTCTTATTGTTAAAGGTTATCTCAATAAGGAGATTGCAGATGAACTGAATATTAGCCTCAATACAGTGCTGACACATCGTAAGAATATCATTTCAAAAACTGGCATCAAGACTGTTTCGGGTCTTACGTTCTATTGCATACGCAAAGGTTTGATTACAATGTAATGTTTATGTGTATTACCGATATGTCAAAAAATAGCTTTCTTCGAGGTCCACGTACCAATTACGGTGAGGTTTTGGAGCATACGTATGACCTGGCAATCCTTCCCTGGGGGGCGTTTGAGCCTCATAACTATCATCTTCCCTACTTGACCGATTGCTATTTGTCATATGAGGTTGCATGTGATTGTGCCGATTATGTGTACAATAAGGGTGTGACCTGCATGGTGCTTCCACCAATATGGTTGGGATCACAGAATCTGGGTCAATGGAACAAACCTTTTTGTGTGCACACTCGCTCCGAGACGCAGAAAGCAATACTTACCGATGTGGTCAGCTCTCTACATGGACAGGGTTTTCGAAAACTGGTTGTACTAAATGGACATGGAGGAAATACGTTCAAACCATATGTACGTGATTTGGGAATGATGTTCCCCGATTTTCATATCGTGGTGGTTGACTGGTGGTCGATTGTCCCCAGGAAAAACTATTTCGACGAAGATCCTGATGAGCATGCCGGAGAGCAGGAAACCTCTGCAATGCTTCACTATCATCCTGAACTTGTCGTGATGAACCGTGCCGGTAATGGCACTGTCTCACCTTCACAGATAGGGGCAATTGACCAAAAGATTGGTTGGATGCCGCGGAATTGGGATGAGGTATCGGAAGATACAGGTATTGGAAATCCTAAAAAATCGACTGCCGAGAAGGGTGAACGCTATGTTGAGGCTGTAATAAAAAAAATAAGTGAACTGTTGATTGAACTGAAGGAGGCTCCTTAGGGAATTACTCCACGCAATCAACAAATAGCCGAAGATTACTTTCTAAAGCGCATAAATTATCCTAATTTTGTCTGTCTTTTCGAGTAGATGGTTTATACCTGTTGAAATGACAATACGAAGTTGAAGATCATCAAAATAATAATAGAAGTTGATATGAGTAAACAGAGAGAAAAGCTTTTCAATGATTTTCCTCCCGTGTCCACCCAAGAATGGTTGGATGTTGTAACTAAAGACCTTAAGGGAGCCGATTTTCAGAAGAAGCTGGTATGGAAAACAAATGAAGGATTTCAATTGAATCCTTTTTATCGTGCCGAAGATGTAGAAGGTTTGCCTGCATTGGAAAATCTTCCGGGACAGTTTCCCTACGTACGTGGTACAAAGAAAGATAACGTATGGTATGTACGTCAGGAGATTGATGTGAAAGATGTTGCTGAAGCCAATAAAAAGGCATTGGCACTCTTGGAAAGAGGTGTTACCTCATTGGGCTTCCGTTTGCCGAAGACTAAAATTTCGGAAGAAAACATGGAAATCCTTCTTCAAGGAATTGCGCCCGACAAGGTAGAACTTAATTTTAGCACATGCATCTCACGCACAGCCGACTTGGCAAAATTGGTTGTAGCCTACATAAAAGGTCGTGATCTAAACGTTATGGAGTGCTTTGGCTCAGTTGAGTTTGATCCTTTCCGTAAGATCTTGAAAAAGGGTATCGATGAACCTAACTGGATAGAGAATGCTGTGGAAATGGTGCAGATAATGGCCCCTCTTCCACGCTACCGTGCACTCACCGTGACAGGAAACAGAATGAACGATGCTGGTGCATATAGTTTTCAAGAACTGGGTTACAGCTTGTCGTACGGAAATCAACTCCTATCGGCACTGATTGATAATGGTGTTGCTCCTTCAATGGCAGCCAAGAAAATTAAATTTGAATTTGGTGTGGGATCAAACTATTTCATGGAAATAGCCAAGTTCAGAGCAGCACGATGGTTGTGGGCTGAGATAGTAGATGCATATAAACCACCCTGTCCACACGAATGTGATAACAAGGCTGATGATGGAACTTGTCGTTGTGCTGCAAAAATGAACATTCATGCCACAACATCGCAATTCAACCAATCTCTCTATGACCCCTATGTGAATATGTTGCGTACACAAACTGAAGCGATGTCTGCTACAATTGGCGCTGTAGATTCACTGACGGTACGTCCTTTTGATGAAGCCTTTGAAACACCGACTGCTTTTGCTGAAAGAATTGCGGTGAACCAACAGCTCTTGTTGAAAGAAGAATCACATTTTGATAAAATAACCGATCCTTCTGCTGGTTCCTACTATATTGAAACATTGACAGTATCCTTGGCTCAACAGGCTTGGAAGCTATTCCTGGAAACAGAAGAGGTGGGTTTCTACAACGCATTGAAAGCGGGAACTATTCAAGATGCGATCAATGCTTCTGCCGATGCTCGCTTTAAAGCTGTAGCAAACCGGAAGGAAATCTTGTTGGGTACTAATCAGTATCCTAATTTCAAGGAAACAATGGCTGCAAAAATCGAAGAGAAAGAAGCTCACAGCTGTGGATGTGGTGATAATGAAAATATTACACCATTGAAGAAGCTCAATACAAGACGTTTGGCTGATGACTTCAACGCATTGCGATTAGCAACTGAACGCAGCGGAAAAACACCTAAAGTGTTTATGCTCACCATCGGAAACTTGGCTATGCGCTTAGCTCGTTCACAATTCTCAAGTAACTTCTTTGCATCGGCTGGCTACGAATTGATCGACAATCTGGGTTTCAACACCGTAGCAGATGGTGTGAAGGCTGCACGTGAAAAAGACGCCGATGTGGTGGTACTTTGCTCAAGTGACGATGAGTATGTAACCTACGCCCCCGAAGCATACAACTTGCTTAAGGGTGGTAAGGAAATTTTTGTGGTAGCTGGTGCTCCCGCTTGTATGGATGAGTTGAAGGCTATTGGCATTGAACATTTCATTCATGTTCGTAGCAACGTGCTGGAAACATTGCAAATGTTTAATGAGAAGCTATTGTAAATTCAACAGTAAGAGTCAATCAATCAATTAGTAGAAAACAAATAGCTGTCAGCTGAAAACATAAAATAAATATGAAACCAAATTTCAAAGAAATAAATATTCAATCGGATGGTTTCGTGACCACAAACGTGGAGGAGTGGGCACAAAAGAATGAGATCAAAGCCGATTGGCTCACACCGGAGCAGATACCTGTGAAACCGGTCTACACCAAAGAGGATCTTGAAGGCATGGAGCACTTGAATTATGCTGCCGGGATTGCACCCTACTTAAGGGGACCATACTCCACTATGTATGTAATGCGTCCATGGACCATCCGTCAATATGCCGGATTCTCTACTGCTGAAGAATCAAATGCATTCTACCGACGCAACTTGGCATCGGGACAGAAGGGACTTTCTGTGGCATTCGACCTTCCTACACATCGTGGCTACGATGCTGATAACGAACGTGTAGTTGGTGACGTGGGAAAAGCTGGTGTCTCCATCTGTTCGGTAGAGGATATGAAGATTCTTTTCGATGGTATCCCTTTAAATAAAATGTCGGTTTCAATGACCATGAATGGAGCAGTATTGCCCGTTCTGGCATTCTATATTGTGGCCGCACAGGAACAAGGTGCCAAATTGGAGGAAATGGCAGGAACCATTCAAAACGATATCTTGAAGGAGTTCATGGTGCGCAACACCTATATCTATCCTCCCGGATTCTCAATGAAGATAATTGCTGACATCTTTGAGTTTACTTCTCAAAAGATGCCGAAATTCAATTCTATCTCCATCTCCGGTTATCATATGCAGGAAGCAGGTGCAACTGCCGATATTGAATTGGCCTATACATTAGCCGACGGTATCGAGTACCTCCGTGCAGGTATCAATGCTGGAATCGATGTAGACGCATTCGCTCCACGTCTCTCTTTCTTCTGGGCCATCGGTATGAACCACTTCATGGAGATTGCTAAGATGCGTGCAGCTCGTTTGCTCTGGGCTAAGATTGTTAAGGGCTTCGGTGCAAAGAATCCTAAATCTATGGCACTGCGTACGCACTCACAGACTTCTGGATGGTCGCTCACCGAACAGGATCCATTCAACAATGTGGGACGTACCTGCGTAGAAGCTATGGCTGCTGCATTGGGCCACACCCAATCATTGCATACCAACGCATTGGATGAAGCGATTGCCCTTCCGACAGACTTTTCAGCTCGTATTGCTCGCAATACACAGATTTATATCCAAGAAGAGACTCAGATAACACGGCAAGTGGACCCTTGGGCTGGTTCTTACTATGTGGAATCACTCACTCAGGAACTGGTTGACAAGGCATGGGCATTGATTGAGGAGGTTGAAAAACTGGGTGGTATGGCTAAAGCTATCGAGACCGGTATTCCCAAAATGCGCATCGAGGAAGCTGCTGCTCGCACTCAGGCTCGTATTGATTCGGGTGTACAGGCAATCATCGGCGTGAACCGTTACAGACTGGAACAGGAAGATCCTATCGACATCCTCGATATTGATAATACCGAAGTACGTAAGCAGCAGGTAGAACGACTCAATATGCTTCGTGCTAATCGTGACAATGTTGCTGTAGAGAAAGCTCTCAATGCCATTACACGTTGTGTGGAGACTGGCGAGGGTAACCTACTGGAACTCTCTGTGGAAGCTGCGCGTGTACGTGCTTCGCTGGGAGAAATCTCCGATGCATGTGAAAAAGTAGTCGGAAGATATAATGCAATAATCAGAACAATTTCAGGCGTGTACTCAGCAGAATCAAAATCAGATGCAACGCTCGAAGAAGCGCGTGCTCTTACCGATAAGTTTGCCAAGAAAGAAGGACGTCGTCCTAGAATAATGATTGCCAAAATGGGGCAGGACGGTCACGATCGTGGTGCGAAGGTTGTTGCCACAGGTTATGCCGATTGTGGTTTTGACGTAGATATGGGACCGTTGTTCCAAACACCGGCTGAAGCTGCTCGTCAAGCAGTTGAGAACGATGTACATGTTTTAGGTGTTTCCTCATTGGCTGCAGGTCATAAGACATTGGTTCCTCAGGTAATCGAAGAATTGAAAAGACTGGGACGTCCTGACATCGTGGTAATTGCAGGAGGTGTAATTCCTGCACAGGACTACGATTTTCTATATCGTGCCGGTGTAGCGGCAATCTTTGGTCCGGGAAGCTCTGTCGCTAAGTCGGCTTGCGATATCATGCACGTGTTGATGGAGGAGTAAACTTACACTAATTCCCCAATAATTTATACCGCTTTCGGCTTGATCTGTTTAAGATTGTACCGAAAGCGGTTCTTTTTTACAGCCGATTGAATTCACTTTCACCGGCACCGGTTCCTTTGTAACGACTGCCATTGGTGTTGAATTTATACCGTACTGTCATTTCCAACTCTCGAGTATCAAACTTTGAAAGTTGGTGAATAAGCATCTTGTTGTTATATAGAAGAATGTTGTTTTTGTTTTCATATAGCAGGTCATATCCTTTCAAAGTGATTGAAAGCCGTTCGTTAAAGAAAGATTTTGTTACACCTAAATTCAGAATGTATTTATTTCGTAAAAGCTCAACATTTTGACTCGATCCTTTGCCCTGGAAATTTGCATCAAAAGTAACAAGTAAATTGTTTGAAAATGAAAAAGAATTGTTGAGCGAGGCAATGGGTAAGAGATTGTTCAATGTAATTTCCTTATTGATGCTATTAAGGGTCAACCATTGTTTGATAAACCCGACACTTGCTTGTGGTGTCCAGATGCCAAACTTAGGAGTTGCTGTCAAAAAGAGTGTAAGGCTAGGTATCTCGTCGATGTTTTTTGTAGAAAGCAACGTTACCGCAGGATTGTCTTCTAGCTGTTCAGCCCATTGGATGATTATGTCTTTCTCCTTTTTGTAGCTAGCCATAAGCTGGAAGAATTTCCAGGCACCCGAGAGTGATGCATCGTGTATAATGGATGGTCTGAGGAATGGGTTCCCGGTTTGTAATGTAAATCTGTTTCCATAGAGAGTGTTACTTCCCAATTGCCAGTAGGAGGGCCGTATGGTCTTCACGTTGTAGCTTAATTGAAACTGCATACTTCCCAACGTGTTGGAGTAAGAGATGTTTGGAAACCAATGGTTGTATTTCTTACTCTGCTCCTCGATCTTTATATCGTCGTTAAAATAGTCGAAATAGACATTTTCATATCGAACACCTGCACTAAATCGTCCAATAGGTGTAGCGCGTGCATATTCAGCAAATATACTGTTGTTATAGTCGTGAATAGAGGTGTTTGTAGTTGGAATCAACTCCATATCAGTTTGGTAATTGTCGATTCTTCGTGTTCGTGTAAACTCATTTCCTGCTGTTAATTGTCCACCCAATAAAGGATATGTTAAGACAAG
>DBQD01000047.1:0-37875 GCA_002305715.1 Proteiniphilum sp. UBA1403 | reverse complement strand
GTTTTTGCCAGGGTTGGTTGTCATCATGTATTTTGTTCCTAAATAATGTTTGGAATTTATTTCATAATTGATGCCGGCAACCGTCGTTAATTGATTATTAAGACCATCTACATAAAGCAAATTATCCTGTGTCCAGAGTGTGTCTACATAAACTGTTTGTGTCATATCACTATCTTGGAAGTAGGCACTTCTATTATGAGAAACTGTGGCGAAAAGATCCCAACCTCGATATCGGTAATTCAGATTTAGCTGTTGTCTGAGATCCACGCTATAGGACTGATAGTATGTTGATCGGACATCAAAACTGAATCCATCGCCCACTTTTCGCATGGTGTGTATACGGATTATTGCTTTTACAGATGCATCGTATTTAGCTCCTGGGTTGTGTATGATTTCCACCTCTTTGATATCGGAAGAGGAGATTAAATCTAATTCCGATGGATCACGCATCTCACGGTTATTAATATATATTTTGGCTTTTCCTTTACCAAAGACGGTGAAGTCTCCATCATCACCCGTAATTGCAGGTAACCTCTTCAATACGTCGTTACCTGTCCCTGCTTTACTTAAAACTGTATTTTGGACTGTTGCCACTACGGCATCATCTCTCAGTCTAATTTGCGGTAAGTTACCGTTTACAACCAGTTCACTGAGCATGGTTGTATCGGACTTCAACATGATCTGAAGCTCTGGTTCCGCTGGAAGGGTTTGTGTTTCATAACCGATAAAAGATACCCGCAATAGTTTGTTGGCACTATTCTCAATTGACAGTGTGAAGCTTCCTAGCTTATCGGTCATTGTTCCGGAAAGCAATGTTGTGTCGGGAAGGGAGTAGATTGCCACATTAGCAAACTCAACAGGTTGGTTGTCTGAGTCAATAACAATGCCTTTAATTTGTGCAGTAAGTGGCATTATTAGTCCGCATAATAAAATAGAAAAAAGAATTCCTCGCGTCATCATACTTTTTTATGTAATTTGTTTATATGACGCAAGTATTCATTATTTGGTTACAAAAAAATACCCAGAAAAAGTAAAATGAGATTTTCACAAAAAGCTGGATGAATATTCTCCATAATTCTTCGCTAGAATTGAACTTGAGTAATCTGATGATATAAAATTTTCACAACGTTGGGAGATGGTGATTGATTTTGAATGTGTTGGTCGTATGTTCCTTATTACTTTTTAAATGGGTCTCCATTCTTATTTTGACTTACTACCCAGCGGAATGCATTTACAAACAAAAGTTTTTGTGTTGCATCTGTGAATTCATCATCTCCATGTCCCATATTGAGATAAATCATGCGATACTTCTTATTGGTCCACACAATTGGAAAATCGCCGAAATTAACTACATCTTTGATTCCTAAAGGATAGTTTTTGGGAGAAATAGAAAGCAACACTTCAATGTCGTTGTTCTCTCTCGGGCTCGGTTTCCACTGATACCATTCACTTTCGGGAGCGACGAAAGATGCGGGCAGATTCTTTGTAACAGCATGTTCGCTGTTGTCAACATCTACTAATACTGGCTGTGGAGGCCAATTATTGCAATAAAAAACACCACCGCCAATGAATTCCAAAAACCAAGGCCAGTTTGTATTTTTATCGTTATAGGCTGCGGCATGAAATCCCATCCATCCTCCACCATTTTCCATATACTTCTCAAATGCTTCCCGTTCCATCTTGTTGTTAGGAGCACTATTTAGCATGATCACAATATCAAATTCTTTTAGCTTATCATAATTATATTCGGAGAGGTTAGTCGTTATTTCAAGGTTAAATCCTTTCCCATAATTAAGTCGTTTAAAAAAATCGACGGCTTCTTGGGCGAACTCTACATGTGCTTTTTCTGCGTACTCGGTGTAGTAAATCAATGCTTTAAACCGTGGTGAGCTGGCATAATTAGCCGGATAATCTGTCTGTTCCTGGGCTTTTAATCGTAAAATTGAGAGTGAGAAGATATATAATATAATTAGGCTGTAATATTTAACGTTTTTCATATTCTTGATGTGCTTATGTACTTGTGTACTTATGTACTTATGTACTTATCTACTTTAGTACTTATGTGCCAATCTACCAATAAGTTTACATGTTCACAAAGGATTCATATATACAATTGTTTACAAGTTCTCCATCAGCCTTTTTCTCCAATCTTTTCGATTTTCGAAATAGATTATCTTATTCTCTGCAGGTATTCGTTAGAGGACAATTTGTAGGCTTATTTCAAACTCATTTTAAATGCTGCGACAGTTAAAACATCAAGTAATTCTTGTTTGTTATTGACAACGAATAGCATAGGTATCAATTTACCAATAGGTTTAGCTTTGCAAAACTCCTCCTTGATGTTATCCGCAATACCAAGTGTCTCAATTTCACACAGATTCTTTTCGGTAAAGTAGAAACTGATTTTGAAAAAACCATTCCAGACCGATAACCACATTACGGTTTTCTTTTTATGGGAAATCTTGCATAGCCACGATTTCCCATCGGAATAATACCTCCACTCGTAAGTTAATCCATAGTCAGCACTTGTTATAGTATGCATAAAAGAATTGAATGCTTCGTAGGCTGCACACCCGAGTGCGTTTTCCAATACCTCCACTGACGGGTAAATTAGAGGATCTCTCAGTATTTGTGTATCCATTTTGTTAACTTCTAATTGTTTGGTCAGTGTCTTGCACACATGCGTTTATATTAGGTGTGGTATGTTCCTAGAAACGCATAAAGAAATCCCATGTCTCCTTGGCAATCCAATTCTCATCAGATCCGGGGTCTTTCACATTCTCTGTATGACCGCCTACGAAAGAGCCAAACAACACCGGATATTCTTCAGGTAGTCCTTCAAATTCCGTTGTGATATGTGTAGCTGTTGTTGCAATAGGTATTTCAGGTAATTCTTTCAATCCATTGTTCTCGAGATGAGTCAATACACAATACTTCCCACCTTGTTTCAATTCATCGGAGTTGACATATTTACAAAGGCCATCTTCTGTACCCGTTGTACTAAAAAATGCAAGAGGTTCCTTTTTGTTTTCAGGGAGGTAGATATTCCAATTGGCAGGAGCATAGCAGGCTACTGCTCGTAGTTCTTTCTGAAAGCTCAATGACAACGAATAGGTAATCATTGCGCCAAAGCTAAAGCCGCAGCAGAATATACGTGATGTGTCGATACTTAGTTTTTCTTTGAACAGATTGAGCATATCGGCAAAGAAGATATGGTCTTTGTCGTCACGTCCACGCCATGGAGCACGGTCGGTGTATCCCTCAGGAGCTACAAAAATAACTGGTACGCCATCTCTTTCGGCATAAGTTTTCAATCCATAATAGTTTTGATCGACCATGGTTTGCATATGTCCACCCATCATATGCATTGCGAAAATTAAACGGTACGTTTTATTCTTATCATAGTCTTCTGGAATATCGATGGTGAATTGGCGTTCAAGTCCTGCACTGGTGATGGTATAGATACCGCTTTTAAAATCGCCCAAGTCTTTACCATAACCAGCACTGGGAGTCGGTTCATTTTTTAACTTACGAGCTTCATCAATTACTTGCGCATTGATTGAAAGAAAAGATGCCAAAAGAATAAAAAGGATAACTGTTTTTCTCATTGTATACTAGTTATTAATGATTTATATTTAATTTTAGTTGCTAAAATAATCGATTTCAATTATTTACAGGTTATTGACTGTTTACAATTTATTGAATCCTCAGGTAGTTCATGGAATAATAACTCACCATTTTTAATTCCAGTTTCAGGGCCCAAGTCAATGATCCAATCAGCAAATATAATAATATCTACATTATGTTCGTGCTTTATATTGATCTTATCTATGTTCATATTGCCACAACTCTAATATTTAGATGGTTTTTTATTCTTTTTCGCTCCAGAGTTCTGGATGTGACTCCGGTGTTGACACATTGAAAAAGGATGCATAAAATTGACTCACCTTGGTTGTATTATCTGTTTTTCAAAATTAGATCTTTCTAATAATTACGTTACATTATCTTACTTTATACAACGAAAAAACATACACATTTACAAAGCACTTAACATATAAATCTAATTAAAAACCGTCTGTAGACGAGTTTTCGGGATAATTTTTCTAGTATTCTTTCAATTATTCTACAATTTATTCAATTGCAATTTTTGAAATTAAGTGAGATTGAGGATAATTTGAGAGTAAATTGTTTGGAAGAGAATTGCCGATCAATTATATGTGTTAATTCGAGCAAAGAGATAATCTGAAGCGAAATTCTTTTAGAAGCTTTTTAGACTTTTACTATGATTTTCTGAAAGTTGAAGAGTGAGTGATAGTTTGCTATATGTTTCATATGAAATATTCAACGATTCTGTTTTGAATTCAGTATTATTTGTCGATAAATTGAACACTCCACAGTCGAAAGTGATGGAAGTATTTGAATCTTGTTCTTGCCAAAAAATGGAGCCTTGAAGATGCTTGTCGCTTATCGAATTAATCCTTATATGGAAATTATCGAATGTAATTCGTTCTTTTGTTTTTAAATCAGCATAAGAAATTGTTTTAAACTTTCTATGATCTTTTCCAGATCCTGTTGGGAACCATGTAGTTGTAATAATCTTTAAGGTATCTATATGTTGGTTTTCCCGTTTTTTTATGAGTCGTTGTACTATTTCCATCTCAGCATTGTATAATAATAGTAGCTGTCCCGCTTCAAACCAATTATAATCATAGGTCAGCAGGAGTGGACAAATTGTCTCTTCGTCATCAAGAGCATTAGGATTGGCCCCCCTTTCGAGCAGATCCCATATAATGTCAATATTTGAATGGTCACATGTGATTATCGCTTGCATCAGAGGCGTGTAATTGCAGACTCCTTTATTTGGATCCGCTCCATAATTGAGTAATAATTTTGCTTTTTGAATAGATTCAAACGAAGGTGGATTTCTTTTTTTCCCATTTTCAGCCACTTCAGCCAGCAGGCAAAAGGAAAGAGGATACCACGATAAGCCATTTTCAATTCCTGGTTTATTTGGGTTGGCAGTAAGTTCGAGAAGAAGATGCATCAATTCAATAGGTTTATTCTCATAACATGCATTTAGAAGCGGTGTGCTTTCATCTCCCGCAGACATGTTCGGATCAGCTTTGTTTTCCACCATAAAGGTTAATAGTTTTCTAATATCTTTCAGATTTTCAATTACCTTTCTGATTGTGACATAGTATAATGGGGTAGGTTGCCAATTGCGGAATGCTCCGACCGAAGTCTGTACGTTAAATGAATGTCCTTCAGATATGTAACGCTTCATTAGGTCATACTCCTCAAAAGCAGCAAAAGCAGCAGAGATATTATCCAACTCCTCAATGCCGACAATTTCTTTAATTGTTTTATGTGGATTTTCTTTTATTCGTTTGATATAAAAATAGTATGGAACCAAAGTTTCATCAAATTGATCCTCATTATCGCCTGTAAATTGGGGAAATATATCGTAAGCACGCATTGCTTGCAAAGCAAGTCTCTTCCTGTTCTCAATCAATTCCTTTAACCTACCTCTAGATAAGAGAACTGCATTATGCGCTTCTATAACTGCATTTATGATTGTATCCATATTTTATCAGATTATCATCACTTATACCCATGCATCATATCTGCCATCATCGTCATTGTGCTCTTCTTCCTCATTTCCATCCATATCGTCATCCTCTTTACCTCCATCAGCCATCAATTTATAATATTCAAGCATATTTTTTCTAATAAGAGGATCCTTTTTCATTTTACTTCGCACGATGAAAGAAATACTCATATTCTCCCAATTTGGCACCAACTTTGTTGAAATCTCTTTATCCAGGAACATTTCAAAACTGTCGTATTGGTCCCAAATCTCAAAACTGCTGATATCCCTTGTTTCATATTTTGCAACTGCTGGATTGAATGTAAAGATATCGTCATCTACACGTCCAAAATAAAGTTGTTGATCATTGTAAAACTCACTTTGTTGTTCTGAAAAAGATACAATATCAATCAACTGAAAATTGGTTACATTATCGGTTATATTATCTGTCCCATACAGTTCTACACCATTGAATGCAAATCCATTACAATGTCTCAGAAAATCGGCATAATCATTTGGAATAGATGGTAAGTTTGATTTTTTTAATTCATTGTTTGCCCACTCAATGTCTTCTGCTGTGGCAGGGCGGACAATCATGGCTTCATCCAACAATAATAATTTCCTGTAAAATGTGCCCATTTATTATTCTAAAATTATGACTCTTACACAGGATACACCCGCTTTTAATTCTGTTTCAGATTGAAATTCAAACAAACCCTCCTTTTGTACATCTATGATGGATTGATAAATTTCCGTACCATAAATGATAATGGTGTCAATGAGATAGCCCTTATTTGTTGTCGTAACAATGGCCGGTCTTATGGTTTTTTCCATAAAATGCAGTTCTTCCAAAAGTGGTTTTTCCACAAAATCAATTTCATTTATATCTTCTACAAGTCGTAAATTGCCTTTATCGCTCCAGACGGAGTCAAGAACAAATTTGATGTATGGTACAACCGTTTCTTCATTTAGAATCAACTCCAACTTGTCTAAGTTATTGAAAACGGCATCTCGATTTCCATCTAATTTGATAATCTCTTTGCGCTTTTCATTCCACAAATAGTTCATGGTGACAGGCGGTATCGTAGAGAATGTTTGTGCCGATACTAACTTGTGATTTCTGAAGAATGATAACCGGGATGTTTGCAGGTGTGTCCTTTCTTCAGAGAATAAGTTGTAACACGATTGGGAATTGATCAGAGAGATCAGTTCAGGATACTTCGTTAAAGGAATTGTTGTAAAGTTGTGTCGCATTACGATAATTATATCGCTCCATTCTCTCCCTTATTATCCCTAAAATACTTGACTAGGATAAAAAATAATGGAACAGTTGATTTGGATATTTTAACTTTATGTTATGAGATATTTAAATGAACGTGATAGCTTCATATTTCCCTTTATTCAGTATATGTAGAAGCTGAAGCATAAGAACCTCTATATTTTCTATCAAGTTCTTCCAGCTCCTTACTTGTATTATACTCGTTGTGACCGCATCCTTTGCATTCATAAGTATGTAAGAACTCATGTACTAAATAGAGAACATCGTACTTGTCATTTTGATATATATTTGTGACCTCTGTTTCAGTTCTATAATTTGTATTATGATACTCTTTTCTGCCACTTTGGTAGGTCGTTTCAATTATATCATGTTTTCTGTAGCGTTTTCTTGATCCACCTATTTTACTACGCTTTTCTTCCTTACGCCATTCTTGATACTCTCTCGTTTGTGCTTTTTTTACATGTACAATACTGTACAACCGTTTGCATTCGGGACATCTGTCAGGTGGAAAGAAGGAGAAGAATTCTATTATTTGATTCGTTGTCCACGAGGCTGTGACTAAAAGTATGGGAAGGAAATACCACCAGGAAAAAGAATAGGCTAGTCCCAATATAATCCAGATATAGGTGCAAATTCCAATAGTGGTTAACAGTAACATTATCATTGATTTATTGCTTGCAAATATCAATGGAAAACGAAACCGTAAAAGTCCAAACAGAAAACCTGGAATAATAAAATTCGAAAGAAACAGCCATACAAGAAATCCTGCAATGATGAAAATTCCGACAATCCATAATGCAGCTTTTAATATGACTGGAACGTTGGTATTATCAGCAACACGTTCTTTTTTAAAATAACTTCGACTAATTAGAGTTGAGAATAGATCAACATCCAAAATTTTATCAGATAAAGGAAGAATACGAAGGAAAAACTTATTGCCCTTTTTACTGAGATTGGTAGTGTATGATGTTGCAATATTATTCTCGAAAACTATGGTAGGGAAATAGAAAGAACCATCTTTTTTATCGAAGACAAGTAATGGGTAGTCAGCTTCAGTATGCGAACCTCTTTTTCTGACAAACAGAGCTTTGCGATAGAGTTGTTCTGTCTCTTCGAAATTTTTACCCAAATACATTTTCTCAAATTTTTGCTTGCTTAGGAAATAACACACCTTTTCATTTATACTGTAATTCAGCATACTCATACCTGTTGAACTTAAAAGTCCTTCATTATCACACACTGCCTGTTTACCATCTTGTGTAATGATATTATATTCATAATAATATTCATCTGCTGCGCTTACAATTCGTACTGTATCTCTTGTTTTAACTCCAGCAATCTCATTTGATTCTACACATTTCGTATCAAATACGATGATCATTTCATCAATAGATTCTTGTCGAACGAAACCCCTATTTCCATCGCTTGTTTCGACCCAGAACGCCATTGACTTACCACTAGATGGCATCCTTTGACCCAATATAGTAATATCCTCACCCGGAGAAATAGTCTTGATAATAGTTTTATCATTGAGGGTTAGAACTCCATACAGGTTAGTAGATTTAGGGGCTTTGAGTTGAATGTTGGTTGGCTCATTTCTTGTCCCTGACATGTATATGGCAATTCCAGATACGATGAGTGATCCGATAAAAAAAAGGAATGTGATGTCGAAGATTTTTTTGAAGTCCATAGTATTTTACTTTTGAGTGATTAATATGTATAGATAAAGATATTCAGTATATTAGTAGATAATTTCTAGTAATATTACGCTTACATTGTCCTTGCCACCTGCATTTTTAGCTGCATTTATCAGGGCATCTACAGACTGATCTTCAGTCACTATTCGTTCAATTTCGTCGTCTGTAAGCATATCGTAAAGACCGTCTGAGCAGATAAGATAGATATCCTCTTCCAATATTTGTCCACTCAAATTTTTAATATCGATAAATATTGAATCGCCACCACCCAGTGAGTTGTAAATCTGGTTGGAAGCGTGTGAACGATCGCCAGTTAGTTGATTTATTGAATGATCTGTAGTCAATTGTCTGAGTATCCCACTTCGATAACGATATATCCTGCTGTCTCCTATATTCAATGCTAGAACCATTTCCCCAAAAAAGAGCAATCCGCAAAATGTGCTTCCCATTCCTTCACAATTGGGCATTTCATTGCTTTTATTAAGTATGTAACGATGTGTATTCTCTGCCCATTGTTTTAAATTAGACGTTATTTCAATCTCATCAATGCCATCAGGTAATTTGAGCACAAATTCGTCGAAACATTTAAGTGCAATCTCCGAAGCAAATTCACCTCCACTATGCCCACCCATCCCGTCAGCTACTATTGTTGCGAACCGAGCTGTGTCTGAAAGCTCTAAAATTTGCTTTGTATGCTTATCACGGAATAACTCCCCACCAAAAAGGATCATGTCTTCGTTGTTGGCTCTGACACAACCAATGTCGCTGTTTATTTCAGATTTCAGAAGCATAGTTGTTTAATATGTAAATTATTCGACAATGAATTTCAAATCATAAAATGCAATAATATCACCTATATTAAAGGTTGCCGGTCTTTGAGGAACCAGTCTAGTCTCATTAAGGAATGTACCATTGGTTGAGTCAAGATCAATAATACTCCACTCACCAGAGGCGCTTCTCTGCAAACGTGCGTGCGATCCGGAGACATAGCCCTGCGACCCAAAGACATCTACATAATTGCCTGTTCTTCGCCCAATAACTGCACCATCAAGAAGCTGTAAGCGGGCATTTAGTGTGTTGTTAACTAGATGTTTAGGTTCAACTGTTTGTTGTTTCGTAGGAGCTTTGGTGTGTGATACATCTTTTGCCAGTATGAGGGGCTTGCCGCATTCGCTGCATATTTTTCCTCTCTTAAATCCATGCCCATGTGTACAAATCCTCAATTCCTGGCCACACTGGTCGCAGTATAAGCTATCCGATTCAATTTCTTTGTTGCAGTAGGGGCATTTATTGAATTCCATATTTATTCCATTTAGATACACAGATAGTGATATTAGATTGCTGTGGGGAAGTCTTCCACACACAATACCTTGTACTCATTTTTGTTAAAATCGGGTTCAAACATCCTTTTCTCCAGTCTACTGCTTTGCCTTCTCTTTACCCTTTTGAAAAAATTCTCGACTTCCCTTGCATTGGCAAAATTATGCCCTCTATGCAAATACAAATTGTGAAAGTACTCCTTCATCACAGTTTCGGCTTCTGGTGTGAGTTGCAGCTGGTCGTTGGTAGCTTTCATCATAAATATTTGAGCCATCTCTTCCCCGTTATAATCCTCAAAATGGATCGTTTTTGTGAAACGACTCTCTAATCCACTGTTGGTGTTTATCCATTGTTGAATTTCATATGGATACCCTGCCGCAATGAAGACAATCTTTCCTTTGTAATCCAACATCAATGGTAACAATGTATTGGTGGCTTCCTGGCCGAAGTCTCCACTTCCATTGCTTTTTAGTGTGTAGGCTTCATCAATGAAAAAAACACCGCCAAAGGCACTTCTTACTTTTTCTTTTGTGTTGGGTGCAGTTTGACCTACATAACCCATCACTAGGTCTTCTCGCTTTACTTCAACCAATTTATTTGTAGGTAGTACATCCAAGGCATAAAAAATATTTGCCATGATTCGAGCGACAGTCGTTTTGCCTGTACCCGGGTTGCCCACAAAGAGGTAATGATCGGTTATACCTTGGAATTTCTTACCCAAGTCTTCCGCTTTTCTACGTTCCACTTTTATATAATCGGCGAGCTCTTTTATCTCTTGTTTTACATTATTCAACCCTATCAATTGATTTAATTCACGGAAAATTTCCTCTTCATTGAGCACCTTGGGTGGATCGTATGGAATATCTTCTGCTTCAAAAATGTGGTATGCATCATCTGGTATATTTTCCCCGTTGCGCATCATTGTCATCAGCCTATTTGCTCTCCGTGTGTCTGCTTCTTCCAACAGTTTCACCATTTCACCTGCGTTACCAAAGTTTTCACGTTTGGCATCGACCATTTGTGCAACTAATTTCTTCAAAATGATAATAGCCTCATTTGTCAGGATATCCTTGTTCTTCTTTGCATTCAGCATGAATATCTCAACCAGTTCATCCCGTGTGTAATCATCTATGTGCAGTTTGGTTGTAAAGCGTCGACCGAGACCTGGGTTCGCATTGCGGATAAATTGTTCGATTTCATTTCGGTATCCTGCTACAATCACCACAAATCTTCCCGCATCTTCGCTCATGCGTGTCATAAGCGTTTCCACTGCCTCTTTACTTGTACCGTCGGTATATCCCTGCTTGTCGGCAAGTCCATACGCTTCGTCAATCAATAATACACCACCCATTGCTTCATCGCAGGCTTTGTTGGTCTTTACTCCCGTGTCATTAACAATGGAACTTTGTAGGTCCTCCGGCTTTTTTACGACAACTTTTGACGAAGGAAGTAATCCTATGGCTTTAAAAATCTCCCCAAGTTTATTGGCAATGGTTGTTTTTCCTGTTCCTGGGTTTCCTGTGAGAATAATATGCAGGTTGGTAAGTTTGGCATCACCTAACCCCCTTTCCATTTTCTGTCGGTTAATTTCCAATTTATTTGCTAACTGGTGTATCTTCATTTTTACACTCTCCATGCCAATGAACTCGTCGAGTTCCGCCAATATTGCATTGATATCTTTTTCTTTCAAATTTTCTTCTCCCTCAATATCGGATCTTGTCAACTCGGAAAGCATTTCTCTTGATACGTTGTTAGTAGAACGAAGTTCTTTTAAACGCAAACTACGGTTACCTTTAGCCTTATTGAGTAAATTCGATACCTCACGTGCATTGCCGAAGTTCTGTTTGTCACGGGTAATAAAGATTCTTTTAAAATAGTTTTGAAGATGCTTATCGGCTTCAATTGAAAGAGTGAGGCCATCTTTTTTAGCCATGCGACGGAAAATCTCACTTAGTTCTTCCGGGTTATAATCTCTAAAGTTGACTGTTTCATTGAATCGGGATGCCAAGCCAGAATTGGTGGCTAGAAAATCAACCATTTCTTTGGTATAACCTGCAGCTATGCATATAAACTTTCCCCTTTTGTCTTCCATCAGTTTCAGAAGTGTGTTTATAGCATCTTTACCGAATTCATTACCTGCAAGATCATACGCTTCGTCAATAAACAGCACGCCACCCATCGCCTGATCAACAGCATCAGCCGTAGCCTGTGCTGTTTGTCCAACATAACCTGCAATCAAGTCTTTTGCAGCTACTTCCACCAAATGACCACTTGGTAGTACTTCAATTGAGGCTAAAATGTCGGCAAAAATACGAGCAATAGTGGTTTTTCCGGTTCCTGGATTACCCAGGAAGAGGAAATGATCTTTTATTTCTCGTTTAGCGTTACTGCCCTTCAGTTCCTTTTCATCGTTGATCTTGTTGATGATCTTCTGCACGGTGGTTTTAATCTCGTCAATGCCTACAAACTGATCGAGTTCAGACATTATCTCATCGTACGACTTCTCTTTGAACTCTTTACCAATGATGTCATCTAGTTCGAAAGTTGTCGCATTCGTGTCGCGATTAATAGTTTTTTGCCATATTTGCTCAGCTGTTTTAAAAGCAAAATGGCCATTATTACCAAACATAAAATCTTCCTTCTGATTACGGAATGCGTATTTGAAGATCCGCTCCAGCTTGGCACAGGCGTCATTACCCGGAATTAAGTTAAAGGTGTTTTTTAGTGTTGAGGTGCAGATTTCACAAAGTTCAGTAGCACTGTAATTGGGCAGTTCAAAATGATAGTCGAAGCGACTTGCAATGTCTGCGTTTGAACGCATGAAGGCACTTAATCCGGTCAATCCTGCAAGGATGACAATTGGATCGTTATTCCATTCATCATTCATGCATTTGAAGAGTCTGTCTAGTTTGTTGATATCTTCCGATTCTCTTTGCGGAACAAGTTTCTGTGCGTTTTCAATTACCAAAATTCCACCCTTTGTTTTCGTAATATTTGCATCCCAATTTTCTTCCTTCGAGAAGTTATCGTAATCAACGGCATCTATTATTATAGCTATTGGATTTTTAATGATTCCTGTGCTGTATAGTAGCGTTTGGATGACACCAATCAGTTTGGTTTTTCCTGTACCGGTATTGCCTGTGATAACCATATTCATGCCGGGGCGTCTCTTTACTCCTGTATTTTTTGCTCTCAAAGCCAGTTTTTCGCACATATCCACCAGATCGTACAATCTTTCTTTTACCTGCTCCATTCCAACTAAATCCTTTAGGGGAGCAATCGATTTTGTAATGACTTTTTCGCCACAGTGCTTACAAAATACAGCTATATCTCGATTAGGTTTATTGCATTTCGGACAATTCATGGCTCAAGTTGTTTTTCAAACAGAAATTCTACCTGTTTTTTTGTGAAATAGTTTTGGTATACTCCCGAGAACTTTGTGAAATTCTCATTGAATTCACCGTTATATTCACCATCGAGGTTTCCATTTGAAGAATTTACATCATCGAAATGGAAATGTTTATTTTCCACATTTATGGAACCTTTCAGATTTTCTTTGATAAGCGTTCTGTATTGAACTGTAATAATAGCCTCTACCAGTTCATTATTTGCTTTAGAAATTGTAAAAGTTGCTTCACGTTGATCGAATGTTCCTTTCCACTCACCTTGTACGATGGAATACTTATTTTGTTGTTTTAAGATATTGTTAGTAGAATTGATGCCTGGAATTGAAATTGAACCGAAAGCAATCACACCCAAAACGATAAGTGACATCCAAGGAAAAACAAGTTTTCTGTAGAATGATTTGGTGTTTTTACTGATTCCGTATTTTAAATTGTCAATCTGATCATCAATAGAAGAGATGAAGAGTTCCCCTTGATCAGAATTAAATACGAAATTGAGTGGTTCAATAACTCGTTCTTCAAATGAGGGGTTAAATAAAATTTTGTTTGCACGTTTTTGAACAGGTGATTTAACGAGTCGAATAACCATTAGAACCAACATAGTCACTAACAGTCCAGAAACAAGATAAACCAGATATGGGGCGACAAAAAGTAAAGCGAAATAAGTGATTGTAGCAAAAAATGCTCCTATTAACAGATTTCCAATAAGACCTAGATCGTTGCTTAAATTATAATATGCAGATGCCATGGCGCCGATACCTGATATTATGGCCACTACATAAATCCAAGTGCTGTGGTTATCTCTATCTGCAGGAATATTGATGCTTAAAAGACCATAAATAACTGTAGCCGTCCCGATAAATGTTAGGATACTAAGAATGATTTTGGAGAGCAGATTAAACTTGTACTTCCGATTTAAGCTATTCACTCTCTTTTCTAGGCTACTAGTTGCAATACGATAGTTTTCAACATCATCGTGATTCTTGTCAATTTTTTCCAAGAACTCTATATATTCTGCTGTAGCCTTTTCATACGCATATTGATGTGAGAGGTCGAGGTTTGGATCTTCTTGAAAAAAAATAGTCAGCCACGCTTCCAAATAACCATTTCCCAGCTCATCCTTTATTTCTTTTCCTGGAATTTGCTCTAAATCGTCGAGTGTATATACAATTTTATCACTCTTCGGAAAATAATAGAAAGGATCGTATCCAAGTCCTTTTATCGCCTTGTAAATAGCTATCTTCCAATTATACGGACCCGCTTTTTTTTGGTTCTCATTCGATTTGATTTCGGCGCAATATTTAATCCACTTAATTTTATCATCATAAATACCCCCTTTCGATTTAAAGTAATAATAAAGTATCGTATCGTCAATATCAAGCATCATATCGAGTTGTCTGCTTGCATATGAGTCATTCTCTTCATCTTCAATATAATCGTTAAGATATAAATTCATGTATTCACCGATATCTGCCGCAGAAAAAAAATAGTTACTTGCATTTTCGTCGAGTACAAAATTAAATGAGACCTTGGGGTTAAGATTAAAAAGTACAATCCAAACATTTTTTTTATGTCCCTTGATTGACCGTATTTTTCCTTCCACTGCCTTGTCTCGTGTACCTATCCATGAAAGAAAGCTTTCCGAAAGTAGATCTTTATCTGATTGTGTGCTGATTTGGTAATTCGAATCGGTAAGGAGTTTATATGTATAGTGAAGAATATCGTCTATGGTGTTGCATTCTACTTTTCCTCCCTTTTTTGTATAAATTAACCAGGGTAAAGATGGGTCGAGTGTGTAGATAAGACGGAGTAGTACATCACGGTTGTTTTCTCCCATTTTAAACAACGATGCCAGTTTGTTTACCTCTCCACGTCCTGTAGCGTTTAGGTAAATGAAGAGCTTGTCGTTTTTATCTGCAAGTACTTGACTGTAATAGTCGAAATTTCTTATGAGTGAGGCTGCAATCTCTTCGTTTTCTTCTATAGCTTTGTTATTACAATCTTCATACTTTAATGTTGGGTCCAGAAAGTAGCATGCAGCCCAGAATCCGGCTTCTTTATTTTTGGGGAATTGTATTTCTGTAATCTCCTCCAATGGTGTTGAAAGCTCATTGAAGTTGATCTCTTTGAGCCATTCTACAATTTGTCCTCTATAAAGATATGTAGTTGCTAATTTTTTATCATCGAGCATGAATTTCACCAGTTCCTCACGTGATTTAGCAATTTGTTTTTTTGAGGCATTGTATACAATACAGAATTCAATGTTCTCTTCATTGAAAACATTTTCCCCGTTCGCCCACTTAACAACTTCTTTAAAACCCGCTCGCTTCTCAGGATCAGCAATAGTCAGAGCCTTGGCTAATTGTTGTAGACGTGGAGTTAAAGTCTGCGGATAAGGAAGTTTGTTGTCCTGTTTCAATTTCCACAATACGCGTTCTCCAATTGCGCGGTACTTCTCCTCTCCACCTTCCCACAGAACAAGAAGCATCATACCCAGCGAATAGAAGTCCATACTTTTTGTGATGGCAATTCCATCGATGGTTACATAATATTCGGGAGCAGCATAAATCTTAGTCCGCATCTGTATCTCAACATTTGCTTCACCGTTATTATCGCACCTTATAGCAATACCGAAATCGGCAAGTGAAAGATCTTCAACATTATTCCCCTCATTTTTGAAAAAGAAATTGGCCGGTTTTATATCACGATGGATAATCTGCTTAGAATGAAGAAAATTGAGGCAAGCGGCACACCTTATCACTATCTCGCTTAAAAGTTGTTCACCTTCTGAGTTGTGGCTGATGGTTAATTGCTTAAGTGACCCACCTTTACAATATGTCATAAGTTCGAAGTAGTGAACTTGTCCATTCTTAGGGTCTGTCCATTCTCCATGTTGAAATGTGTCCACTAGGAACGTCAGCGATGGATTACATGAGTTTTGACGGACAATTTCAATGATATCGCTATCCGGTTTAATGCCAACATTGTATAGCTTGAGTGCATATTGATTATCGACACCATCCACGAGATATACGTTTGCTTCACCTGTATTCTCGGATAATGGTTTGATAACAACATAATGGATGTTGTTGATCAAAAAATCGCTCCGTTCTGTTTGTTGTTCAACCTGACTTACGATTTTGTTTATTTCATCTTGAATTTCAGATTGTGAACTTATTCGAGCTTCTCCACGTATAGTTTTTTCTACTGGGATTGCTGCTCGTATGGTTTTATCCATTCCTGTTTCTCTCTGTGTGTGCCTCTCTGTAGCCATTATTGTTCTTTCCGCCCTATTTTCCGCAACTCTCTTCGTTTTCTCACTATTAGTTATAGGACGTACGGTCTTTTCACTTGCATTATCTGCAGGTCTGATTGTTTTTTCGATATCACTCATTACTATTAGAAGCAAATAAATTATAAATAATCCCGAATAAATATTTCCATTTGGTTCACATTACATTGGTATTAATCAATTGGTTTTACCCAGATAGTTGTATCCCTTTCTTCATAAATCCAGGTCCCGCCTTGAAATGGTTCAGTACAGTCGTTTGGCTTTTCGTGGAAGCAACCATACGCATTGCATTGCCATCCCACTTTGACTTTAGTTTTAGTCATTATCTCTATTTTAACGGCAGTATAATAGTTGCGCTGCATTTGCGGTGTCATTGCGGGTTCAGGAATCAGGGCGTTGAGAGTCTCCTTCATTTCCTGTAGTTTAGCATTGTATTGTGCTAACGCCTCTTCTTTACTAGAGATTTTAATTGAGAATGTTTTTCTTGGTTTTGGTTCCTTTTTCTTCGATATCTGTTTTTCTGTGTTTTCCTTGTTAACTTGTCCACGAATAACGGCTAATAATTCTTTGTATTGGTTTATATATGCTCTGTTTTCATCCGAAAGTTCCTGAATTTCATCGGCTACAACCTCTTCACCGTTTGGGCGACGTAGATAATCTTCTAGAACAGCAAGATCTTCTGCGATGCTGAGTGCTTTCTTAAATTCAGGTTTAGCTTCAATCTGTCGCATCGCCTCTTGAGCTAGAGCATTGAGAGGGGTATTGCATTTGCGACAGAAGCTGCGAAAATTAAGCGTTTGACAGACTGGACAGATGATGCCTTTTTTTGGATTCCCACATTCGGTACAGAATACGTCGCTACAGTTTGAGAAAGCTCCACAGAAAGAACAACATTCGGCGTGTAGATTTTGTCCACATTGGGGGCAAATTTCCCAATTAACTTCTGTAGCCGCTCCACATCGTACACATGCATTAACTATTATGGTTGTGCCACACTCAGAACAGAATTTGTCGGTAGATGTATAAGATGCTCCGCAGTTCGAACAACGGTAGCCTGTTTTGTTAACATGGTATAATTGTTTTTTAAGCTCCTGCTTTTGCTCTTTTTGTTGTTTTGCTTGGCCTTGATTTACAGTCATATTTTCGCGGTTTACATATCTACGAAAATAGTGAAGTATGGAGTATGCAACTCTGTCAATACATTAAAAAACTTGTCATTACAACAAAATCAGACTAACAAATTAACAATAACTTGCTTTTTTAAGAAACTTGCGTATTATCGGTGACGATTTCTATATTCAGATGGACTACATTCTTTTAATTTGTAAAAGGAACGGTTGAACGTAGAATAAGAATTAAACCCAGATTCTTCGGAAATCTGTTCAATTGTTTGTTTCTTTTCTTTCACAAGTAATTCACATGCCATTTCCACACGGAATGCATTTATGAAATCATAAAAAGAAGTATTCAAATGTTTGTTCAAATAGTTGGAAAGGTATGTTCTGTTTGTATTGATTGCCGATGCAACATCTGTGATATGTAATTTCGGATTAAGGTAGAGTTTATCATTTTCTATTGCCTCTTTTAGAGTCTTGGTAAACAGATATGGGCAATCATCTTCCTTCATGTCGTTGATCTCTAACTTTTTGTTCCGAAAATGGTAGAGGATATCGGGTATTTCTATGACTGCATGTTGCAAAGTGTAGAAATAGATATAACTCCACACCGCCATGGTTATCACATAGTAAATGGTATCTCCCCACCAGTTTTCATATTGCAGGATAAAAAACCATAAAATTAAGTACATAAAAAGAATCACAATGATTGTTCTTACCCACGAAACACTTAATCCTTCGGTATATGAAAAATTCTTTTTCACATAGTTATTATATCTTGCCGAAGCCATGTAAACTACAAAAATGGCAACTGTAGCAAGTAGTAGGCTATATACTGCAATCCATTGAAACAATCTGTCAGAAGGAATGAAAATCAACAAAAATGTCGAAATAACCGACGGTGCTATGACAACAATTGCTCGTTGAATTGTAACCCATGTTGGAGACATTAACTCGAAAAGGAATAACATGGTGAATGGGACAATCCACATGTCAACGCTTAGGAATATACGCGTAAGATCATCGGTGTGCCAAATACCATCTATAAGATACACCATGTCTTTCAACTCAATAAACGCAAAGAATATCATCTCAATAAACAAAAACCTAAGCAGACGACTCTTATTTTGTTGCCAATAGAGATGGGAAGCAATAACAATAAAAAACATGGATGCCATTCCGTGCGTAAAATGAGCGATATTTTCAGAAAATATTTCCATGATATCTTTTTAACAAAGATATTGATATTTTATAAATAAAAGCCTCCTTTTACAGTTGATTTTAGTAAGTATTTGAAACCTTTTCATTGCATAGCAAAAAACCGACTCATGAGCACCATGAGGCGGTTACATCTGATATTATTTCTGATCAGAAGAGATCAAGCGACGATCAACTCTTTTTTTCAGGATCCCGATAAGCTGTTCTGTTGTGAGCCAGGTTATCCGGCATGGTCAGCTCATCTTGTAGCTTTACATGTTGCTCCGGCAGCGCACGGAAGGTAGTTGGCTTGTATCCGTTATACGTTACCTTTATAAGTTTATTCACACTTAAATAACGTGGAAATGAAAATTCACCCCGTTCATTGGCTGTTGTTCCAGCAATCAATGTTGAGTCGGGTAACGAGTAGATAGTCACTTTTGCATACTTTACAGGGTTGTTGTAGGTGTCGGTTACGGTACCCTTAATTTGGGCACTTATTGGGATTAGTATCCCTGCTAAAAACATTGTAAATAGAATTCTTTTCATCACCATGATTTTTTTAATTGTACACTCATATGACGTAGGATATTGCTGTTTGGTGACATCAAAAGTGCTTTTTTTTCTGCAGTTTAACAATATTTTTGAGGCAATGCTTTTTAAAAACCCTTTTATAAATTTTGGCAATACTCATTTCTTAAATCCCAATAAGAAATTGTAACTTTGTTTTATTAAAAATATATTTACGATGAAAAAAATAGTACTTTCTTTATTACTTTTTGTGGCAATTGGCTCTCTCATGAGTCAAGAAATAAAGTATATCGAAGCCAGTGATCTCAATCTTATCGGCAAACCCTTTCCCAACACGCCCAATCCCTATCATCGCATAGATACATTACTATTTAAAGGATTTACCACAACCGAGAATAATCAGGTTCGATGTCCTGTTGGGATGGCTGTACTCTTTAAGAGTGACACCAAGAAAATAACCATTTCCACAGAGTGGGGATATATCTATAACTCGGTTTCTACCATGCCAATTGCCTACAAGGGATACGATCTTTATTTTAAAAACGATCGTGGAGTTTGGCAATATGCAAACAGTGGTGCAGGCACACTCTCTAAGGGTTCTAAGAGCGACACGTTTACGCTCCTCGACAATATGGATGGAACCGAACATGAATTCATGCTTTACTTGCCCATGTATTCTGAAATACACTCTTGTAAGATAGGAATAGATGCCGATGCCTCGATAGAACCGTTGGAGTCAAATTTCCGTCATCGTATTGTCGCATACGGCTCATCTTACACTCAGGGAGTGAGTACCAGTCGCTCCGGCATGAGTTGGCCCATGCAATTCATGCGTCACACCGGATTGCAGATTATTTCATTAGGCGCCAGCGGACGATGTCTGATGCAACCCTATTATGCCACAGTTCTTGAGGCCATAGAAGCAGATGCTTTTTTATTCGACACATTCTCCAATCCCGATGCAGAGTTGATTCGTGAGCGCTTGGTTCCTTTCATTGAGAGATTGATTAAAGCACATCCTGGTAAACCGCTCATTTTCCAACGAACCATCTATCGAGAAAGAGGTAACCTAGATACTTTGGTGCAAAAGAGGGAAGCCGCCAAGGCGGAGGCTGTGGAGGAGATCTTCTGTGAACTAAAATATGGCAAAGACAAAGATCGTTATAAAGATGTTTATCTCATAACGCCCAATGCATCCGATAATCATGAAACATCGGTCGATGGAACCCATCCCGATAATTATGGGTATACCTTATGGAGTCGCTCCATTGAAGAGCCGGTACTGAATATTCTGAAGAAATACGGCATTAAGTAATTTCAACCTTCGAGTTGTTTTACAGGTTTTGTTCCACTGTTTCATACTTCATGCTACTACTTCAGTAACAATTCTTTAATTACAGATCTATAACTTTTGGAAATGGGTAACTTACAGGTCTCAATCCCTATAAGGTTACCCTCCAATGAGGTCACCTTTTCGACATTTATCACGTACGATTTGTGTATCTGTACAAATCTCTGAGATGGTAATCTCTGGATAAACGAACTCAAGGTGGTATGGGTGATGTATTTTTTCTTCAACGTGTGAATGGAGATATAGTTATCGAGCGCCTCCACAAATAGAATATCCTCAAAATCTACTTTTTCGTATTTCTGATTCGTTCTAACAAAGATAGATTCGGGTTGATGCTCAATTGTCTTTTCTTTCGTAAATCCGTTGTATACTTTGTTGACAGCTTTAAAGAACCGTTCAAACGAAACAGGCTTCAGCAGGTAATCAGCACCCTCTAGTTCGAAACCCTTCAATGCATATTGTTCGTAAGCGCTAACGATAATAACTTTGGGCGGACTCGTTAGTCCCGAAAGCAATTCAATTCCAGATAGATACGGCATTTCAATATCGAGGAATATCAAATCGACAGGTTGTTCTTTCAATACCTTTCCCAGTTGAATAGCGTTTTCACACATGGCTACTAATTCCAGGAAATCGATTTTCTCCAGATAGCTTTGCAGTCCCTTTCGGGCCATTGGCTCATCGTCTGTTATCACACATCGTAATTTCACCATTCAATCTGTAATTTTGCAATAAATGAATACTTTATCTTTTCTATTTGCAAGGTAAATTTATCCGGGTAAAGTAGACTCAGTCTTCGCTGTAAATTCTCGAGGCCAATTCCGAAATCATTCTTTTTTGTTTCCTGTGCAAATGGCGGAATGGAGTTCTCTACTGAGAAGCTGAGACCTTTGTCGTTCATATGAGCCTTAATTTTTATCCAATTGTCGCCACCCATATATTTGTATGCATTCTCTACCAGCGGGAAGAGTAACAATGGATGAATCTGCTGATGCTTTAACTTCGCGTCGAAAATCACGGTGAGTTGAAACGAGTCCGGCATTCTTACCTTCTGGAAATCAATGTAATTTCGAATAAATTTAAGTTCCTGTTCAATCATCACAGTTTGGTTGATATCATAGAGCTGATAGCGCAATAGTTCAGAGAGTTGCTCAACGGACTTACGGGCTGTTTCATTCTTCTCGTCTATCTGAAAATAGATTGCATTGAGTGCATTGAATAGAAAGTGAGGATGGAATTGCACCTTTAAAAAATTCAATTCAGTCTCCATCTGCATATTCTTGATTTGCTGTGTCAACGTTTTCTGGTTGACATACGCCTGTAGCACATCGCCCCCTCTGAATATGGAATAATGAATCACCAAAAACAATGTAATTGCAACCTCCGCAATCACTAAGTCGTCAGTGTACACCGGATCACCCGTCATGAAATGAATGAGATACACACAGGGTGCTGTAATCAGTAATCCGGAGAGGGTGACAATTAAATACTCTGTTATCAACTTCTTTACAGTGAGTTGAGTCTCCGTTGCTTTCCTTCGATTGATGAAGTAGATTTGAGAGAATTGAATGAAATAGAAAATGATAATCACCGAGACTATTTCTATTAGATTCTTTTCAAAGGGTCGCTCCCAGAATTTGTATTCAGTGGGTACGTCGCTTACGAGGCGAACGGTTAACATCACCAGAAACCCAAAAATGAAGGGTGAAATCCAAAACCAGACATTTCTTCTTTTCATATGTCCTGATCTACTTTTTACAAAGATATTCGTTTTGTGTCAATCTCTTTTTGCTTTCTCTCCTTTTTTAGATCTTCACCCTTTTTAACCCAATAGGAAAGTGATATACCAATAATAGCACGATCATAAAATTCATCTGTCGCAGCAAATCCACCACTAATGAACCCTTTTACCCGTGTGTGGTTGGAGTGGAGCCAGTCGCTCGAAAAGATGCTTAGCGTAGCATTTCCCTCGAAAAAGTTCTTCTGAACACCCCCCGAGATCTGATAAATCGGCATCACATCGATCTGCCCGTATGCCATGCGACTATTGTAAAAGCCGCTCACTTCACCGGTCCATCCCCACGGTAATCGAATATGGTTTTGAACACCCACTTGAAAAGTCACTCCACTGTTTTCCATGAGCGTATTTTTCTCGTTCCATTTGTACCTATTTTGCACCAGTTCGGCGTGTATGCTCGTATGAAACCAATCGGCCACCAATATTCTTCCGGCATCGCCTTGTATTCCCCATGAGTAGAAGGAAGCCATGTTGGTGGGCAGCACAATGACCCGTTTTGTGCCTGGCTGAATGAAATAGGACTTAATGATGGCCTGCAGGGTACGGTTGTAAAACAGTCCAACCTTGTAGGCTTTCCGCATGGTGTAGGCTAGGTTAATGCGATCGGTAAACTGCGGTTTAAGATTGGTATTACCCTGTTCGTACGTATAACTGTCAAAAACGTAGACAAATGGGTTCAGATCCCGATAATTGGGCCGATCGATCCGACGGTTGTAGGTGAGCGAGAGTTCATTATTTTCTGATGAATGCCAGCTGATCATCATATTGGGAAAGAGATCTGTATAGGATTGATCAATTTCATCTGTTTGAATATTGGTGTTTTCCACCCGCAGACCTATTTCTGCGACGACTAACTTTTTGTTTAATTTACTACTCAAGTAGATTGCATTGATATTCTCTTTGTAAAAGAAAGTTGAACTCAGCTGCGGGTCGTTAATCCACTGCTCGTGATCCATTTTCTTGTAATCCGATTGGTTGTAGATATCAACAAAATCACTTTTTACTCCTGCATCCAATCGCCAACTGTTGTTGAAAGGCAAAGCCAGGTCCGCACGTCCTGAAGCCATTTTTATGCTCCCTTTTTTTAGAGCGTGAGAGCCGTTTCCGGTAGTGTTGCCACTGTTCGAGGTTATTCGGTCGTTATGCACCTGTGTCTCGTCAATTCCATAGTACAAACCGTTGACCGAAGCTGAGATCTCTTTTCCTAGCGAATCTATTTTATGCTGAAGATTGAGCGTTGGCGAGATGTTTTTACTCTCCCGCTTGTTGTCTGTGCGAGATGCAATGGTGGAGTCGGAGAGAGTTACAGGTGTATAAAAAAGAGAAGACAACGTGCCCGTTTCTTTTCTGTCCCCGATATTTCCTCTAAGGCTTATTCCGATTGAGGTTTGAGGATTGGCATATACGTCGAGCCCAGCATTAAAATAGTGCGATTGGTTGTTTTGCATCCGATAGGAGTCTTGGTTGAAGAAGATCTTCTGCTCGTTGGCCATCTCTGGAAAGGTGCGCTTAATTGTCAGATCTACATAGTCGTCTCCATAGTAATATCCGTACATTGCATTTAGACTCAGTTTGTTCGCATGATGCCCCAGTGAAATGTTGTTGTTACTGCGACTCTGCTTACCCTGTTCGTAGTTTGTATTATAGTTGATGTGGTATCCTGCAACGTGCGATTTGAGGGTGGAGATATCGATGATTCCTGCATTTCCGGCCGCATCATGCCGAGCAGAGGGGTGGTGGATCAGATCAATTTTATTGAGAGAAGAGGCTGGCAACGCAATTAGGTAGTTCACCAAATCGGTACCACTGAGATAGGAGTCTTTGCCGTCGACCTGAATTTTTACCCCCGACTTCCCATTGAGAAACAGCGTGCCATCGCTATTGAGAATAACACCCGGCAGGTTCTTCAACACATTGTAGGCATTTCCGGAAGAGGTAAGAGGTGATGAAGCAGAAAATACCGTTGTCTTCTCTGCAGTAATCAGTATGGTCGGCTTTTGCGCCTTTATCACCACCTCATCAATTAACGTTGCATCCGGCTGAAGGGTGATTCTCATCGTTTCCTCCGGAGCGACCTCCACCGGCGTATATCCAAGAAAAGAGAAACTCAGCAATTTTGTATCGGCAGGAATTTCCAACAGGAACTCACCCTTCATATCCGTTGATGTTCCAATGGATGTACCCGGAATTACAATGTTTCCACCAACCAGCGGAGTCCCCGTCTCATCGAGAAGTATTCCCCGAATCCTCGTCGAATTCTGTCCCCTCAACAGTGAGAGACCGAGGCATTGAATTATTACAATACAAGTTATAATCTTTTTCATTGCTTCTTTTTTGGAGCAAATGTAGCTCTGCCTCAAAAGATTGAGAATTATTTTTTGGTCAAATGATAATTTTTGTGGGTGAAATGCTCCTTCGAGATTTGAAAACAGTTATTTTTGTTCAAAATAAAACAAGCTGTTTTGTTTCATGGATACGGTGAGTGAACTCCTGGAAAATGCGGTGAGAACGTTTGCTGAATCATTTATTTGAGAAATGGGTATGAAGAAAATAAACTCTTCGGATAAGAACTTCGATTTCTACTCACTCGAAATGAGTGAGCTGGAGCTTCCGCTTGCGGGGGAGGTGAATTGCGGTTTTCCATCGCCTGCCGATGATTTCCTGCAGGAGAGCATCGATCTGAACAAGCTCCTGGTGAAGCATCCCGAGGCTACCTTCTATGCCGTTTCGCGTGGCTACTCGCTGGCGCCTCTGGTCTATCCGGGAAGTATATTGGTTATTGACAGGTCGGTTGAATGGTCGTCCGATCTGCTCGCTTGTTGCTATATTGATGGGGAATTTACGGTGAAGTGGATTGAAAAGTTGGAGGATAAAGTACGCCTGATTCCGCTTAATAAAGATTTTCCGGTTTTAGAGTATAGTGCCGACCAGGCTGAAGTTCTTATCTGGGGAATTGTGACCTCTATTGTAAACAAAAATGTACGTCTTAGCCGATTGCAATAACTTCTATGCCTCGTGTGAAAGGGTGTTCAACCCTTCGCTGAATGGCAAACCTATTGTTGTGCTCAGTAACAACGATGGGTGCGTTATTGCCCGTTCAAATGAGGCAAAGGTTGCTGGAGTGAAGATGGGAGCACCTGCTTTCCAGATCAAGGAATTGATACAGCGCTACAATATTCAGGTCTTTTCTTCGAACTTCATCTTGTACGGCGATATGAGTCGCCGTGTGATGAGCATTCTCGCTTCCTATACCCCTGTGTATGAGGTCTACTCAATTGATGAGTGTTTCCTCGATCTTAACGGCATCGATGCCGATATGCGGGAATATGGACTCCGTATGCGGACACAGGTACGGCGCTGGACCGGTATTCCGCTCAGTGTGGGAGTAGCGCCAACCAAATCGCTGGCCAAGGTGGCGAACCGCATCGCTAAGAAGTTTCCAGAGCTGCAGGGGGTGCATGTGATCGATAGCGAGGAGAAGCGAATTAAAGCGCTCCGCTGGCTGCCAATTGAGGATGTCTGGGGAATTGGCCGGAGGTATGCTCGCAAGCTGCGCGCAATGGGAGTGAACACGGCGTACGATTTTACACAGCTGCCCGAGTCGATGGTCCGCTCGTTGATGACGGTTGTGGGATGGCGTCTACAAAGAGATTTGCAAGGAATACCTAGTATCGAGATGGAGCTCCCAGAGAAGAAGGACAGCATTGCCACAACACGTTCGTTCGATAGGGACTATAACACCTTCGAGGACCTCCACGAGCGCATCGCTACCTTCACAATGATGAGTGCCGAGAAGCTTCGCAGGCAACAATCGCTGTGCCGGCGCATGATGCTCTTTGTCGAGACCAACCGCTTTAATGAGAAGGAGGACTTTTATTCGAACAGCGTGTTGCTGAAGCTTCCTTTCCCAACCTCCTCCTCGTTGGAGTTGACGCAGTTTGCGGTGAATGGCTTGAGGAAAATATACAAGGAGAACAAGCACTATAAACGAGCCGGGGTTATCCTGATGGACTTTGTAGATGCGAACCTCTATCAACCGTCTCTCTTTTTCAACTCAAATCCAAAGCACAAAAGTTTGATGGAAGCGATTGATAAACTGAATAACAAGCATGGGAAGATGATTGTGCGGTTGGCTTCACAGGATGAACTTACGCATAAAATGCGGCGCCTGCATCTTTCGAAGGCATATACGACGAACGTTGATGAATTAATCGAAATAACCATCTAATCATGTGCTTCACAGTATCGGTCGAAAAAAAAGTGAAGGAGGCCATCAAGGAGTACCTCAAATCGAATGAAGGTGTTCAGATGAAGTTCAATTTTGATGAGGATTATTTTCTTGTCTCCGGCTTCTCCCATCCAAAACTCCCAATCATAAAACAGGGTGTCATTGAACTGTCGGAATGGGGACTGATCCCGTCGTTTGCAGTAAACGAAGAGAAGGCAAACGAACTCGCCAACATGACCTTGAATGCGCGAAGCGATACAATTCGTGAAAAACCATCCTACAAGAAATCAATCGTCAGTCAGCGTTGTCTTCTTGTGGTGGATGGCTTCTTCGAGTGGCGGCACGAAAACAACAGGAAAATACCGTTTTACATCTATCCGAAAGATGAAACGGTTTTCTACATGGGATGCATCTACAACTCCTGGGTGAACAAGCTCACCGGTGAGGTGCGCGACACCTTTTCCATTATCACAACAGCCGCTAACCCGCTAATGGAGTACATTCACAACTCCAAAAAGCGAATGCCGCTGATTCTTTCAAAAGATGATATCGCAACATGGATTGACCCATCTACTCCGCAGCACATTGTCGATTCACTTATGAAACCTTTCCCTGAAAGTACCATGCGAGCACATCAAATACCTTCCGATGCCGGCAACCAACGTAAAAATAGAAATGTGCCGGAGATCAAAAAAGAGGTTTAGGTATGCAGTTATTAGAAACATAAAATAGGAAGAGATGTGCATAGATGTGATTTTGTATATTTCACGATTTGCGTTATCATATTTTAAGGGGAGTGTTTAAAAATACTATTTCGTGAATCTGTGCCGTTCTCCGCTCTTGGGAATCCGTTTGAATTGTAAATAAATTAACTGTGTGTAAATTATTTTAAACAATTGATGGCTAAAAAAGTTTTCGCTTGAATTATATTTTCATTAAAATTACTCTAAAATAGTTGCAAATTAATTTTTAATTGATATTTTTGTAATCTCTTTGGATTAAATGTGTAATTTTATGAATCGAGTTCACAGTGAAGTGTACTTTTCTGTAAATAAAACGTATGTTAAATATTTAAGTGGCGCGCCTACTAGTCGTGTTCGTATTGAGCATGTAACTCTTCAATCACTCCTCCTTTCTTCGTTCGTTTCTTCTTTCTATATCGCTTTAATATCTCTCTTAATATACTTCACTCATCATTTTCGATGATCCTCCTACTTAACAATTACTCCTTGCTTAAGGGTAGGGTAGACCATATTGTGTTTATAAGTGATTATTTTTAATTTTTTTTAAATTTTAGTATGAAAAAAAGATTCCTAATTGTTTTGGCCTTGTTGATAATCAAAATAGGGCTTGCCATGGCACAGACAGACGTGCGTGGAGTGGTTGTGGATGAAGCCGGTGATCCGGTTATCGGAGCCACTATCTTGATAAAAGGGACCTACCAAGGTACTATTTCCGATGTGGACGGTAATTTTAGGCTGACAGCACCTTCGGGCGGTATTCTGCAGATTTCTTACGTGGGTTACATCACCGAAGAGGTACCGGTAAGTGCTCAGGTGCGTGTAACATTGTTTGCCGACGCCGAAGTGTTGGATGAAGTGGTGGTGGTTGGATATGGTACCCAACGCAAAAAGGATGTTACCAGCTCCATCTCCCAGATTAAAGGAGAAGATCTGGCTACGAAAGCATCTCCGAGCTTTATGCAGCAGATGGCAGGTCGGGCATCGGGTGTACAGGTTGTGTCTCCTTCGGGCGATGTGACGCAGCCTCCACGAGTTGTGATTCGTGGTGTGGGAACCATCTCATCCTCCAATTCACCGCTCTATGTAATCAATGGTGTGCCTGTGACTTCAGGTAATGTGGGCTATTCCTACTCAAACAACAATGCGCTTGCCGACATCAACCCGTCGGATATCGAGTCGTTTGAGATATTGAAAGATGGTGCTGCCACCGCAATCTATGGTTCGCGTGCAGCAAACGGGGTCGTCCTGATCACTACGAAGAAAGGAAAACAGGGTGCAGCCAAGGTTTCGTACGATTCTTGGATGGGCTGGTCGTCTGCTTCGAAACTGTATGACCTGCTGGATGCAGAAGAGTTTGTGATGATTGCCAACGAGAAGTATACAAACAGCAACGGTAATCCGCAGGCTGCATTGGACGACAAGAAGACAAACACCAACTGGTATGACCATGTCTTCAGAACAGGCTTCCAGCACAGCCATACCTTATCGGTTTCAGGTGCTTCTCCACAAACGCAATATTTTCTCTCTGCCGGTTATACCGACCAGAAAGGGGTGGTAATCAATAACAGTTACAACCGATACACTTTCTATGCAAAAGCAGAACAAAAGATTCTGAAGGATTATGTAACTGCCGGCTTCTCACTGAATGCTTCGAACCAGCTGAATACCGGTCCGGTGAAAGGTACAAACTCAATTAGTGACAACATGTATGCCAGCTCAAGGATGTTGCCAAACGTGGCGGTATACAATCCGGACGATCCAACGGGTTTCAATATCGATCCAAATGACCGCAAATCGCTAGGTAAAGGAGCTAACCAACGTACTATTGAAAATACAATACCGAACATTGTGTGGGTATTGAAAAACAATAAACAGAACAATACCTCTTATAGGTTATTGCCTACAGCTAATATTGACATTCGTCCAACTAGCTGGCTGATGTTCCGTTCATTGGTGGGAGCCGATGTGAATATGATTGACGACAGCTATGTGTGGAAACCTGAGTCGGGTGATGGATTTGGTTATAAGGGACTCATTAGCAGATCCTCCATCAAGAGACAACGCTGGAACTTCCAAAATATACTCTCGGCAAACAAATCATTCGGTTTGCATAATGTTGATATGACCGCAGTAGCAGAGTGGACCAACTATGAATACGGTCGTTTTACTGCAGGTGCACGCGATTTCTCTGATCCTTTCTTTGTGGATGAAATAATCAGTGACACCTATGTGACACAAAGTTCAGGAGGTAGCTGGACATCAAACGGTTTGGCTTCTTACATCTTCCGTGCTAACTACAATTACAACAGTATTTTCTATGTGGGAGGATCGATACGTAGGGATGGCATCTCCAACCTGCATGTGGACAATCGTTGGGGTACATTCTACGGAGGATCTGCTGCCATCCGCCTTTCTGGTTTGAATTTCTGGAAAGATAGCGCAATAAATGATGTGGTAAGCGATTTCCGTCTTAGGGGTAGCTTCGCAGAAGTGGGCAACGACAGGTTGTCGGGCGATTTCATGTACAACGATATCTTTGCTGGTCAGAAATATGGTGACCAGGCAGGTATTGCATACTATCAGGCAGGTAACCCAGGTTTGAGATGGGAAAAACAAAAAATTCTAGACTTTGGGTTTGATGCCGGAATCTTGAATAACAGATTCAATCTTGTGTTTGCTTATTGGCAAAAAGATAATAGCGATATTGTATTGGATGTGCCAACTCCTCCATCGTTGGGTATACCATGGAATGTGATAGCTCAAAACTACGGACGAATCAAAAACAATGGTATTGAACTTGAAATTGGTGGTAACATCATCCAGAACAAGGGTTTTACATGGAAGACTGCATTCAACTTCTCCACACAGGAGAGCAAGGTGGTTACATTGGTGAATGATATACCTTATGAGCATTATATCCTCCGTGAAGGTGAATCGATGAACGCATTGTGGGGTTATCATTATGCTGGGGTAAACATGAGCAATGGTAATCCGATGTATTACAAGAAAGATGGTACCATTATTCAAGGAAATATCGCCGATAGTAAGTACTATGTGTATAACCCGAGCAACCCAAAAGAATTGACAACAGCATCAAATTTGGTACAGGACGACAAAATTATTCTGGGGAATTCATTGCCAACTTGGTTTGGTGGATGGGATAACACATTTACAGTGAAGGATTTCGATCTTAACATCTTCTTCCGCTTCTCTGGAGGTAACAAGGTTGCAAACGTAACACGCAGGGATATGTTGGATCAGGGCTTTGTAAATAGCAGCAAAGAAATATTGGGTCGCTGGCAAAGTGAAACTAATCCTGGCGATGGCAGTGTGCCACGGTTATTCTATGGTAAGAGCAGTTTCATTAACCTTACCGGTGATGGTTCTTCGCGATGGGTTGAGGATGGTGACTTCCTGAAATTGCAAAACGTTTCCATTGGATACAATGTACCGAAAGATATTTGCAAAACACTTTGGGTTGAAAGGGCAAGAATTTATCTGCAGGGACAGAACTTAGCTACTTTCACCAAGTATAGCGGACTCGATCCTGAGGGATATACGGTGATTCCTGGTGTAGACTTGAATGGAAATCCTCAACAACGGACATTCCTAATTGGACTTAATATCGGATTCTAACTTATATAGAAAATTTATCGTATGCAATAAGGTCCTCCGGGAGTATTCCATATGATCATTTTGAAACAAATAATTATAACATTTTATGAAAAAAATAGTATATATACTGTTCGGCCTTGCGATACTTTTCAGTTGTACTGATCAGGCCATCAACATCGGACAGAAGGATGCCATCACCTACGGTGTCGCTTTTTCAACTTCAGATCGTTGCGAGTTGGCTATTGTGGGATGCTACGATGCTGCACAGAGTGGTTATTATCCAGGTAACAACCAACGACGGGGATACCCCTTCGGCGCTGCCTCAGTTGAGCAGGGTGATATGAAGGGTGAAAACATGCTGAATGTGCAACAGTTCTTTGCTGTGACATACAACGGAGACTACAACACTTCATCTCCAAATGGGCAGGCTCACTGGGAGTGTACCTATCAGATGATTAACAAGATAAACATCGTAATTGAAGGATTGAGAACTGCTGCTGAGAATGGTGTGATCTCTCAGGAGAAAGCAGCAGATGGTGAAGCTGAATTGCGCTTCCTCAGAGCATTAGGTTTTCATGAGCTGCTTGTCTATTTTGCAATGCCTTATGCCTCAACACCCGATGCATCTCATTACGGAGTGCCCATTAGCATTGTTCCCATCAATACAATTGAAAAAGTACAGGAAGCAATGCAGGCAGGAAGGGCTACTTGTGCAGAGACTTATGCTCAAATTCTGGAAGACCTGAACTATGCTGAACAGAACTTGGCTACCACACGCAGCGGCGGATTAAAGATCTCAAGAGCAACAAAGGGTGCAGCTATTGCATTGAAGGCACGCGTTTACCAACACATGGGAAGATGGAATGATGTGATTACAGAATCAAACAAGATTGTGAGTACTTCTGCTCCATTCACTAGCTCAATTGGTGGATATGCTTTGACAGCAACTCCCGAAGGCCCGTTTGCAAACAACAGCAGCAACAGCGAATCAATCTTCTCTATAGAGAACAGTGCACTAGATAATGCAACCAACAATGGTTCACTTTCGCAGTTTTATTCTACGGTTAGAAGCCTTGTTTGTGTGAGCCCCATCATTATAAATGCCGATTTCTGGTTGGCTGACGACTTACGTCGTTCGCAGTTACTGAAAAGAGCGACTTATGGTGGAATCGATGCATTTTGGTCGCATAAATATCGTGCAGGTACTGTTATGAACGACTGGACACCGGTAATTCGTTATGCTGAAGTGTTGTTGAATTATGCCGAAGCTGAAGCTCGTCAGAATGGCGTCACCACTAAAGCTGTCAGCTTGCTGAATGAAGTACGTAACAGAGCGGTAACTAATCCTGAAGATCAGTTTACAGTCAATTCTTTTGCAAATGTGGATGAACTGATGAAGGCGATATTGCAAGAACGGGAGATTGAGTTTCTTGCCGAAGGTAGACGTTGGCCAGATATTCATCGTTTGACTTACGACAGCAAATATGCGGTGAAGAGCAAAGATGGTAAAGCAGGTGTGCCGGATAAAGCTGCTTGGGGTAGTATGAAGACTGAGTCGTATAATCCAGCATCGGGTGTGATTGATCCGAACATACTTAAAACACCTGGTTTCAATTACGAAGACAGAAGGTACATATTCCCAATTCCACTTTCTGAAATTACATCAAATCCTACACTTGCTGCGCAACAAAATGCAGGATGGAGCTAATTTTATGTGTGATAGCATAGTAAACACCTTTCAATGTATACATAAACTCTACATACTTTGCGTTTGTTGAAAGGATAATAGACGGGGTTGAGATCACACTCAACCCCGTTGCATATTAGTAGGACTAGCCTCCTCATATGCTAGCTTCTTACTTTTAACAACAATTCCACTACCTCTTTTAGTCGTCAAATTCTAGGTGATTTGTGGGTTACAATTGATAAGAATGGACGAACAAGTGCAAATAATGAAAAACCTCTTAATGCTATATATACCGTAACGGTGGGTGATGATCCTTTTATTTTTTCGTACTTCGTGATTACCGATCGAGCCATTTTCTAAAACTTGATGAGCGTTCAATACTTACAATCGTATCTGAATTATTGTCGGGTGGTGGAGTAAGTTCTATCTTTACTCTGTTACGAGACATCGCTGTCATTTTTGATATGGATTTAATGTTGATAAGAAATTTACGATTAATACGGAAAAATTCATTAGGATTGAGCAGTTCTTCGAGCTTTTCGAGAGAATAATCGACAGGGAAGGCATTTCCTCGAAACAGTTTAAGGTAAACAGCTTTCTCAAAAACATAGAAGTAGGCCACTTCTGATACTTCTATCTTGGAGAGCTTTTCGCCAATTTGAATGATAAATCTCTTTTTGTAATCGTGCTCCTTACCTTGTATTTGCTTCAATAGCTGATCGAAATCAATTGTATAGGTCGATTTCAATGTTTTAAATTTTTGAAGACTTGCTTCCAAATCTTTGACTCGAATGGGTTTTAATAGATAGGCAATGCTGTTCAATTCAAACGCTTTGATAGCATATTGGTCATAGGCCGTCGTAAAAATTATGGGTGTATTTGTTTGTATCTGATTAAAGATACTGAAGCTTATCCCATCTGAAAGCTGTATGTCGAGAAAAATCAGATCTACCTGATTCTTCATGAGCCAGTTGACCGATTTCTTAATGGATTCAAGTTTTGCTATAACGTGAATTGATTGGTCAATTTCGAGTAGCAACCGCTCCAATTTCTCGGCTGCAATTTTTTCGTCTTCAATAATTAATACATCCATACACTTTTTCCTCAATTATTGTAAGCAAGTTGAAAATATTCATCCTGCCAGCTTTATTGCAATAGTTTGCGTACTGTATATATATTATGGTTTGTAATAGGTTAAACTTGTTCAATGATTGGTAGTTTGACAACGAATCTGTTGTTATCTACATAAAATTCAGGTTGTTTTTCACTAATTAATGCATATCTTTTTTGTAAATTCTTCAGACCTATTCCTGTAGATCTTCCACTGGATATTTTTGATTCAATTTTATTGCAGATGAATATGTATTTATCGAAGAATACGATATCGATATGAAGAGGTTTTGATTCATTTACTACATTGTGTTTGATTGCATTTTCCACAATTATCTGAAAGGAGAGGGGTGGTAAATAGCAATTCATGATGGAGGCTGGAAGGTTGATGGAGTAGGTTAGTGAGGAACCGTAACGAATCTCCTGTAGGAAAAAATAGGACCGAATAAAATCGAGTTCTTTCCCTACGGAAGAGACTGTTTGTTCAATGGTGTCAAGCACATACCGATAGATATGTGAAAACTCATCGACAAACAGCTCCGCCTTTTGGGGATCTTTGCTAATTAATCCTGATAAGACATTCAAACTATTGAACAAGAAATGGGGGTTAATTTGACTTTTTAATAGCTCAAACTTTATTTGGGTCAGCTCCTCTTTCAATGAATTGGCCAATTGTTCAGCCTCAGTCTTTTTTCGGGAGAAAACCAAACCTTCGAGTATTGATATCAACAAAATGTTAGCGACCGAAAATATGAGTGCATTGTTTAAAAGGACATTACTTAAATTGTGCGAATATGGACTTAATGTGTTGGCAAATAGTGTAAAACAGACCGAAAATAGAACTGCAATGAAGAGGGATAGGCTAAATTCAATTACAACTCTTATAAAAGCTTTTGATTCCCATGGGGCTCTGCTTTTTAGAAATTGAATGACGACTAAGTCTGAATATGCAACAAAAAAAGAGGCTAACAGACTTAAAACACATCCACGAACCATACGCAGTATAAAATGTTGAAAGTTATTGAGTACAAAATAGCCACTAAAGTGGTTGTATGTAATGACATTAATCTGTATGATCACAACTAACACTACAAGCAGCCTTAACAGCTGCTTATAGGATATTAGTTCTCTGTCAATTTTAAAAAACATTTGTAAAGAGTGAATGTCTAATGTGAAATTGAATACAACCTTTTTCATTTTAGAATTGCTTTACAACGCCAATTCGAAACGAAAGATATTGTAGGTCGAAGTTTTTAGTCGTTCCTTCAAAATTTGTGTCTCGATTCAAGGAATTGTACTTTAAACCACCAGTCAAGCTCCAGTTTTTACCCAAATAGTAATTCAAACCAGTGGCGATTTGGAATCCCAATCCATGTCCCGTATTGTTTATGACGTTGCCTGCGGCATTTTCGGTCTCAATATGATTGTACAAACCGCCACATCGTACATAATATGAAAAACGTGAATCATATATAGGATACATGAGCTGAAGTCCCAAAATGTAACCTGTTTCCTCAAAACAGACTTTGTTTCCAGCAAATGATTTGTCGGCAGATAACTGATTCCATCCCCAGCCTCCATAGACACCTAGATGGTCCATAAAGCGATAATGGAATAATAGTTCTGACCCAATTCCAACATTCAAGCTGGTATTGCTCAGTTCTTTTATGGCCAATGAAGCCCCTCCATTGATTTCAAATCCAAATTTCTTATCGCTGTTTTGGGCAATTACGCCAGAGGATAACAGTAGAACCATGCCTACGATGCTAAATACTTTTGATTTCATTTCATTTATGTTTAAATTAAAATATTACTGTGCAAAAGTATTTACATTCAGATCGTTGAGGAAATAAAATAGTCTGTACGTGCAGATTTACATGCTGAACGTGCAGACTATGGATGTGAGCACGTTTTTTTAATTGTCTTAATTCCTGATTTTATAAATAAGTCCTTCCTTGTTACCTGAATTAAGGTTGCTCATATTATGGTGTTTTGCTTACTTTTTCTTATAGGATACAGGAATATTGAGTACTGGATATTGTTTTTCATTTAGTTTCAACAGTTCCTTAATGGATTCTTTGTTCATAAATGCTCGGGGTCGACCAACCATGTCGATGGATGTGCAAAATAGTAGTATATTTTGCGCAACAATACCGGCGTCGATTGCAGCCCATTCTAACTTAACCGTTTCTTCTCCTATTCTAAATCTAGATATATCTGACACTAACAGCAATAGCAAGGATGGGAGAGTTTCTGTCTCCGTGCTTGAAAATATCTTCCTGTTATCACCTTTTACAACTAATTGTAGACGATGATTCTGGGCATTATACAGGTAAACTCCTGTATCATTAAATACAAAAATATCGATGTCTTGTGCATTTACGGCTGAGGGTGCAGTTCTCTTACCCTCCTCTGGGCGATTAATTCCATTTGCGGCCCAAAGCAAATCAGATAAATCTTGATCAGAGATCTTCTTTGTGTCAAATTCTCTTGGCGAAGATCGCTGCCACAATGCATCGATTACTGTTTTTCCTCGATCTCTACTGGGCGGATTTAGCACAATTGACTTATTATCTTGTGCAAATAAATTGGTCATTAAAGAGATAATCAGACAAATAAATACTCCTTTTTTCATACTATTTTCTTATTTAATGGTTGTAGATGCTTGCCATTGTATACAAATGTTGTGTATTTCTCATGAAATTGTATAACTATTTCAAGTCTATTCCATGACTATTCCATGTTTATATTGAACATACTATATTCTAAAAAACAAATTATAATAATAATGTAAATATAATATGTTTTGTATCATTGTAAATATTGTTGAAGTCGTTTTTGTTGTTCGCTCTGATTGATGGTTTTTAGTAATCTGGCTTGTCGGGTTGCTTCTTGCTTGGCACTCATGATCCAACGTATTACGGCTTTTCTATAGGAAGGTGCTTGTCTCATGAAAAAGTCCCATGCTTTTTCGTTATCTTTAAATTGCTTCTCGAAGGCCAAATCGAGTTGGATTTCATTATTTTCATAAGAGTAGATTTCCGATTTCTCCTCTTTCCGCATACTAAATGCTTTTAATCCGGCAGGTTTCATCAGACCTGCTTTTGTGAGTTCATTAATCTTTTTGATGTTAATGGCACTCCAATTACTATCGCTCCTACGAGGTGTAAAACGAATGTAATAACTCTCTTCATCAATCGATTTTCTAATACCATCAATCCAACCAAAACAAAGCGCTTGCCCTACCGATTGCGGCCATGTCATTGAAGGTTTACCACTATTCACCTTATAGAATCCTACAATGAGTTCAGTTTCTTTATCATGATTTCTTTCTAGCCATTCTCGAAAATCGTTTTCTGTTGAAAAGAAAGTTACGGATTCTTTGCTTATTTGATCCTTTATGTTTTTCGATTCATTCATATTTATTGACTTGAAAGAATTTGTATTGCTTCAACACTAGTTAATACAAAGTTAATATGTTTTCCTTTGTTACTCTCAAATATAAAGTCATGAAGGCTTTTACTTTTGTATTTGGAGAAGTCTCCAACAATAGCTAGACTAATTCGATAATTGGAAAACTTTTGAAGTATTTCTCCAGCAATACCAGTTTTTAGGTCAAAGAAATCGGGCGTGATGTCTTTCTCGTAAATAATAATTTTGTCGTAACCTTGAAAGTAGAGGTTGCCTAATAAATTTAATCCATCTTCAACTGTATTGATGATTCTCCTTTCTGAAATTACTTCGGCAATTTTTATTTCGTTTAAAGTGTGTGTTTTTATTTTCATTTTGCTCTGTTATTAATAAAGGTGAAGTCTCTATTTGATCAAATCTGTATTAGCCCGTAATAACCGAGCACATTAATTGTATTTAATCTTTTTTATTACTTTTGTACCGGATAAGCTGATCCGATGGTGATATATT
>DBQD01000064.1 GCA_002305715.1 Proteiniphilum sp. UBA1403 | reverse complement strand
CACGTATTCCTTCACAGCCCAAATTATCATTAAGTAAAAAGCAATTAAAGACATATAAGAGCGTTATTTTTGACCTCGACAATACTTTGCTTGACACCACCATCCTTATGCCCTTTGTTGATAAGATACAACTTTCCCCGTCAGGTACGGCAGACAACAAGAAACTTTGGAAAGAACATGATGACGCAGTACCTCAATGCAAGATGTATGAGGGTATGTTAGAAGTCTTAAATTTCATTCGGAATAAAGGAATCAAGACAGCCATTGTCACTAATTCCGTAAAAAGAAGGATTGAGGCGTGCGCTAAAGCGTTTGACCTTCCCGTTAGTAAAACGTGTATGATTGGGCGTTATTCGGTAAAAACACGTGTACCCATTCTCAAACCTGACAAGAGGCTGTTTGAAAAAGCAATAGAAATGATGGGGGCCACGGCTGACAGCGTTATATCATTCGGAAACTCCGTGGAAGATATACAAACGGCTCATAATGCAGGGGTTGAAAGCGTAGCTTGTCATTGGGGTGCAACAGAAAAGGAGTGGGAGGAAATGCAAGCGGAAAATCCTGAATATTCTATTGAAACGCCTTCTGAAATAATCCCCCTGTTAGGTAAATCAATCTAAATTACACCGTTTTTGAACGGCCAAATGAAGATATTGCTTACTTTTTGAACGATTACCATTTTTGTTGTGCACCTTTGCAGCAAAATTAAATAGTATTTGCCTATGAGATAGAAGAAATGATATAGACATAAAGAAAGAAGCGATAACTTTCTATTCTTGTCTCTGAAAATCGCCAAAAGAAGAGACCGTCAAGAGTAAAAATAAGTCGCTCACGCTTCGGCGTGGGCTTTTACTCGTATATGACGGAAAGGTGTTTGGCGATACCTCAGAGACGTAGACAGAGTTTTAGTCCACGTTTTCTTTCTCTGTCTCCCCTCAAACCTTTGGACTAACCATTTCAAAAACATTCAATAACAAATAGAAAGGGTAAGAAACTATGGTAAATTTTACACATAAATTAGTTTTGATAACAATTGGGTTGCTATGTGGTTTGTCCGTCTCAGCTTATGATTTTGAGGTGGACGGATACAGGTACAATATTATCTCTGTAGCTGATTTGACAGTGGAAGTTGTTGGTACTCCTGTTGGCCAAATTCTTTTGCACAATATCACAGAAGAAATCACGATACCATCAACCGTGCAATTTAATGGCAGGACATTTGCAGTAACTCAGCTTGGCAAAAGTGCTCTTGAAAGGGGTAACGTCAAATCTGTTATACTTCCTGAAGGAATAAAATCAATCTGTGGACGGGCTTTCTATTGGTGTGAAAACCTTGAATCCATCACAATTCCTTCCACATTAGAAAAGGTTGAAGGGATGTCATTCGGACTCTGCTCAAAACTAAAAGCGGTTAATATATCAGACCTTGCCACATGGTGCAACATATCATTTGACAGAGTTTATGGATATGATAATTCAAATCCCTTGATGACAGCGCACAACTTGTATTTAAACGGGATTCTTGTTTCTGAATGCGTAATACCTGAGAGTGTGTCGGAAATTAAAGATGGGGTATTTGCAGGTGCAGGTTTCAAGTCTGTATCCATTCCCTCTACGGTCGCTTCTATCGGGAAATCAGCATTCGCAAGTACAAGCATTGAAAATATCACTATTCCATATTCCATTAAAGGTATCAATGAAAGTACATTCGCCAATTGTCAGAGACTTATAGATGTTGAAGTTCCAAGTTCCGTTAAAACTATCGGTAAAAGTGCCTTTGACCACTGTGTGAACCTAAAAACAGTTAGGCTGTTGGGAAATATAAAGAGCATTGAGGAGAAAGCGTTCAACGATTGCAATAAAATATCCGATGTGTATTGTTCCGCTGCCAATCCTCCAATCATACAGGAGAATACATTTTCCAACATGACCTATTTGTTTGCAAATCTACATGTTCCCGTAGGGAAAAAGGAAACTTACGCATCAACCGATTATTGGAAAAACTTTACCACAATAGTTGACGATGCACAGACAGCACCAATAACTGAGTTTGAGATTGATGGAATACGCTATGAAATCATTTCTGAGCATCAAGTCGCTGTTATAGCTAAAAGCGGCGGTTCCTATTCAGGGGATATTGTCATTCCCTATAAAGTTGAACAAAATTCAACGGATTATTTCGTTTCGACCATTGCGGATAATGCCTTTAAGGGCTGTCAAAACCTAACAAGCATATCTTTACCTGTAGCCCTTAACACCATTGGGAAAAGCGCATTTGCAGGCTGTCATTCATTGGAAAAGATTGTCATTCCCGATGCTGTTTTCACAATTGAGAATGATGCTTTCAACCCATGTTATTCTTTGAAAGAAGTCACATTCGGAATCCATCTGAAAGATATAGGTACGTCTGCTTTTCGTGGAAGCGAGGAACTGACACGAATCACTTGTACTTCATACGAACCGCCCACTTTGCATGAAGGTGTGTTTAGTTCCAAGATATACCAAACGGTGTTAGTACAAATTCCCAAAGGAAGTAAGGCTGCATACCAAACTGCAACGGAATGGAAAGAGTTTA